>NZ_FPCB01000018.1:0-171304 GCF_900116815.1 Methylobacterium sp. 174MFSha1.1 | reverse complement strand
AGGCAGGCCGGTCGCGTCCCGCCGCCGCTTGAGGAGCGGCGGGACGCGACCTTCGGTGAGCAAGGAGCTGTAAGCACGGCCAAGGCCAGAGCAGGATGAGGGACCTGGGACCAGGACACTCCGCCACGTCATCGCGCGTCACAGCGCGTCGGGATGTTGGGAGCCTGGTTCTTCGCAAGGAACGCTTGTGCGCACCCCTTGGTGGCCCGCCGTCGTCCTCGTCGCATCAACCGCGGCGGCACGACGGCATCAGAGGCCGGATACATGACTGCTCCTGAACCGACTGGCTCAAACCGATGCTCACAAACCCTTGCGAAACGGGGGCCGTCCATACATGACGCGGAGGATAGCAATGCCGTTGGGAGGATAGGAGCAGATGCGCGAGCAGCAGATTGCCCCCTACATCACTCCCCGCAACCCCTCCCGATACGTCGGATAGGCCAGATCCACCCCCAGCTCCTCCCGGATCAGCCGGTTCCGCACCCGCTTGTTCTCGCCGTAGAAGCTGCGCGCCATCGGGGTCAGATCGGCCGTGTCGAAATCCACCGCCGGCGGCAGCGGCAGCCCGGCGAGCTCGGCCGCGAAGGCCGTCACGTCCTGGGGCGGGGCCGGCTCGTCGTCGGTGACGTTGTAGACCGCCCCGGGCCGCGGCCGGTCGAGGGAGGCGGCGAGCGTGGTCGCGATGTCGTCGACATGGATGCGGTTGAACACCTGGCCCGGCTTGACGACGCGCTGCGCCTTGCCCTGGCGCAGCTTCTCGAAGGCGTTGCGGCCCGGCCCGTAGATCCCCGACAGCCGAAAGACCTGCACCGCCTTGCCCGTCCGCGCACCGAGCGCCAGCCAGGATTCCTCGGCCGCCACCCGGTCGCGGGTGCGCGGGTGGGTCGGCGCCGGCGGCGTCGCCTCGTCGATCCAGGCGCCGCCCTGGTCGCCGTAGACGCCGATGGTCGAGAGGTAGCCGATCCACCGCGCCGGGCCGGCGGCGATCGCGCCCGCGAAGGCCGCCAGCACCGGGTCGGCGCCGGAATCCGGCGGGATCGACACCAGGATCGCGTCGGCGCGGCCGAGGTCGTCGGCGATGCGCGGATCGGTCTCGTCGGGCGAGAACACCCGGAGCGTCACGCCGTCGATGGCGGCGGGCGCCTGGCGGGTCGCCGTGACGCGATTGAAACGGGCGCGCTCGCGGGACACGAAATGGCCGGCCGTGTAGCCGAGCCCGAAGACGAACAGGTTCATGCGGCTCAAAAGCCCTGTCTCACGGGAGATGCCGTCTTATGCAGGGCGCCGCCCTGCACCCGCCAGAGGGCTCGCCCTCTGGACGCCCGAGTTTTTCGCCAGGGCCCATTCGGCCAGCACGTCGGGATCCCTCTCGTCGGGCGGTGGGGCGGGGGGCAGGCGCCCGAGGCGGGCGAGCGCCCACACCGCCATGCCGCGCACCAGGGGCGAGGCGTCGCCGAGCAGGCGCGCCGCCTCGCCGGCAAGCGCCTCGTCCCCCGAATTGCCGACGGCGATCAACACGTTGCGCAGGAAGCGGTCGCGCCCGGTGCGCTTGATCGGCGTGCCGGCGAAGCGCGTGCGGAACCCCGCTTCGTCGAGCCGGGCGAGCTCGGCGAGGGGAGGGGCCGCCAGGTCCTCGCGGGCGAAGAGCCGCGTCTCCCGGGTGGCGGTCGCGAACTTGTTCCATGGGCACACCGCCAGGCAATCGTCGCAGCCGAAGACCCGGTTGCCCATCGGCACCCGGAATTCCGGCGGGATCGGCCCCGCATGCTCGATCGTCAGGTAGGCGAGGCAGCGTCGCGCATCCAGCTGGTAGGGCGCCGGGAAGGCGTTCGTCGGGCAGGCGTCGAGGCAGCGCCGGCAGCGGCCGCAATGGTCGCCCTCGGGCGCGTCCACCGGCAGCTCGGCGGTGGTGTAGATGGCGCCGAGCAGCAGCCAGTTGCCGAAATCCCGCGACAGCAGCACGCTGTGCTTGCCCTGCCAGCCGAGTCCGGCGGCGGCGGCGAGCGGCTTCTCCATCACCGGCGCGGTGTCGACGAAGACCTTGACCCTGGCTCCGGCCTTGGCCGCGAAGGCACCGCCCAGCTCCTTCAGCTTGCCCTTGATCACGTCGTGGTAGTCGCGCCGCCGCGCGTAGACGGCGATCGACCCGCGGGACGGTTCCTGGAGCGCCGCCAGCGGGTCGCCGTCCGGAGCCGCATTGACGCCGAGCATCGCGATGCTGCGCACCTCCGGCCACAGCCGCGCCGGATCGGCCCGCTCCCCGGTGCGCTCCTCCATCCACGTCATCGTGCCGTGGCGCGAGGCGGCGAGCCAGGCGGCCAGGCGCTCGGGCAGAGCCGGCACCGCGTCGGGCCGGGTGATCGCCAGCGTGTCGAAGCCCAGCACCCGGGCGCGGGTCTCGAGGAAACGTCGAAGGGCGTCAGAGGTGAGCGGGGCTTTGGGCGTCAGAAGTCCAGATCCGCGTAATGATCGGCCGGGGCCATCCCGGCCACCCGGTCGGCGAGCAGGCTGCGGAAGGAGGGGCGCGACTTCACCCGCGCGTACCAGTTCCGCGCCGTCTCGTCCTCGTCCCACGGCACGTCGCCGAGGTAGTCGACGCAGGACAGGTGGGCCGCGGCGGCGAGGTCGGCATAGGTCAATTGGCTGCCCGCCAGCCAGTTCCGCCGCGAGATCAGGTAGCCGATGTATTTCAGGTGGTAGCGCACGTTGCTGCGCGCCGCCCGGATCGCGTTCATGTCCGGCGGGCCGCCGCCGTGCTGCGAGGTCATGAAGCGCTTGTGGATCTTCTCGGTGACGAGGTAGCCGGTCACCTCCTGGTCGAACTTCTGCAGGAACCAGTCGAGGAGGCGGCGCACCTCGACCCGTGCGGCGGGGGATTCCGGCAGCAGCCGCGACCCGCCCAGCCCCAAGCCCCGGGTCTCGTCGAGATACTCGGCGATGATGCCGCCGCCCGGCACGGCGAGCCCGCCCTCCTCGACCAGCACCGGGGTGGTGCCGGCCGGGTTCATCATCAAGAAATCCTCCCGCCGCTCCCACGGGCGTTCTTCGACGAGCTGGGGCTCCATGCCCATCTCGGCCATGATCAGGCGCACGAAGCGGGAATGCGGGCAGAACGAGGAATGGTGGAGCGTCGCCATGCGGGGCCGTTTCGCGCTTCGTCTGTTGGCTGGCCTTGAAGGTCGGCTCGCGGTGGGTCGTGTCCGTCAGGATTGGCCCGGACGTGATTAACGTCCGGTCACCGGTTCATAGAAAACTTTCGGCATCCTTAACACGGGTGGTGCGGGCTGGTAACCGAGCCTCAACCTTGTTGGTGCGAGGCTCCGCCGAGAGGGTGGGTGCACCTCACGAAACTCCCGCCGCGCTGACGTCGCTACAACGGGCGACGACGGTGATCGGGAGTTTCGTGAGAGACACCGAGAATCCCGGCACGCCCTTCACCACAGGCACTCCACCACAGACTTGCCATAGAGGTGGCGCTGGACCGCCGGCGAGAGCGCGGCACGACGCCGGGCCCGTTTCCAATCTCCGCCGGACGCGGTCGCGACCGCCCGCGGCGCGACCACGAGAGCAGACGACATGACGACGGCGATCTGGGGGGCGGGCGGGCCCGCGCGTGGCATGATCTCCGAGCGGGGAGCGCGGTGATGGACGTCGCCAGCATCGGCAAGGCCGTCCTGCTCGCCCTCGTCGAGGGCGCGACCGAGTTCATCCCGGTCTCCTCGACCGGGCACCAGCTCCTCGTCGGCCACTTCATCGGCTTCGAATCGCCCAACAACACCTTCGAGGTGCTGATCCAGCTCGGCGCCATCCTGGCGATCGTCGGAGTCTATTTCCGCCAGCTCCTCGACCTGCTGGTGCGCGCGCCGAGCGATCCGACCGCCCGCCGCTTCATCCTGGCGATCCTGATCGCGTTCCTGCCCGCCGCCATCATCGGCGGCCTGTTCTCGAAGTACATCAAGTTCTACCTGTTCAATCCCTGGATCATCTGCTCCACGCTGGTCGCCGGCGGCCTCGTGCTCCTCGTCATCGACGAGACCGAGATCGAGCAGAAATACGACGACGTGCACCAGTTCTCGCTGCCGATGGCGCTGAAGATCGGCCTGTTCCAGTGCCTGGCGATGATCCCCGGCGTGTCGCGGTCGGGCGCCACCATCGTCGGCGCCATGCTGATGGGTTCGGGCAAGCGCGCCGCCACCGAGTTCTCGTTCTACCTCGCCATGCCGACCATGGCCGGCGCCTTCGCCAAGGACCTGCTCGACAACTACAAGAACCTGTCGAAGGACGATGTCGGGCTGATCGCCATCGGCTTCGTGGTGGCGTTCCTGTCGGCCCTGTTCGTGGTCCGCAAGCTCCTCAACTACGTCTCCCGGCACGGCTTCTCGCTGTTCGCCTGGTGGCGCATCATCGTGGGTGCGGCGGGCTTTGCCGGGTTGATCGTGTTCGGCTGACGAAAGGGGGCCGACGTCCCCGCAACGGCACTCGACCATGGGCGGGTCGCGCGGCTATGTCGTGGTCAGGAAACGACCCGCGCCACGAGGACCCGCCATGGACGATACGACGCTCGCCGCCGCGTTTCCGGCCGCCACGGAGGCGCAGTGGCGTGCCCTGGTGGACGGTGTGCTGAAGGGCGCCGATTTCGGCAAGCGGCTGGTGCGCCGCACGCCGGACGGCATCCCGGTCCAGCCGCTCTATCCGCCGGCCGAGGCCGCCCCCCAGCCCGGCCGTGCGGCGCCCGGACGCTGGCGGGTGAGCCAGCGGGTCGACCATCCGGATGCCGCCGAGGCCAATGCGCTCGCCCTGACCGACCTCGACGGCGGCGCCGACGCCCTGACCCTGGTGATGGCCGGCAGCCCCGCCGCCCGCGGCTTCGGTCTTGCCGGGCCCCAGGCCCTGGAGGCGGCGCTCGACGGCGTGATGCTGCCGCTGATCGGCCTGCGGCTCGATGCCGGGGCCGTCGCGCCCGAGGCCGCCCGGGCCCTCCTCGCCCTGGCGAAGGCCCGCGGCGACGATCTTTCCGCCCTCGACATCGATCTCGGCCTCGATCCGGTCGCCGTGCAGGCCGCGACCGGCACCGTGCCGTCCTGGCCCGGCCTCGCCGACCTCCTGCGGGAGGTCGAGGTGCAGGGGTTTTCCGGCCGCGCCTTCCTGGCCGACGGCCGCCCCTTCCACGAGGCCGGCGCCGGCGAGGCGCTGGAACTCGCCTGCCTCCTATCCGGCGCGCTCGCGACCCTGCGGGCGCTCGAGGCCGGCGGGCACTCGCTGGAGCGCGCCCGCGCCGCCCTGGCCTTCCTGCTCGTGGCCGATGCCGACGAGTTCCTGACGGTGGCGAAGACCCGGGCCCTGCGCCGCCTCTGGGCGCGGGTCGAGGAGGCCTGCGGCCTGACGCCGGCGCCGATTCGCCTTCACGCCGAGACCGCCTGGCGCAGCACCACGCGGCGCGACCCCTGGGTCAACATGCTGCGGGCGACGACCGCCGTGTTCTCGGCCGGCCTGGGCGGCGCCGACGCGATCACGGTGCTGCCCTTCACCGCGGCGATCGGCCTGCCCGACGCCTTCGCGCGCCGCTGCGCCCGCAACACCCAGCACGTCCTCCTCGACGAGGCCAATCTCTGGCGCGTCGCCGATCCGGCCGCGGGTGCGGGCGGCTTCGAGGCGCTGACCGACGCGCTCTGCGCCGAGGCCTGGGCGCAGTTCCAGACGATCGAGCGGGAAGGGGGGATCGCCGAGAGCCTGCGCTCCGGCGCCCTCGCCGGCCGCCTCTCGACGTTGCGGGACGCCCGCGACAAGGATCTCGCCACCCGCCGCCAGCCGATCACCGGCACCAGCGAGTTCCCGGACCTGCACGAGGCACCGGTGGCGGTGCTCAGCCCGGCCCCGGCCGCCGACGCCCTGCCGGAGGGCGCGCTGCCGTCCCGGCGCCTCGCCGAACCCTACGAGGCCCTGCGCGAGGCCTCCGACGAGATCCTGGCCCGCACCGGCCGGCGCCCGCGGGTCTTCCTGGCCAATCTCGGACCCTTGAGCGCCTTCAACACCCGCGCCACCTTCGCCCGCAACGCCTTCGAGGCCGGCGGCATCGAGGCTGTGACGAACGAGGGTTTTTCCGATCACGCCGCCATGGTCGAGGCCTTCCGGGCGTCGGGCACGACGCTCGCCTGCCTGTGCTCCTCCGACGCGGTCTACGCCGAGGAGGCGGTCCCGGCTGCCGAAGCCTTGAAGGCGGCCGGCGCCACCACGCTCTTCCTCGCCGGCAAGCCGGGCGAGCTGGAGGCCCCTTTGCGGGCGGCGGGCGTCGCCCACGACCTCTATGCCGGCTGCGACCTGGTGACACTACTGGCGCGGGCACAGGAGGCGGCGAAAGCCTGAAGCCGGACATCGCATCCCGGGCCGCTGCCGTCCGGACCGGGACGCCCTATGTCGTGAGCACCGTGACCGAGATCCTGTTCTACCACATGCAGCGCCAGTCCCTGGAGACGGTGCTGCCGAGCCTCCTGGAGAAATCCCTGGAGCGGCAATGGCGCGTCGCCGTGCAGGCGACGAGCGAGGAGCGCCTCCAGGCCCTCGACGACCACCTCTGGGTGTTCTCGGAGGAGAGCTTCCTGCCCCACGGTACCGACCGCGACCCCGATTGCGCCACCCAGCCGGTGGTGCTGACCCTGCGCGACGCCAACCCGAACGGCGCCTCGATCCGCTTCCTGGTCGAGGGCGCGGCCCTGCCCGACGACGCGGGCGCCTACCAGCGCATCTGCATCCTGTTCGACGGCACCGACCAGGACGCCCTGCTGCATGCCCGCGAGCAGTGGCGCGGCGCCAAGGAGGCCGGCCACAGCGTCGCCTACTGGCAGCAGGACGAGCGCGGCCGCTGGCAGAAGAAGGCGTGATGCAAGTTTGACCTGCTCCGTGCCGATCAGGACGGAGCACTTCTCCCCTCTCCCGTGTGGGAGAGGGGCCGGGGGTGAGGGTGGCTCGGTTTCAGAATTAGACTCTCAGGGTAGAGCTGCGCAGCTCAACGCTCGGTGTCTTATTCTGAGCCCGAGCCACCCTGCGCGATCTTCGATCGCCCCTACCCCTCTCCCACTCGGGAGAGGGGATCCCGCGCCGGATCCTTGGAATGGGATGGTGCGGATATCGTTGGACGAGCCAGTGCCACGGCCCGCGAGGAGACGTCATGACCCGCTTCACGACCCGCATCCTCGCGCTCGCGGCCGCCCTGCTGCTGGGACCCGCGCCGCTCGTCGCGCAAACGGCCCGGCAGGAGAATCGCCAGGAAACCCGTCAGGAACCCCGGCAGCCGGAAGGCCGGCGCCTGCCGCCCGACGCCACCACCCAGCACAGCCTCACGCTCTCAGACGGCCGCGTTCTCAGCTTCACCGCGGTCGCCGGCAGCCTGCCGCTGGTCGACGAATCCGGGAAGCTCCAGGCCGAGATCGCCTTCACGGCTTTCACCCTGCCGGCGCGCGAGGCGGGCGGGCGGCCGGTCACCTTCGCGGTCAACGGCGGGCCGGGCGCGGCCTCGGCCTATCTCAACCTCGCGGCGGTCGGGCCCTGGCGCCTGCCGCTCGACGGCCCGAGCATCAGCCCCTCGATGCCGCCGGTGGCGGTCCCGAACGACGAGACCTGGCTCGACTTCACCGACCTCGTCTTCATCGATCCCGTCGGCACCGGCTACAGCCGCGCCGCCGGCGATGACGGGAAACGCTACTACGGCGTGGAGAGCGACGCGGCCGTGCTGTCGGCCGCCATCGCCCGCTGGCTGCGGACCAACGACCGGCTCGCCTCCCCGAAATTCTTCCTCGGCGAGAGCTATGGCGGCTTTCGCGGGCCGCTGATCGCCCGCAAGCTCCAGGACGATGTCGGCGTCGGGCTCTCGGGGCTGGTGCTGCTCTCGCCGGTGCTCGATTTCGGCTATCTGCAGCCGCCGCGGCACAACCCCCTCGGCGCGGTGACGCGGCTGCCCTCGCTCGCCGCGGCCGGCCTGGAGCGGCGCGGGCAGACCCCCGACCCCGCCCGGATGCGGGAGGCCGAGGCCTACGCCACCGGGCCTTATCTCGCCGATCTCCTGCGCGGGCCCGCCGATGCCGCCGCCACCGAGCGGATGACCGAGCGCGTCGCGGCGCTGACCGGGCTCGATCCTGCGCTCGTGCGCCGCCAGGCCGGTCGGGTCGCCGGATCGAGCTATCAGCGCGAGGCCGACCGCGACTCAGGGAGGGTGTCGAGCGCCTACGACACCGGCGTCACCGGCTGGGACCCGGACCCGAGCGCGGCTCAGGGCCGCTTCGCCGACCCGATCCTCACCGCCATGCAGGCGCCGCTCACCAGCGCCATCGTCGATCTCACCGCCCGCACCCTGAACTGGCGGGTGCCGAACCTGCGCTACGAGCTCCTCAGCAACGCGGTCAACGGCAGCTGGAACTGGGGCGGCGGCCGCTCGCCGCCGGAGGTGGTGAGCGAGCTGCGCCAGGCGCTGGCCCTCGACGGAGCGATGCGGGTGCTCGTCGCCCACGGCTACACCGACCTCGTCACCCCCTATTTCGCCTCGAAGCTGATCCTCGACCAGATCCCGCCCTACGGTCGCGAGCCGCGCCTCTCCCTGTCGGTCTATCCCGGCGGCCACATGTTCTATTTCCGCAAAGCCTCGCGGGCGGCCTTGCGCGGGGACGCGCTCCGCCTCTACGAGACGGCCCTAGCCGCGCGGCAGGGCGGCAACGACGGACGATGACGGGCGGGGCACGATGCGGCGGACGGTGATCGGAATCGCCCTGATGGGACTCGCCTCGGCGGCGCTTCCTCTGGCCGGCTGCAGCAGCACCGACCGGGCCGCCCCGCCGGTGAACCTCGCGACCCCGGTCAAGCCGCCCCCGCCGCTCGCTCCGAGCTGGGGCCCGGTCCTGGCGCAGGACGGCAGCTGCACCGGATCGGTCCCGGCGACCGCGACCGAGATCGCCCCCGGCATCGCCGAGTGCGAGCTGGTGCGGTTGAAGGGCAAGCCGCCGACCGACGTGCTCGTCGGCGAGAGCGGACGCGGCCAGCGCGAGGTCCAGGTGCTCTACACCGAACCCGGCGCGAAGGAGCTGTACTTCTTCGTCAACAACCGCCTCGACCGGATCGTGAAGTAGGGCAGGGCGCCCTCCACGATCCCGGACGGCCGCCGCGCGGGAGATGCGCGGTGGCCTCCTCATGGGCTAAATTCAACGACGACAGGCACTCCCCATCGGTCCGGGGACGTCCGCAGGCCGGCAAAAGGGACCACGAGCCTCATGCGTGAACCGAATGCGGTCGATTTCTGGCGCGGCATCGCCCTGATCACGATCTTCATCAACCACATCCCGGGCAACGTCTTCCAGAACTATACCTATTCCCAGTACGGGATCTCGGACGCGGCCGAGCTGTTCGTGTTCCTGGCCGGCTGGTCGATCGGCATCGCCACCCGCGGGCGCGACGGGGTGCCGGAGCCGGCCGCCCGCACGGTGCTGCGGCTGGTCTCGCGGATGGTCGAGGTGTACCGGGCGCAGCTCGTCATCACCGCGATCGCCCTGGCGATGCTGGCGGGGGCGGCGCTCTACCTCGACAACCCGCTGCTCGTGGAGTGGCACAATGCCGGGCCGATCTTCAGCGACCCGATCCAGGCCACCGTCGGCTGGGTGACGCTGCTGCACCAGCTCGGCTTCTTCAACATCCTGCCGCTCTACGTCGTGCTGCTTGGGCTGGCGCCGGCCTTCGTGCTGCTGTCGCGGGTGCATCTCGGCCTCGCGGTCGGTATCTCGGCCCTGCTCTACGCCGTGAGCCTGGTCTTCGAGATCAACATCCCGAGCTGGCCGGTGGAGGGGCACTGGTTCTTCAACCCGCTGTGCTGGCAGCTGCTGCTGGTGCTGGGCTTTGCCGCGCATGAGTGGCGGCGCAGCTCGGAGCGGTTCCTGGCCTGGCGCCGCAAGCTGATGCCGCTCGGGGTCGTCATCGTGCTCGTCGGCGCGGTCCTGTCCTGGTTCAACCTGCGCCCCGACCCCCTGGCGGTGCCGGAGCCGCGGCTGCTCTTCATCTTCGACAAGTCCTACCTGTCGCCGGCCCGGCTGATACACTTCCTCGGAGTGCTCCTCGCCTTCCAGGGCGTGTTCGCCCTGGTCCAGCCGCGGGCGCGCTGGCTCACCCGCCAGCTCGCCGGCCTCGGGCGCAATTCGCTCGCGGTGTTCTCGGTCGGCTCGGTCGCCAGCCTCGGTGCACAGCTGATTCGTTTCTGGAGCGGGGGAGGTTTCGCGACGGACTTATTCGTCGTAGGATGTGGGCTGGCCTCACTCTCCTTCACGGCATGGTTCGTCGAATGGCGCTCTCGCTCTCCCCGTCCCTCCTCGGCGGCGTGAGCCTCGCCTTGGTCTCGTGCCTCGGCTTCGCCGTGCAGGCGCAGTCGACGACGCCCCAGCCCGGACAGGTGCAACCCGGCCAGGCCCAGCCGGCCCATGCCGAGATCCCGGCGCTCCAGGCGACCGCGCCGGGCCTGGACGCGCCCGATCCCAGCCTCTCCCCCGAGTGCCGGGTGCCGGGCTCCAAGCTCTACACGCTGGCCAAGCTCAAGGCGGTGAAGAAGGCGCTGGTCGAGCACCGGGCGGTCCAGGTCCTCACCATCGGCTCCAATTCCGGGGGCATCGGCACCGCCGCCACCTACCCGGTGCGGCTGGAGGACGCGCTCACCCGCTCGCTCCCCGACATCGAGGTGACGGTGGAGAGCCGCGGCGTCTCGGGCGAGATCGCCTTCGGGGCGGCCGAGCGCCTGCGCAACCAGGTGGCGGAGATCGAGCCCGACCTCGTGGTCTGGCAGGTCGGCGGCAACGACGCGCTCGCCCGCGTCGACATCGAGGATTTCTCGCAGTCGCTGGCCGAGACGGTCGCCTGGATCAAGTCGCACGGGATCGACGTGGTGCTGGTCGATCCGCAATACACCGCGAGCCTCGCCAAGGACGATTACTACCGCCAGTTCGTCCAGGCGATCCAGAAAGTCGCCGAGCGCGCGCAGGTGCCCCTGGTCCAGCGCTACGAGGCGATGCGCTACCTCGCCACGCGGGCGATCAGCGCGCTCAAGGGCGAGTCGCGGGGCGACACGGCGCAGTCCGGCGCCGGCTTCCGCCTGGCCGATCTCGGCTATCGCTGCATGGCCGAGCACGTCACCCGGGCGATCACCGTTTCGCTGCTCCAGCCGGACGTGGCGCCGGCGAAGGCGGCGGTGCCGGTTCCGGCGAACTGACGTATAGCTCTAACCCCCTTCCTCATACCCGCCATGTCATTCCGGGGCCGCGCAGCGGAGCCCGGAATCCAGAACCGCAGGTCGTGCAGAAGAAAGCGGATCGTATTCCGCTTCATCCTGTATCACCCGAGTGTCTGGATTCCGGGCTCCGCTGCGCGGCCCCGGAATGACATGGCGGGTGGCAAGAACCGTCGAGAGAATGCAGGATCAGAATCGATGCTGAAACCCTGGCTGATCGCCGCCTCCTGCATCGCCCTCCTCACCGCGATCCCCGCCCCCCGCGCCGCCGAGCCCCTGCGCCTCGTCCTCGCCACCGCGACGCCCGGCGGCGGGTTTCCGGCCTATGGCGCGGCGCTGGCGGCGGCGCTCCGGGAGGTGGATCCGGACCTCACCCTGGAGTTGCGCGCCAGCAAGGGCTCGACCGAGAATCTGGCGCTCCTGCGCGACGGCAAGGTCGATCTCGGCCTCGTCCAGGGCGAGTACGCCTACGAAGCGCTCGAAGGGCAGGGCGCGCCGGCGGTGACGGTGGTCGCGCCGGTCTACGCCGCACCCGGCCTGTTCGTGGTGCCGGCGGGGAGCCCGGTGACGCGCATCGACGACCTGCGCGGGCAAAATGTGGCCCTCGGCACGAAGAGTTCCGGCCTCACCGCCATGGGCCGGACCGTCCTGCGCGGCTCCGGGATCGACCCCGAGAACGACATCCGTCCGATCCTCCTCGAGCACGCCGGCGACGGCCCGGCACTGGTGCACGACGGACGTGCGGCGGCCCTGTTCGGCGGTGGTACCGGCTGGCCGGGATTCCGGAGCATGGCGGAGGCGCCGGGCGGCGCCCGCTTCCTCGGCCCCGCGGCGGCGGCGATCCCGGCGATCCTGGCGGCGAGCCCGTCCCTGCGGCGCATCACCGTCGCGCCCGGCACCTTCCCGGGCCAGAACGCGGCGATCGAGACGGTGGGATCCTGGAGCTTCGTTCTCGGCCGGCCCGGCCTCGACCCGGCCGCGGTCACCCGCCTCGTCGCGGCGATCGACAAGGCGAAGCCGGCCCTCGCCCGGCTCTTGCCGCATGAGCGGCCGAGCGATCCGCACGACTTGAAGGAGGCCGTCCCGGCGGCCTGGCTGCATCCCGCGACCGCGGCCTTCCTGCGCGGCGAGTAGAGCCCCGAAGGCCGCACCAGCCGGTGTGATCCTGTGGACACAGCGATCGCAACATTATTACATTGCGTTTCTAGATGTTGCTCCCCGGCGGGCGGCCTGCCATGGATGGTGCCGCCAAGGTTCCCCGGGCGCGAGCCCGCGGGCGAAGAGGGAACCCGGTGAGTCCCGACGGGACGAAACCGGGGCTGCCCCCGCAACTGTGAGCGGAGAGGTTCCGCCGCCGACGGTCACTGGTGCGCCTGCACCGGGAAGGCCAGGTGGAGCCGACGATCCGCGAGCCAGGAGACCTGCCTTGAGCGCGCGCCGTTCCGGCGCGGTCACGTCCCGCGGGCGGTGCGGCCCGGAGGAGCGCTCGGGCCCTGCGCCGCGCGATCGCGCGGACGCAGCCTGCCGCTCGCCCGGATCGCGTCGCGCGGCAACAGTCGAGTACGCTCCGTGAAACGCCGTCCGCCGTCCCCCAGCGCTCCGTCCGCTCACCCGGCGCCCCACCGGCGTCGGTACGGCGCGACCCTGGCGACCGCGCTCGTCCTCGGCGCCGCGGCGCCGGAGGCCCGGGCGCAGGAGACCATCGCCCTCGACGAGGTCGTGGTGGAGGGCCCGCGCCCGCCCGTGCCAGGTCCGAGCCTGCCGGTGCTCCCGACGACCGCCGCCGGCATGATCGGCCTCATCGGCCCGACCCCGGGCTTTCGCGCCGACCGCGCCGTCAGCAGCACCAAGACGGACACGCCCCAGCGCGACGTGCCGCAGGTCGTCACCGTCGCCCCCCGCGAGGTCATCACCGATCTGGCGGCGACGCGGGCCGAGCAGGTCCTCGCCTACACGCCGGGCATCGTGCAGCAGAACAATTTCGGCGGCCTCTCGCCCCTCGGCTACGCCGTTCGCGGCGTCGCCACGGCCGAGATCTACAAGAACGGATTCCCCCTCGCCCGCGGGTTCCCGCCCCAGCAGGACGCCCAGAACATCGAGCGGATCGAGGTGCTGAAGGGCCCCGGCGGCGGCCTGTTCGGCCGCAGCGACCCGGGCGGCCTCGTCAACATCATCACCAAGCAGCCGACGCGGGAGCGCTTCGTCGAGATGGGCGGACTCTGGGGCTCGTTCGAGCAGGCCCGCGGCACGGTCGATGCCGGAGGCAGCCTCGACGAGGAGGGCACGCTCCTCTACCGCTTCAACCTCGCCGCCGGACGCCAGAACAGTTTTCGGGATTTCGTCGACGGCGACCGGCTCCTCGTCGCCCCGGTGGTGAGCTGGCAGGTCACGCCCGACATGCGGGTGACGGTCGAGACCGAATTCCTGCGCAACCGCGCGGTGTTCGACCGCGGCATCGTGGCGATCAACGGGCAGCTCGGCGCATTGCCGATCTCCCGCTTCCTCGGCGAGCCGGGCCAGAGCATCCACCAATCCAGCGACATGATGCAGGTGCGGGTCGACCACCGCTTCGACGCCGACTGGCAGATGCGCCTCGCGACCTCCTTCAACACCGGCGCGCTGACCGGCGAGGCGGTGGAGGTGAGGGGGATCGCCGCCGACAACCGCACCGTCCTGCGCGACCGCAACCTGCGCAACTACCGCTGGGACGTGGCGATCGGGCAGGCCGAGCTGGTCGGGCGCTTCGACACCGCCGGGATCGGCCACACCCTGCTCCTCGGCGTCGAGCGCGAGAGCACCGATGCCCGCTACCAGCAGGTCCGCTCGCGCTTCCGCCAGACGCCCTATTCCCTCGACATCTACGCCCCGGTCTACGGCCGGCCGCTGCCGCCCTTCGCCTTCCAGACCAACGGCTTCGAGCAGGTCACCAACACGGCCTTCTACGTCCAGGACCAGATCAGCCTGAATCCGGAATGGAAGGCGCTCGTCGGGGCACGCTTCGACGTCTTCGAGCAGTCGTTCCGGGAGCGGACCACCGGGCTCCAGACCGACCAGACCCATTTCGCCGCCTCGCCCCGGGCCGGGCTCGTCTACCAGCCGCTACAGGCGCTCTCCTTCTACGCCAATGTCGGCACCAGCTTCCGGCCGAATACCGGGCCCGACGCCTTCGCGGCGGCGCGAAGCGGGCCCTTCGCGCCGGAGAGCGGTCTGGGCTACGAGGTCGGCATCAAGCTCGACCTGTTCGGGGGCGCCTTGAGCCTCACCGGCGCCGCCTTCCGGGTCGAGCGGCAGAACGTGCTGACCGCCGATCCCAATAATTCCGGCTTCTCGCTCGCGGCCGGCGGCGTGCGCAGCCAGGGCTTCGAGCTCACCGCGGCCGGCCAGATCACGCCGGAGATCAAGCTCCTGGCCGGCTACGTCTTCGCCGACGCGGTAATCACCAAGGACAATGTGCTGCCGGTCGGCGCGCCCTTGATCAACGTGCCGCGCCACTCGGGCAGCCTGCTCGCGATCCACGAGGTGCAGGAGGGGCCGTGGAAGGGGTTCGGCCTCGGCGGCGGCGTACGCGCCGTCGGCGAGCGGGCCGGCGACGCCAATGCCAGCTTCCGGCTGCCGGGCTACATCGCGGTCGATGCCCTCGCCTATTACCGCTGGGAGAATGTCCGGTTCGGCCTGAACGTCGAGAACGTGTTCGACACCACGTATTACGAGAGCTCGCTCAGCGCGCTCCGGGTCTATCCGGGAGCGCCGCGCCGGTTCACCGGCACCCTGTCGGTGCGGTTCTGATGGTGGCGCTCCGCAAGGGCGATGCCGGCCGCGATGCCGCCGCCGCCCGCGCCCGGCGCTACCGCCGGGACCTCGCGCCGGTCCTGGCGGTGATCGCCGCCGAGACCGGCGGAACGCCTGAGGGCATCGCCGCCTCGCTGACCCGGCGCGGGGTGCGCAAGCCCCGCGGCGGCCCGATCTGGACGCCGCCGGATGTGCGCCGGCTCCTCGCCCGCCTCGCCACCGAGACCGGATCATGACGGCAGCATCCACATCTACGCGCACGACCGCCCCGCGCATCGCCGCGATCGACGCCCTGCGCGGCCTCGTCATGCTGCTGATGCTGGTCGACCACGTCCGGGAAACGTTCTTCCTGCACGCCCAGGTCCGCGACCCGATGGACCTCGCGGTCACCGCCCCCAACCTGGTGGCGACGCGGCTGACCTCGCATCTCTGCGCGCCGGTCTTCCTGCTGCTCACCGGCCTCTCGGCCTGCCTCTACGCGGGCAAGCACGGCACGGGCGCGGCCTCGCGCTTCCTCCTCACTCGCGGACTTTTTCTGATCGGGCTCGAGCTCACGCTCGTGAACCTCGCCTGGACGGGCAAGATCCTGCCGCCGGTCCTGTATCTGCAGGTGATCTGGGCGATCGGCCTCAGCATGGTCGCGCTGGCGGGCCTGCTGCGGCTGCCGCGCCCCGCCCTGGCGGCGGTCGCGCTCGTCATCATGCTCGGGCACAACCTCCTCGACGGGATCGTGCTGGCGCCGGGCCAGGCCGGCTACGTGCCGTGGTCGATCCTGCACCAGCGCGGCCTCATCGACCTGCCCTGGGGTGTGGCCCGCACCTCCTACCCGGTGCTGCCCTGGATCGGCGTCGCGGCGGCGGGCTACGCCCTCGGGCCGTGGTTCGCCCTCGATCCCCTCGCCCGGCAGCGCCGGCTCCTCGCCCTCGGGGCGGCGGCGCTCGCCGGGTTCCTGGTGCTGCGGGGGCTCGACGGCTACGGCGAGCCGGTGCCCTGGCAGGCCGGCCCGACCATCGGGGCGACGGTCCTGTCCTTCCTCAATCTCACCAAGTATCCGCCGTCGGCCTGCTTCCTGCTGCTCACTTTGGGCCTCGGGCTCTGGCTCCTTGCCCTGTTCGAGGCGCTGCCGGCCGCGCGCCTCGCCTGGCTGCGGGTGTTCGGGGGCGCGCCGCTGTTCTTCTACGTCGTCCATCTCTGGCTGTTGCGCGGGCTTTATCATCTCGCGCTGGTCCTTGGCTTCGCCGGCCCGTCCGGCCGGGTCGAGGCCGGGTCGCCGGCGCAGCTCTGGCTGATCGCGGCTTTCCTCAGCCTGCCGCTCTATGGGGCGTGCCGCTGGATGGTGGGGCTGAAGCGGCAAGGGCGGCATCCGGTGCTGAGCTATCTGTAATGGCTCAGCTTCAGCCCTCGAAGCTCACTGGCGGCTTTTTATACCCACCACGTCATTCCGGGGCCGCGCCGCGGAGCCCGGAATGACTTTGTGGGGTGGGAACGTCGTGCGCCAAATTGAACATTCAGCGGTACGAATGCTCACTGCCGCACGAACAAACTCACCGAGAGGATGTGATCCATCGTCACCCGGGAGGCCGGCGCGTTGACCGTCTGGTTCGTGTAGCCGACTTCCACAGTGGACTTCCCGGCGAGCGGCACTTCCAGCCCGATGAAGGCGCGGACGCGGTCGAAGCCGGCCTTCGCGCCCCAATCGGTATCGTTGAGGGCGACGAAGGCCTCGGTCCAGGCTAGAGCGGCGACGCCGCGCGTCTCGTCGGTCAGCGGCACCGCCGCGCGCAGCATCTGGCGCAGGCGGAAGCCCGTGTCCCGCCCGTTGGTCTGGAGGCGCTGCTCGAATCGGGTGCGGGACGAGAGCTTGACCCGCTCGACCGTCCCGATCTCCCAGCCGACCTGCTGGAAGCTGCGATCCTCCGCGAAGGCGCGTTGCCCGAGCGGCGTGTTCTCGACCCGGGCGTAGCCCTGGTAGACGGTGACCGCGTCGGTGATCTTCCAGCCGACGGCCGGCCGCAGGATGAGCTGGTCGAGGTTCGCGATGCCCTCGCCGAAGCGCGGCTGCACCTCGGCGAACACCGCGAACGATCCGATGCTGCCGAAGGCCGTGGCGTTGATCCAGAGTTGACCGTCGTGGTCGACCTGCGCCGCCGCCGGCAGGCTCGCGCCCGCGAGCCCGAGGACGGGCGACAGGATGCGCAGGAGAGGGAGCAGACGTCCGGCCGCGATCATGCCCATTCCATCGGATGCGCCCGCGCGAATCGGACCGGGGCTCTCTTGAGGGCAAACGAGTGGGCGCGACGCTTTATTGCCGGCAAACCGGCAAGGTTTGACGCCTGTTGCGGGAGGGCCACGAACACGCGCACCATGCCCAGCACCGACCGTCTATCTTTGATCCGTGCGGGGACGCGGCCGCGCTCATCCTGGCTGGGTTCTCGGCCTCGGGGATAGCCGAGGAAACCACCGTGATCCATCGCGGTCGAGCATCACGAGGGCGTCGTCGAGCACCGCGACATCGCACCGGCAGCGTCGATCGCGGCTCCACGACCGTCCTTAAGGATGGACGGCACGGGGCAACTCGAAGGCCTGCACAAGGTAGGCTGCAACTGATCGTCGAGCCTTCGACGGGTGCAGCGGACCGTCTCGACGGTCCACTGGCGCATCAGGGAAGCGCGACGATCTCGCTCTCCCGCACGGCGCGCTCGCCCATCCGCGACCGGATGCGATAGGCGGCCTCTCCGCTGCGGTCCTCCGGCATCAGCCGGACGACCTCGAAAGCATCCATGTCGCTGGCATGGCTGTCGGACGATCCGGCCCGCACCATCCGCACGCGCTGATTCAGCTTGAACTTGTGTAGCATTGCGCCACTCCTTCCGACATCCGGCGAGAGGGCGCCGTTCACCCGCGCTGGCGCGCCTTGCGGGCCGCGTATCGGGCGTCGCGCGCGGCCTTCTGGTCAGCCTGTAGCGCTGCATTCGTCCGCACGGCCTCGGCGGCACGTTCCACTTCCTCGGCGGCCGCGGCCTCGCGCTGGCGCGCCTCCGCGGCCCGCGCCTCAGCCTCCTGCACTACCCGGGCAGCTTCCTGGGCGGTTCGCTCGGCCTCGCGCTCGGCCAGTCGGACGGTCCGTGCCGCGGTGATCGCCTGCCGCACCGCGCGCCGCGCCGCGAGGGCCGGGTCGTCCTCGGTGGCCCGCGCCTGGAACCGGGCGAGGGCGGCCTGCCGGGCCGCAGCGGCCGAGCCCAGCCTGTCGCCGAGCGGCGCTTCCTTGAACTTGCCCATCGCTCAGACCCGGCTCAGGGCGAGGGAGCGGATCGGGCGCGAGAACCGGTCGGCGAGATGCCAATGGAGCTCCCGGACGGAATGGTAACGGTAGGTCCGGTCGATCAGGTGGCTGATGTCGCGGCGCTGGTCGTCGACCTGCTGCCAGATCTGCTGCACCTGGAAGGTCGCGGGCTCGATCGCCGCACCAGTAGATTGCGAACTGAACGTAAAATTCACTCAAATGATCCGATGGAGGTCAGGCCTGCGCCGCGGCGCAGGGCGGGAGATGCGGACGAAACCATCCGCATCCCGGTACCGGAGCGTTACGCGGCGCGCAGGTTGCCGGCCGACTGCTTCCCGCTGCGACGGTCGGTCTCCATCTCGTAGGAAACCTTCTGTCCTTCCGACAGGGTCTGCATGCCCGACCGCTCGACGGCGGAGATGTGCACGAACACGTCCTTGCCGCCGTCATCCGGTTGGATGAAGCCAAAACCCTTCTGGACGTTGAACCACTTCACGGTGCCGATGGTCATAGTCGTATCCATAATCTGCAAGCGCATGGTGGAGCTCGGCACGCCGTCGGCAGCGCCAAGACTCGGATCAATCGACGGATTTGGAGCGAGTGGCAGAGCATGCGCCAGCGACGAGGCGGCGGAGAGGCTCGGTAATCAGGCCAACAATCGATTCCACATACTTAATTCAGATCGCGACAGAGCGCAAGGCACGCGAAAAAATATTAGACGCGCCGGTTGGAACGACTGAAAAAAATCACGCGAAAACGGCTCAACGTTCCGGACAATCATCCTGTCGAAGGCTGTCTCGCGTGCACGATTCCGGACGTCCGCCGATCACCCGGATCTCCGACATCCCGCGCCTTTTCGCTCAGGCGGTGACCGCCGCCGGGGCGGGCCAGCCGATGCAGTCCTCGTGGGCGCGGAAGTTGCGCAGCCACCAACCCCAATCCTCCGGCACCAGCGCGAAGGGGTCCGGGTGCGCCAGTTCCCGCGCCGCCCAGACCGGCCAGTGCGGGTTCGACAGGGCCGGCCGGCCGAGGAAGACGAGGTCGATCAGCTCGTCGCGGATCACCCGGTCCGCCACCGCCGGCAGGCCGAGATTCCAGCTCACCCCGACCGGGATCCCGACCTCGCGCCGCACCCGCGTGCCGCGCTCGACCATGAACGACATCCGGGCGAAGGGCGGATCGGTCATCTGGTCGGTGTTGAAACCGATCGACAGGTCGGCGAGGTCGAGGCCGTGCGCCTTCATCCGGCCGACCGCCACCACCGCCTCGTCGAACTGCACGCCGTCCGGGTGGAGGTCGTCGGAGCCGAGACGCATGGTGAGCGGCAGGCGCTCCGGCCACACCGCCCGCACGGCGTCCAGCGCCTCGAGGTGGAACCGGAGCCTGTTGTCGAGGCTGCCGCCGTACCGGTCCGTGCGCTGGTTGGCGAGGGGCGAGAAGAAGCTCGCGCCGAGATAGCCGTGGGCGAAGTGCATCTCCAGCCACTCGAACCCGGCCTCGACGGCCCGGCGCGCGGCCTCCGCGTAGGCCCGGTGAATGGCGGCGATCTCCTCGACCGTCAGTTCCTCGACCGGATAGGTGTAGCGGCCGCCATAGGAGATCGGGGAGGGGGCCTTGAGCTGCCAGCCGTCGGGATGGTCCGGCGGCAATTGCAGCTTACCCTCCCAGGGCTTCTGCTCGCTGCCTTTCCGCCCGGTATGCCCGAGCTGGATTGCCGGCACGCCGCCCATCTCCCGGATGATGCGGGTGACGCGGGCGAGGCCCTCGACGTGCCGGTCGTCCCAGATGCCCGCGCAGGCGGTGGTGGTACGCCCTTCCGGGGTGATCGCGATCTGTTCGGGGAAGACGAGCCCGAACCCGCCGGCCGCCCGCGAGCCGTAGAGCATCACGTGGTAGTCGCCCATCGCCCCGTCGACCGACCGGTGCATGGTCATCGGCGACATCGCGATCCGGTTGCGGAGCGTGACGTCCTTCAGGGTGAAGGGGCTGAACAGGTCGGGCATGCGGCCTCGCGAGGGGCGGCCGCCCGACCATCGAGCCGGCGGGCCTCTCGCGAGGGTATGGAGCCGGAGGCGGGACCGGCAAGGGAGCCTGCGCGGCGAGGGCGATCCGCCGCGGGCGGCGCGACGCTCTCTGGACCCTGCCTCCTCTACGAGGGAGGGCTGGCGTCAGCGCTCTACTCGATCCCGAGCTTCGCCTTCAGCAGGGCGTTCACCGCCGCCGGGTTGGCCTTGCCGCCCGTCGCCTTCATGGTCTGGCCGACGAACCAGCCGAGCAGGGTGGGCTTCGCCTTGGCCTGCTCGACCTTGTCGGGGTTGGCCGCGATGATCTGGTCGATCGCCGCCTCGATCGCGCCGGTATCGGTGACCTGGCGCAGGCCGCGGCTCTCGACGACCTGGCGCGGGTCGCCGCCCTCGCTCCAGACGATCTCGAACACGTCCTTGGCGATCTTGCCCGAGATGGTGCCGTCGCCGATGAGGTCGACGATCGCGCCGAGCCGGTCCGCCGAGACCGGGCTGTCCTCGATACCCTTGCCCTCCTTGTTCAGGCGGCCGAACAGCTCGTTGATGACCCAGTTCGCCGCGATCTTGCCGTCGCGGCCCTTGGCCACCGCCTCGAAGTAGTCGGCCGAGGCACGCTCGGCCACCAGCACCGTCGCGTCGTACGGCGAGAGGCCGTACGCGTCGATGAAGCGCGCCTTCTTCGCGTCGGGCAGCTCCGGCAGGCCGGCGGCGAGGCCATCGACGAAGGCCTGGTCGAATTCGAGCGGCAGCAGGTCCGGATCGGGGAAGTAGCGGTAATCGTGCGCCTCTTCCTTCGAGCGCATCGAGCGGGTCTCGCCCTTGTTCGGGTCGAACAGGCGGGTCTCCTGGTCGATCGTGCCGCCATCCTCGATGATGGCGATCTGGCGCCGCGCCTCGACCTCGATCGCCTGGCCGATGAAGCGGATCGAGTTGACGTTCTTGATCTCGCAGCGGGTGCCGAAGGGGTCGCCGGGCTTGCGCACCGAGACGTTCACGTCGGCGCGGAGGTTGCCCTTCTCCATGTCGCCGTCGCAGGTGCCGAGGTAGCGCAGGATGGTGCGCAGCTTCGTCACGTAGGCCTTGGCCTCCTCCGACGAGCGCAGGTCCGGCTTCGAGACGATCTCCATCAGCGCCACGCCCGACCGGTTGAGGTCGACGAAGCTCATCGTCGGGGACTGGTCGTGCAGCGACTTGCCGGCATCCTGTTCGAGGTGCAGGCGCTCGATCCCGACCCGGATGCTCTCGCCGTCGGGGAGATCCACCAGCACCTCGCCCTCGCCGACGATCGGGCTCTTGTACTGGCTGATCTGGTAGCCCTGGGGCAGGTCCGGGTAGAAGTAGTTCTTCCGGTCGAACACCGAGCGGTGGTTGATCTGGGCTTTCAGGCCGAGGCCCGTGCGCACCGCCTGCGCGACGCATTCGCGGTTGATCACCGGCAGCATGCCGGGCATCGCGGCGTCGACCAGCGAGACGTTGTCGTTCGGCTCGGCCCCGAAGGCGGTCGGCGCGCCGGAAAACAGCTTCGAGCGGCTGGTGACCTGGGCATGGATCTCCATGCCGATCACCACCTCCCAGTCGCCCAGCGCGCCCTTGATCAGCTTCTTGGGGTTCACGGGAGCGTTCATGAGGGTCTGGTCTCTCAAGCGATTCTCCCCTCTCCCGTGTGGTGAGAGGGGCCGGGGGTGAGGATCACGCGCTTCCGTATGAAACTCCTACCGTTGTGCTGGCAGCTCTACGGTTTGAGCCTTCTGCGGAAGCGCGCCACCCTCACCCCCGGCCCCTCTCCCACACGGGAGAGGGGGGTAGGTTGCGCCTAGTAGAAAGGGCGGCGCGGGGGCGTCAAGCGCGCGGCGCGACCGCCCGCCGGGCGGTGTAGCCGATGATCGCGTAGATCAGCGCCGCACCGGTGCGCACCGGGAAGAAGGTCGGGAGTTCCCGCCCGATCGGCGCCGGCCAGGGCACGCCGATCCCGGTCAGCACCCAGGACACCAGCACCGAGCCGACCAGCGCGATCATCGCGACGAGCACGACCTTGCCGAACTGGTCCGCCTTCCAGCCGAGATAGAGCGCGAGCCCGATCAGGACCGGATCGAACGCCGCCAGGATCCAGACGGAGGGCGGATAATAGGGGACGGTCGGGTGGTTCACGCCCACCACGCCTGCGGCAGGGCGATGCGGCCCGCCGCCTCTTCGAGCACCTGGCCCGCGGCGAACAGGGTCTCCTCGTCGAAGGGCCGGCCGATGAGCTGGAGGCCGAGCGGCAGGCCTTGCGCGTCGAGCCCCGCCGGCACCGCGAGGCCGGGCAGGCCCGCCATGTTCACCGTCACGGTGAACACGTCGAGGAGGTACATCTCGACCGGGTCGGCCTTCGCCTTCTCGCCGAATCCGAAGGCGGCGGACGGGGTGGTGGGGGTGAGGATCGCGTCGACGCCCGAGGCGTAGACCTGCTCGAAGTCGCGCTTGATCAGCGTGCGGATCTTCTGGGCCCGGACGTAATAGGCGTCGTAATACCCGGCCGAGAGCACGTAGGTGCCGATCATGATCCGGCGCTTGACCTCGCGGCCGAAGCCGGCGGCGCGGGTCTGCTCGTACATCCCGACGATGTCCTTGCCCGGGACCCGCAGGCCGTAGCGGACGCCGTCGTAGCGGGCGAGATTCGAGGAGGCCTCGGCCGGGGCGACGATGTAGTAGGCCGGCAGCGCGTATTGGGTGTGGGGCAGCGAGACCTCGACCACCTTGGCGCCGGCTTCGCGCAGCCATTCGGCGCCCTGTTGCCACAGCCGCTCGATCTCGGCCGGCATGCCGTCGACCCGGTACTCCTTCGGGATGCCGATGGTGAGGCCCTTGACGCCACGGTTCACCGCCGCCTCGAAATCGGGCACCGGGATATCGACCGAGGTCGTGTCCTTGTCGTCGTGCCCGGACATCGAGGTGAGCAGGATCGCGGTGTCGCGCACCGTGCGGGCGATCGGCCCGGCCTGGTCGAGGGACGAGGCGAAGGCGACGGTGCCCCAGCGCGAGCAGCGGCCGTAGGTCGGCTTGATGCCCACGGTCCCGGTGAAGGCCGCCGGCTGGCGGATCGAGCCGCCGGTGTCCGTCGCGGTGGCGCCCAGGCACAGGCGGGCCGCCACCGCGGCAGCCGAGCCGCCCGACGAGCCGCCGGGGACGAGCTTCGTGTCGGAAAGCTTGCCGTCGGCACCTTGGCGCCGCCACGGCGAGATCACCGGGCCGTAGGCGCTGGTCTCGTTCGACGAGCCCATGGCGAACTCGTCGAGGTTGAGCTTGCCGAGCATCACCGCGCCGTCGCGCCACAGGTTGTGGCTGACGGTGGATTCGTAATGCGGCTGGAACCCTTCGAGGATCTTCGAGCCCGCGGTGGTCGCGACCCCATGGGTGCAGAACAGGTCCTTGATGCCGAGCGGCAGGCCCTCGAGGGGTCGCGCCTCGCCAGCGGCGAGCTTCTGGTCGGCGACCTCCGCCATCGCGAGCGCCCGGTCGGGCGTCTCGAGCAGGTAGGCGTTGAGGAGGCGGGCCTTCTCCATCGCGTCGAGATGGGCCTGCGCCAGTTCCCGGGCGGAGAACTCCTTCGCCCGCAGGCCGTCGCGGGCCTGCGCCAGGGTGAGGTCGGTCAGCTCTGCCGGCTTGGTGCTCACGATCGTCCGTCCTGTCGCGGCCCGTCGGCCGCCATGGGTGCGCTGAAAAGGGTCTGCAGGTCGAGGTTGCTCGGAGCCGAGCCTACTCGACGACCTTCGGCACCACGAAATAGTTGTCCTCGGTCAGAGGCGCGTTGAACACGATCTCGCGGGCATGCCCGCCGTCGGTGATCACGTCCTCGCGGCTCTTCATCGCCATCGGGGTCACCGAGGTCATCGGCTCGACGCCCGAGACGTCGACCGCGTCGAGCTGCTCGACGAAGGACAGGATGGCGTTGAGCTCGTCCTGGAGCGGCGCCACCTCGTCGTCGGTGACTGCGATCCGCGCCAGGTGCGCGATGCGCCGGACCGTCTTGGCGTCGACCGACATGGGCACTCCGTTCGGACAAGCGGGAGACCGGGCGCGACACGGCCCGGCGGCCGGGTCACGGCCGCCGGGCGCTATAGCACCGGCTTTCGCGCTGCCGCAACGGGCGGAGCGGTCAGGCCGCCGGCATCCGCAGGGGCAAAGCCGTGATGGCGTTGGTACGGACGTTCGGCACCTCGATCAGCACGGCCCGCGGCTTGAACGTCCGGTGCGCCTCAGAACCGCCGAGGTAGAGCACCGCGGCGGCGGTCACCAGCATCAGCTTGTGCTTGCGCTCCATCCGCCGGCGCGCCGGCACGGGAGCGGGGGCCGCGTCCGGGCGGCAAGCGGCGTGGGGCATCCCGCGGCCGATGGCGAGGATCGCGTCCGCCGGCACGCGTCGGCGGGGCGCGGCATCCGCCGGGGCGCTCCCGGCGCGGTCGAGGGCCGTCGTGCCCGGGATCTGCGGCGCCGGATCGCCGGTGGGACTCTGCTCCTGCCGGCCGGGAGCGAGCGCGAAGGAAAGGATGTCGGCAGCCACGGGCGACCTCGGTAAAGGGAGATGGCAGGTTAACGCCTGGTTAATCCCACCGGCCCCACCCCGCCATGTCAACCTTTCGTTAACCTTAATGCCGCCGGGCGCGCCGCGCCGCGACGGCCGCCCCGGGGGAGGGCGGCCGCCCTCGTTCTACTGCACCGTGACGGCGGTGCCCTTGTGCGGCACGATCACCTGCACGCCGCTGCCGTCCATGGCGGCGACGAAGCGGTCGGCGCTCGGATCGACGATCGGGAAGGAGCCGTAGTGGCAGGGGATCACGGCCTTGGGCTTGAAGAAGCGCGTGACGGCGAGCGCCGCGGTCTCCGCCCCCATGGTGAAGCGGTCGCCGACCGGCACCATCAGCACGTCGGGGCGGTAGATCTCCTGGATCAGCGCCATGTCGCCGAAGATGTCGGTGTCGCCCATGTGGTAGATCGTCGGCTCGCCTTCGGCGCGCACGATCACGCCGTTCGGCAGCCCGAGCGGCACCGTCACCCCGGCCTCGCTCATGCCGGCCGAGTGGTCGGCCCGCACCAGGCTTACCCGGAACCCCCCGACATCGACGGTGCCGCCGGTGTTCATCGGCTCGAACTGTGTCACGCCCTTCGAGGACAGCCACATGCACAGGTCGTAGTTGGTGACGACCTTGGCGCCGGTCTCGGCGGCGATCTCGACCGTGTCGCCGACATGGTCGCCGTGGCCGTGGGTGATCAGGATGTGGGTCGCGCCCGCGGTCGCCGCCTTGCGGTCGCCCTCGAAGGCCGGGTTGCCGCTGAAGAACGGATCGATCAACACGTGAGCGGAGCCGAAATCGAGGCGGAAGGTGGAATGGCCGAACCAGGTGATGCGCATCGGATGATCTCCGGGCGAGAGATGTGTGAGAGCGAGACTCGGCGGCCTCCCGCCCGGACGCTGCGGCGGGGCGGGGCCGGCACCGCTTACCTAACGCGCGGAGGCCGGCCGTGAACCGGGAGACGATCGAAGCCTTCGCGGCTGCGTCGCGCGGGGGCGCCCGCCTGCTCGGGCTCGACCTCGGCACCAAGACCATCGGCCTCGCCCTCTCGGACGTGCAGCGCCGGATCGCCTCGCCGCTGGAGACGATCAAGCGTGTCAAGTTCACGCCCGACGCGGCGGCGCTGACGGCCATCGCGACGAAGCACGGGGTCGGCGGGCTGGTGGTCGGGCTGCCCCTCAACATGGACGGCAGCGAGGGCCCGCGGGTGCAATCGACCCGGTCCTTCGTGCGCAACCTGAAGCCGATCCTGCCCCTGCCGGTCCTGTTCTGGGACGAGCGCCTGTCGACGGCGGCGGTCACCCGCACCTTGCTGGAGGCCGACGCCTCCCGGGCGCGCCGCGGCGAACTCGTCGACAAGCTGGCCGCCGCCTACATCCTGCAGGGCTGCCTGGACGTGCTGGACGGGCTGCGGGAGGAGGGGGATTTCGAGGAAGAATAGGGCGCGACAGTAAGGAGCGTGAACCCTCCCCCCTCTGCGGGGGAGGGTGCCCCACGAAGTGGGGCGGGAGAGGGGACGCCGCTTCCGGAAAGGTCGCGCGCTCCATGACGGGCGCCACCTGGATCAGCGTCGCGCTACCCCTCTCCCGGCTCACTGCGTTCGCCACCCTCCCCCGCAGAGGGGGGAGGGTTCACGCGCTCTGCCGTCGCGGCCTACTCGCCGGCCGCGCTCTTCGCCGCCGGCTTCTTCGCCGGAGCCTTCTTGGCCGCAGGCTTGGCGGCGGCACTCTTGGCCGGGGTCTTGCGCGCCGCGGGTTTCGGCTTCGCCTCGGCGGCCTCGTCGCCAGAGACCTCCGCCTCGCCCTTGGCCGCGGCCTTCGTCTTGCCGGCAGCGGTCTTGCCGGCCGCCGCCTTGGCCGGCGCCTTGCGCGCCGTCTTCTTCTTCGTCCCGCCCCCGGCCTCGCGCCGGGCCGCGATCAGCCGCAGGGCCTCGTCGAGCGTCACCGCCTCGGCGTCGGCCCCCTTCGGCAGGGTGGCGTTGATCTCGCCGTCGGTGACGTAGGCGCCGTAGCGGCCGGCCTTGACGGTGATCGCCTTGCCGCTGTCCGGCGCCGTGCCGATCAGCCGCCCGGGATCCTGAACTGGTCGCCCGCCGCCCTGCTCCTTCTGGACGATCAGGTCGATGGCGCGGTTGGCGCCGACCTCCAGCACGTCGTCGTCCTTGCCGAGATTGGCGTAGGTCTTGCCGTGCTGCACGTAGGGACCGTAGCGGCCGATATTGGCCAGGATCGGCTCGCCGGTCTCCGGGTGGCGCGCCACCTCGCGCGGCAGCGAGAGGAGCTTCAAGGCCTTCTCGAGATCGACCGCCGAGGGCGACAGGCCCTTGGGCAGGGAGGAGCGCTTCGGCTTCTCCGCCCCCTTCTCGGGCGAGGCCTCGCCGAGCTGCAGGAACGGGCCGAAGCGGCCGTCGCGCAACGTCACCGGCAGGCCGGTCTCGGGATCGTCGCCGAGCACCCGCACGCCGGGCTGTCCGCCCTCACCGGCTCCCTCGCCGTCACCGTCGAGGCCCGTCGCGTTGAGCTGGCGGGTGTACTTGCACTCGGGGTAATTCGAGCAGCCGACGAAGGCGCCGAACTTGCCGAGCTTGAGCGAGAGCTGGCCGCTGGCGCAGTTCGGGCAGGCGCGCGGGTTCGCGCCGTCGGCCTTGGCCGGGAAGATGTGCTCGGCGAGCAGCCCGTTCAGCGCCTCCAGCACCTCCGTCGTGCGCAGCTCCTTGGTCCCGGCGATCGCCGCGGAGAAGTCGCGCCAGAAGTCGCGCAACACCGCGCGCCAGTCGATCTCGGCGTTCGAGACCCGGTCGAGCTGCGTCTCGAGGTCGGCGGTGAAGTCGTACTCGACGTAGCGGCGAAAGAAGCTTTCGAGGAAGCCGGTGACGATCCGGCCCTTGTCCTCCGGCACCAGGCGCTTCTTGTCGATCTTGACGTATTCGCGGTCGCGCAGGACCTGGAGCACGGCGGCGTAGGTCGAGGGCCGGCCGATGCCGAGCTCCTCCATCCGCTTGACCAGGCTCGCCTCGGAGTAGCGCGGCGGCGGCTCGGTGAAGTGCTGGGTCGCGGCGATGCGCTCGCGGGTGAGCGCGTCGTCCTTGCGCATCGGCGGCAGGCGGCGCGATTCCTCGTCCTCCTCGTCGTCCTTGCCCTCCTGGTAGAGGGTGAGGAAGCCGTCGAACTTCACCACCTGGCCGGTGGCGCGCAGCTCGATGCGGCGCGGCCCGACCTGGGCCACGATCTCGACCGTGGTGCGTTCCAATTCGGCCGATTCCATCTGGCTCGCCACCGTGCGGGTCCAGATCAGCTCGTAGAGCCTGGCCTGCTCCGGATCGAGGAAGCGGGCGACCTCTTTCGGCAGCCGGCTGAGATCGGTCGGGCGCACCGCCTCGTGGGCTTCCTGCGCGTTCTTGGCCTTGACGCTGTACTTGCGCGGCGCCCCCGGCACGTAGGCGTCGCCGTACTCGGCGCCGATCACCTCACGGGCTTGGGTCACCGCCTCCGGCGCCATGTCGACGCCGTCGGTCCGCATGTAGGTGATCAGGCCGACGGTCTCGCCGCCGATCTCGACGCCCTCGTAGAGGCGCTGCGCCACCCGCATCGTCTGGGCCGGGGCGAGGCCGAGCTTGCGCGAGGCCTCCTGCTGCAGGGTCGAGGTGGTGAAGGGCGGCTGGGGATGGCGCTTGGCGGGCTTGGCCTCGACCGAGGCGACCGTGAAGGTCGCGAGTTCCAGGTCGCGCCGGAAGGCCTCCGCCTCCTCCGCCGTGCCGACGTCGAGGCGCTGGATCCGCTTGCCGTCGGCGCCGACGAGGCGGGCCTCGAACACTGCGCCGTTCGTGGTCTTCAGCGTCGCGACGATCGACCAGTATTCCCGCGGCTTGAAGGTCTCGATCTCGCGCTCGCGGTCGCAGACGAGGCGGAGCGCCACCGACTGCACGCGCCCCGCCGAGCGGGCCCCCGGCAGCTTGCGCCACAGGACCGGCGAGAGGTTGAAGCCGACGAGGTAGTCCAGGGCGCGCCGCGCCAGGTAGGCGTCGACGAGGGCCTGGTCGATCGCCCGCGGCTGGGCCATCGCGGTCGCGACCGCGTCCTTGGTGATGGCGTTGAAGGTGACGCGCTCGACGGCGACGTCCTTCAGCACCTTCTTGGCCTGGAGCGCCTCCAGCACGTGCCAGGAGATCGCCTCGCCCTCGCGGTCCGGGTCGGTCGCCAGGATCAGTTTGTCGGCGCCCTTGACCGCCTTCGCGATCTCGGCCACGCGTTTCGCTCCGCGATCCTCCAGCTCCCACAGCATATGGAAGTCCTGCTCGGGATCGACCGAGCCGTCTTTCGCCGGAAGATCCCGGATATGCCCGAACGAGGCCAGCACCTCGTAGTCGCTGCCGAGGTATTTATTGATCGTCTTGGCTTTGGCGGGCGACTCGACGACGACGACTTTCATGGACGGGCTGCCTCTTCGAAGAGCACACCGCGGCAGATCGGGCTTCAACTTGTGCGGGGCGGCCGGCGCGGAGTTTGGCGTGGCGAAGCGGACAAGTGGGTGATGACGCGGCGGTTGTCAAATACCCCCGATGATCCGGAGGCGTTCCGCAAAGGCCGTCCTTGCGGCCCGGGCCCGCGGCTCCTATAGCGCTCGTCTCAGGATGAGCACCCAGGCACCCCCCGGCTTCCCGCACCGCCACCTCCTCGGCATCGAGGGCCTCTCGCCCCTCGAGATCGCGGCGCTCCTCGACCGTGCCGACGAGGCCGTCGAGATCAGCCGCCAGGTCGAGAAGAAGCGCACGACCCTGCGCGGGCGCACCCAGATCAACCTGTTCTTCGAGCCCTCGACCCGGACGCAGTCCTCGTTCGAGCTGGCCGGCAAGCGCCTCGGCGCCGACGTGATGAACATGTCGGTCGCCTCCTCGTCGGTGAAGAAGGGCGAGACCCTGATCGACACCGCCGCGACCCTCAACGCGATGCGCCCCGACATCATCGTGGTGCGTCACCACCAGGCCGGCGCGGTGCACCTGCTGGCCCGCAAGGTCGATTGCTCGGTGGTCAATGCCGGCGACGGCGCCCACGAGCACCCGACCCAGGCGCTCCTCGACGCGCTGACCATCCGGCGCAACAAGGGCCGGGTCGAGGGGCTGACGGTCGCGATCTGCGGCGACGTCCTGCATTCGCGGGTGGCGCGCTCGAACATCATCCTGCTCATGGCGCTCGGCGCCCGGGTGCGGGTGATCGGCCCCTCGACCCTGCTGCCGCCGGGCCTTTCCCGCTTCGGCGTCGAGGTCTTCACCGACATGCGGGCGGGGCTGAAGGACGCCGACATCGTGATGATGCTGCGGCTCCAGCGCGAGCGGATGAACGGCTCCTTCGTGCCCTCGGTGAAGGAGTATTTCCGCTATTTCGGCCTCGACGGCGACAAGCTGCGCCACGCCAAGCCCGACGCGCTGGTGATGCATCCCGGCCCGATGAATCGCGGCGTCGAGATCTCGTCGGAGGTTGCCGACGGGGCGCAGTCGCTGATCCGGGAGCAGGTCGAGATGGGGGTCGCGGTGCGGATGGCGGTGCTGGAAGCGCTGGCCATGCACCTGCCGAACGCGTGACGGCGCCCGGCGCTTGACATGCCGCCGCGGGCCTTCGACCTTGACATCCAGGCGATCCGGCGGCGGCTCGAGCGCGAGGGGTGGCAGATCCGGCCCTCCAAGGGCCCGCATGAGATCTACATGATGCCGGGACGCCCGCACGTCGCGGTGCCCCGGGGCCGCGGGAGCCTTCCGCCCGGGACCGCCCGGTCGATCGCGCGCAATGCCGGGTGGCTGGACGGGAGCGAGGAGCCGTGACGGCGTATATCGGCATACTGGAGAAGGAACCCGGCACCCTGTGGGGGCTCTGGTTCCCCGACCTGCCGGGCTGCATCGCCGCCGGCGCTTCGGCCGACGACACCCTGGCGCAAGGGGCCGAGGCGCTGGCGCAGTGGGCGGCCCTGGCGCGGGAGGACGGCACCGTCCTGCCGGCGCCCCGCTCCGTCGAGGCCCTGCGCTCCGACCCCGACGTCGCTGCCGCCCTCGCCTCGGGCCATGTCGCGGTCGCCGTGCGGCCGCCCGCCGACGAGCTCGGCCTCGACGACGCCCAGCTCCAGGCCGTCGACCGGGCCGCCGAGCGCCGCGGCCTCACCCGCAGCGGTCTCGTCCGCGCCCTGGTGCTCGACGGGATCGCCGGCTGACGTCCCCGCCCGCGGCTCCCCTCCCATCTTTCTCGCTCCGTAGGCCGATGTCCTCCTCCTGCCTCCTCCTCACCAACGCCCACCTGATCGACCCCGCCACCGGTCGCGAGGGCCCGGGCGCGGTGCTCGTCCGCGACGACCGCATCGCCGACGTGCACTGGGGCAAACCCGCCTCCGTGCCCGAGGGCGCCGAGGTGATCGAGTGCGGGGGCCAGGTGCTCACCGCCGGCCTCGTCGATCTGCGCGCCTTCGTCGGCGAGCCGGGGGCCGAGCACCGCGAGACCCTGGCGAGCGCCAGCGCGGCGGCCGCCGCCGGCGGCGTCACCACGCTCGTGTGCATGCCCGACACCAACCCGCCGATCGACGATCCGGCCATCGTCGACTTCGTGCTGCGCCGGGCGCGGGACACCGCCAGCACCCACGTGCTGCCGGCCGCCGCCATCACCAAGGGGCTGGCCGGCCAGGTGATGACCGAGTTCGGCCTGCTCACCGAGGCCGGCGCCGTCGCCTTCACCGACGGGCTCAAGGCCGTCACCAACGCCCAGGTGATGCGCCGCGCGCTCACCTATGCCCGCGACTTCGGCGTGCTCCTCATGCAGCACGTCGAGGAGCCGACGCTGGTCGGGGACGGGGTGATGAACGAGGGCGAGATGGCCTCGCGGCTGGGACTCCACGGAATCCCGCGGGAGGCCGAGACGATTCTTCTGGAGCGCGACATCCGCCTCGTGCGCCTCACCGGCGGGCGCTACCACGCGGCGATGATCTCCTGCGCCGATTCGGTCGAGATCGTGCGGCGGGCGAAGGAGGCCGGCCTGCCAGTGACCTGCGGCGTCTCGGTCAACAATCTGGTGCTGAACGAGAACGACATCGGCCACTACCGCACCTTCTGCAAGCTCTCGCCGCCCTTGCGCACGGAGGCCGACCGCCAGGCGGTGGTGGCGGCGCTCAACGAGGGGGTGATCGACGTGATCGTCTCCGACCACAACCCGCAGGACGTCGAGACCAAGCGCCTGCCCTTCGCCGAGGCCGCCGACGGGGCCCTCGGGATCGAGACGCTGCTCGCCGCCGCGCTCCGCCTGGTCCATGCCGGCGACATCGCCCTGCCGCGGCTGCTCGCGGCGCTCTCGGCGGCGCCGTCGCGGGTCCTCGGCCGCGAGACCGGGCACCTCAGGCCCGGCGCCCCGGCCGACCTCGTGCTGATCGATCCCGACGCCCCCTACGTGCTCGACAAGCGGCAGCTCAAGTCGCGCTCGAAGAACTCGCCCTTCGACGAGGCCCGGCTCCAGGGGCAGGCCGCCCTCACCATGGTCGCCGGCCGCATCGTCCACCGCATCGAGGAGTCGCGCTGATGGCGCCGGACTGGACGCAGATCGCCCTCTGGCTCGCCGTCGGCTACCTGTTCGGGGCGATCCCCTTCGGGCTGATCCTGACCCGCTTCGCCGGCCTCGGCGACGTGCGGGCGATCGGGTCGGGCAATATCGGCGCGACCAACGTGCTGCGCACCGGGCGCAAGGGCCTCGCCGCCGCGACGTTGCTCGGCGATGCACTCAAGGGCACGGTCGCGGTGCTGATCGCCTCAAGGGCCGGCGGGCCGGAGGCGGCGCTCGCTGCCGGCCTCGGCGCATTCCTCGGCCACCTCTTCCCGGTCTGGCTCGGCTTCAAGGGCGGCAAGGGGGTCGCCACCTTCATCGGCGTGCTGCTCGGGCTGTTCCCCCTCGGGGTCCTGGTCTTCGCCGTGGTCTGGCTCGGCCTCGCGGCCTTGCTGCGCTACTCCTCGGCCTCGGCGCTCGCCGCCTCGGCCGCGACCCCCGCCGCCCTGTGGGCGTTCGGGCAGGGGCGCCTCGCCGTGCTGTTCTGCGTCCTCGCCCTGCTGCTATGGTGGAAGCACGCGCCCAATATCCGCCGCCTCGCCGCGGGGACCGAGGGGCGCATCGGGCAGAAGGGCTGAAGGTCTCACACCGACCCTCACCCAGAGGGAGAGGGTCGTGACCTTAAGCGACGCGCAGCGCCTCGACTGGCTCCGGCTGATCCGCTCGGAGGGCGTCGGCCCGCGCACCTTCCGGGGATTGGTGAACAAGTTCGGCGGCGCCGGCCCGGCGCTGAAGGCCCTGCCGGGCCTCGCCAGGGCCCGGGGCAAGCCGATCCGGGTGACCACCAAGGCCGAGGCCGAGCGCGAGATCGCGGCGGCCGCCCGCCTCGGCGCCCGGTTCGTAGCGATGGGCGAGCCCGATTACCCGCTGCCGCTCCAGGCCACCGCCGACGCGCCGCCGCTGATTGCCTTACGCGGCGATCCCACTTGCCTGAGGCGGCCGGCGGTCGCCATCGTCGGCTCGCGCAACGCGTCGGCCGCCGGCCTCACCTTCACCGAGCGGCTGTCGCACGCGCTCGGCGCCGAGGGGCTGGTGATCGTCTCAGGGCTCGCCCGCGGCGTCGATGCCCGCGCGCACAAGGCGGCGCTCGCGACCGGCACCGTCGCGGTGCTCGCCGGCGGACACGACAGGATCTACCCGTCCGAGCACGAGGAGCTGGTCGCGCGCATCCTCGACAACGGCGGCGCGGTCGTCGCCGAGATGCCGATGGGCTGGGAGCCCCGCGGCCGCGACTTCCCGCGCCGCAACCGCATCATCTCCGGCCTCGCCCTCGGCACGGTGGTGGTCGAGGCGGCGCGCCGCTCCGGCTCGCTCATCACCGCCCGCTTCGCCCTGGAGCAGGGCCGCGAGGTCTTCGCCGTGCCGGGTTCGCCCCTCGATCCCCGCGCCGAGGGCACCAACGACCTCATCCGCGACGGCGCCACGCTCTGCGCCGCCCCCGAGCACGTGATGGCGGTGCTGGCGCCGCTGATCGGGGGCCCGGCGCCCGATGCCGGGGCCGAGGACGCGGCGGACCGGCCGGAGCCCGCGCTCTACTGGGACGAGATCGACTTCTCCGCCGAGGAGCCCGTCACCGCCATGGCGGCCGAGCCGGCGCAAAGCCCCCTCGACGAGGCACCCGCGCAGGCAACGCTGCGGGACGACCGGGCCATCCTGCTCGAACTCCTCGGGCCGTCGCCGGTGCCGGTCGATGCGCTCGCGCGGCAGGCCGGATTGCCGTCGCGGGTGGTCCAGGGCTTGTTGATGGAACTGGAACTCGACGGGAAGATCTGGCGGCATCCGGGTGGGGCGGTGTCGCTGCGGTGATGCGCGCTCGGTAGAGACGGACAGGCAGCGGAATCTAGACCATCGCCCGTCAACCTGCTCGACGAGTCTCTCACCCGCAGGGTCATTCCGGGGCCGCGCAGCGGAGCCCGGAATCCAGACACTCAGTTGATGCAGAACGGAGCTGTGGCCGTTCCGCTTCGTCCTGAAAGCCCCGCAGCTCTGGATTCCGGGCTCCGCTGCGCGGCCCCGGAATGACCCTGTGGATATGAAATCCGTGGGTGCTCGAGCGGCCGATTCCGCTCGATTTTACAGCACCTCACCCCGGTGCATCGCCTCCACCTGCTCCGTGAACCGCCCGTCCGGCCCGTGCAGCACGAGCGCCGGCATCAGGACGAACGGCGCCCGGCTGCCGCGCACGCCCGCCACCAGCACCCGGATCGCCGGAGCCTCCGCCCGCGGCTGGACCGGGGTGACCTGGAGCGCGCCGAACCGGCCCGCCAGGGCGCCGAGGCAGGCGGGGAGGGCGTCGGCCCGGTGGATCAGCACCAGCCGGCCGCCCGGGCGCAGCAGGTCGGCGCAGGTCCGCAGCCAGGCCGCGAGCCCGCCGGGCTCGGGGAAGCCGTGCGCCGCGGCCCGGAGCGCCACCGGCGAGGCGCGGTGCCGGCCGGGCTCGAAGAAGGGCGGGTTGGTGACGAGCCGATCGACCGAGTCGGGGAGTAGGCCGGCGGCGCGGCGCTCGCGGCCCGGCGCCGTCACGTCGGCCTCGATCACCCGGACGCGGGCGGCGAGCCCGTTCTCCTCCGCGTTGAGGCGCGCCAGCGCCGCGGCCTCCGGGTCGCGCTCGACCAGCATCACCCGCGTCTCCGGGCAGGCGCGGGCGACCGCGAGCCCGACCGCGCCGGTGCCCGCGCCCAGGTCGCACACAGTCTCGCCGGCTTGCGCGCCGGCGCAGGCGGCGAGCAGCACCGCGTCCGTCCCGGCCCGGTGGGCACCCCGCGGCGGCTGGCGTAGGGAGAGCCGTCCGCCGAGCCAGGACTCGGCGGGGGGAGGGGCTGCGCTCACGGGTGGCGCAGTTCGTGCGCGAGGCCCGCATCGGTGAGGATGCGCCGGGCCTGCCGCGCATGGTCCTCGGGCACCAGGAGCCGGCGCGGGAAGGCGCCGATCATCCCCTCCATCACGCTGATGTGGTTGTCGGCCACCAGCACCGGGATCTCGGCGCCGGCGAGGAGGGATTCCGCGAAGCCGATCAGGACGAGGTCGTTGGTGCGGATCAGCTCGATCATGGTGCGGCACAGGGTCCCTGTTCGGATCGCGGCGGCCATACCACACAAGCGCGCCGGTTGCGCCGCATCCCCAGGCCGCGGGGCCGGCAACCAGGCCTTGCGGCAGCTTGCGTGTTGCCGCCGGGGCCGCTCGCGTGCCAAAGGGGGCGGGAGTTGATCGAGATGCCCTGTCTTTTCGGGGCCGTCTCCGAGGAGATCGCGCGGGCGTGGGCGTCGTACTTCCCCTTCAGGACAGACCCTCCGATCCGGAGGCCAGCCTCGACGCCCTGGTGGGCCTCGTGGCGGGCGGGATGGAGCGCGTCAACGCGATGATCCTGTCGCGCACCGGCTCCGACGTGACGATGATCCCGGAGGTCGCCAACCACCTGATCTCCTCGGGCGGCAAGCGCCTGCGTCCGATCCTGACCCTCGCGACCGCGTCGCTGGCCGGCTACGACCGCGCGAAGGGCAAGGACGCCGACGGCGACGTCAAGCTCGCCGCCAGCGTCGAATTCATGCACACCGCGACGCTGCTCCACGACGACGTCGTCGACGAGAGCGACATGCGCCGCGGCAAGGTCGCGGCCCGGATCAAGTGGGGCAACGAGGCCAGCGTCCTCGTCGGCGACTTCCTCCTCGGCCAGGCCTTCAAGATGATGGTCGAGGTCGGCTCGCTGCGCGCCCTCGACATCCTCTCCTCCGCCGCCTCGGTGATCGCCGAGGGCGAGGTGATGCAGCTCACCGCCGCCCGCTCGACCGAGACCAGCGAGGACGAGTACCTGGCGGTGATCCGGGCGAAGACCGCCGAGCTGTTCGCCGCCGCCTGCGAGGTCGGCCCGGTCATCGCCGAGCGGCCTACGGCCGAGATCGCCGCCTGCCGCAGCTACGGCATGAATCTCGGCATCGCCTTCCAGCTCGTCGACGACGCCCTCGATTACGGCGGCACCAGCGCCGATCTCGGCAAGAACGTCGGCGACGACTTTCGCGAGGGCAAGATCACCCTGCCGGTGGTGCTGTCGTTCCGCCGCGGCAGCGACGAGGAGCGGGCTTTCTGGCGCCGCACCCTGGAGCGCCAGGAGATCGAGGAGCCCCGCGACCTCGACGCCGCGATCGCGATCATGCGCCGCCACTCCGCCCTCGAGGACACGATCGAGCGCGCCCGCCACTACGGCGACCGGGCGAAGGACGCGCTGGCGCTGTTTCCGGCCTCGCCGATGAAGCAGGCGCTCTTGGAAGCCGTGGATTTCTGCATCGCCCGGGCGCGCTGAGGCGCCTGCGTCGGACGTTCTTCGGTCGATCGCGTCTGACGATCAAACGCAGTGCATAAGTACCCTCTCCGTCATCCCGGGTTCCGCTGCGCGGCTCCGGGATGACATCGAGGGTATCAGGGCCGTCAGCAGGTCGAACACGCCCTCGGCCGATAGGAGGAGTCGCGGCCGACCTCCCCGCATGCTCAGCGCAGCAACGTCGCCCGTACCCACCAGCCTGCCTGCGCCGCCGCGATCGTCCGCGCCGCCCGCACCGCCTCGGAGCGGTGGCCGAACAGCCCGAACACCGTCGCGCCCGAGCCCGACATCCGGGCGAGCCGGCAGCCGGCCTGGTCGCGCAGGGCCGCCAGCGTGTCGCCGATCACCGGGGCGACCGTGAGGGCCGGGGCCTCGAGGTCGTTGCGGGCCGGCCCGATGCGGGCGAAGAACGCGTCGAGACCGTCCGCCCCGTCGATGTCCGGATGAGCTTCGGCGGCGAGGGGATGCGCCTCGCCGACCTTGAGCCCGAGGGCGCGAAAGACCGGCGCGGTCTCGACCGGGACGCCGGGATTGATCAGCACCGCCGGCACCGGGGCCAGCGCCAGGGCCGGGCCGACCGCCTCGCCGGCGCCGCGCATCATCCGGGCGCGGGGATCGAGGCAGACCGGCACGTCGGCACCGGTGCGGCGCGCCGCCGCCATCAGGGCCGGATGATCGGGCGAGAGGCCGTTGAGGCGGCCCAGCAGCCGCAGGGCCGCGGCGGCATCCGACGAACCGCCGCCGATCCCCGCCGCCACCGGCAGGCGCTTCACGAGATGGAACCGCCCGAGCGTCAGCCCCGGGATTTCGGCGGCGAGGTGGCGGGCCGCCCGCATCACCAGGTTATCGTCGGTCGGGCCGGCGGGCCCCGCGGTCGGGCCGCTGACGACGAGATCGAGCGCCGGCCCCGGCTCCAGGGTCAGGAGGTCGCCGGCATTGGACCCCGCGAACACCACCAGGCTCTCCAGCGCGTGGTAGCCGTCGCCGGGGCGCCGGCCGAGGACGTGCAGGGTCAGGTTGATCTTGGCGGGCGCGCGGGTCGTGAGGGGGAGCACGGCGACGTCTCTCGAACGGGCAAGGTCATTGAACGGCGAAGGGGCGCGGCGCCTGTCCGGCGCCGCGCCCGCGATGTCGTCTCGATGATGGACGGGAGGGGCGGTCAGCCCCCGCTCTTCGTCTCGGTGCCCATCGCCGGCGGCTCCGTCGGGGCCGGGGCGCCCTTCGGCATCTCGGGCTGGGGCGCGGGGGCGGGCTGGCTCTCGGCGGTGGCGGCGGGCTTCTCCAGCTCCGGCAGCCCGTCCTTGAGCTTGGCCTCGATCTTCGCCAGGTCCTCAGGCTCGGGGTTCAGGTCCTTGGCGTGCTGCCACTGGAACTTGCCCTCGAGGCGCCGGCCGCTGCGCCAGTAGGCGTCGCCGAGATGGTCGTTGATCGTCGGATCGCCCGGCTTCAGTTCGATCGCCTTCTCGAGCTCGCGCACCGCGTCGTCCCAGCGGCCGAGGCGATAATAGGCCCAGCCGAGGCTGTCGATGATCATGCCGTCGCGCGGCTGGAGGTCGACCGCCTGCTTGAGCATGCGGAACGCCTCGTCGATGTTCATGTTCTGGTCGACCCAGGAATAGGCGAGGTAGTTCAGCACCTGGGCGCGGCCGTTCGGCTGCGTCGCCGGCACGAGGTCGAGCGCCTTCTTCAGGTCGGCCTCGGCCTTCGGCCACTCCTTGGCGCGCTCGTAGGACGTGCCGCGGAAGTAGAACAGGGTCCAGTAGTTGCGCGCCGGCTGCTCGCCGATCAGGTCGATCGCCTTGGTGTAGGTCTGGGCCGACTCAGCGTACTTCTTGCGCGAGCGCTGGACGTTGCCGAGCGCCGAGATCACGTCGATATCGTTGGGATAGGTCTTGGCGACCTGGTCGAGATGGGCGATCGCTTCCTCGCCCTTGCCCATCTGCTCGAGGTTGAGGCCGATCTGGATGTCGGCGTTGAGCTTGAGCGGCGAGGAGGCCGGCATGCGGGCGAAGACTTCGTTCGCCCGGTCGGGCGCCTTCATCCGCTCCAGCGTGTCGGCGAGGGTCAGCAGCGCCAGCGAGTGCTCGGGCGCGAGGTAGAGCGCGAGCCGCAGGTAGACGACAGCCGGCAGTTCGTCGCCCTGCGAGGTCCCGGCCGAGCCGAGGCCGTAGAGCACCTCGGCCGCGCCTTCCTGGGCCGAGCCGATGAGCGGCGTCAGCGGCTTGCCGGCCTTCAGCTTGTCGAGGGCGTCGCGCACGATCGGGTGGCGCGGCAGGACGTTGTCGAATTCCTGGTAGGCCGCCACCGCGAGGTCGGGCCGGCCGGATTCGGCCTCGAAGCGGCCGTAGGCGTCGACGATGCGCAGGGTGTTGCGGTCGGCATCGTAGGCCGACTTCAGCCGGCGCTCGGCCTCGACCTTGTCGCCGACGAGCGCCGCGATCAGACCGGCGTGGTAATCGCGAAAGACGTTGTAGTAGCGCTCGCCCTTGAGCTTGTTGATGGTCTCGAGCGCCTTCTTGCCCTCGCCCGCTCCGGCATAGGACCATGCGGTCAGAAGCGTCGAGGTCAGGTCGGCCGCCGCGCCCTTGCCGCCGCGCTGCAGGTTCTGGCGCGCCGCGGCGAATTGCTTGGCCTTGATCTTCTGCACGCCGAGCGCGAGCTGGGCGAGGCCGTTGGCCCCGTCACGCGCCGTCAGGCGCTCGGCGGCGCGAAACGCCTCCGGCAGCGAGCCGTCGGCGAGGAGCGCCACGAAGGAGCGTTCGAGCAGCTCGGCATTGCGGGGGTCGCCCTTCACCGCCTCGCGGTAGAAGGTGGCGGCGGCGGCCGTGTCGCGCGAGGCGCCGGCGATGTAGGCGGCGAGGAAGTTGCCTTCCAGCGAATCCGCCGGCTCGTAGGCCTGCGGGGCCGCGATCTCCCGCGCCGGCAGCCGGGCCGCGAGGGCCGGCGCCGTCGAGGCGGCGAGAAGCAGGGCCAGCGCGGCGCGCGCAACTCCGCGACGGGGGGCGGGGATTCGGGTCTTGAGCACCAAACTCGTGGCTCCGTGATCGTGCCGGCCGCGGCGCCGGCACGCGAAATCGGCGCGACATTGGACCCTGCGCGGGGCAGCGGCAAGACCAAACGGCGGCGGCGATGTGTCGGGGGCCGCCGCCGGGGCTGCCCGGGCGGCCGACCCCCGCCGAGTCGGGGATGCTCCTCCCGCCGCACGACATCAAGGTTGTAAGACCTATCTTAAGCAATCGCCGTGATAGATATCCCAGATTGCTCAAGTCGACCGTTCGAGCCGCCTGACATGTCGCTGCGTAGACAAATTTTCCTCATCCTGGGCCTGATCGGCTGCCTGCTGGTCTGGCTCGCGGGTTATCAGGTCGCCGACGCCTGGAACCGGGCCGACATCATGCGGCGGGCGGCGGAGGCCAACCGGGTGACTGACGGGCTCGCCGCCGCCGCCGCGTCGCTGGCGGCCGAGCGGGGCCTGACCAACGGCTGGCTCGCCAAGCCGCCAGCGGCCGGAGAGCTCCCGACCCTGGCACGTTTGCGCGAGGAGGGGGACCGCCAGCTGACGGCCGCCCTGGAGAACCTGCGGCAGGACGAAGCGGTCTCGACGGCGGCGACGGCCCTCGGCGAGGCGCGCCGCGACCTCGCGGCTCTGCGCCGGCGGGTCGACCGCGTGCTCGCCGGCACGCCCGATGCCGACCTGGCGGCGGCCTGGTTCCCGGCCGCGACCGGCGTGATCGCCCGCGAGCAGGCCCTGTTCGACGCGGTGCGGGCCGGCCTCGCCGGCTCGGTGCCCGGCGCGCTGCATCACGGGCTCGACATCAAGCGGGCCCTGTGGGACGCGGGCGAGTTCGCGGGCCGCGAGCGCGGCCGGCTCAACGCCGCGATCGCCGGGCGGCAGGCGCTCGCCGTCGAGCAGGTCCGCGCGCTTTCCGGGCTCGCCGGGCGGGTCGAGGCCGCGTTGGCCCAGGCCCGCGCCTCCGAGCCGGCGCTCTCGCCGGAATTCCGGACCGCGCTGGCTTCGGCCTCGCGCCGGGTGGAAGCGTTCGAGGCGACCCGCGCGGCGGTGATCCGGGCCGGCGCGGCGCGCGAGCCCTACCCCGTCACCGCGGAGGAATGGTTCCGGCAGGCGAGCGACGTCATCGCCGGTATCGCCGAGGCCCGGGCGGCGGCCACCGCGTCGCTCGGCGCGATCGTGGCGGCGGAGAGCCGGGCCGCCGAGACCTGGCTCCTCGCCGCGCTGGCGATCCTCGCCGGCGCCTGCGCGGCGGTCGGCGGCGGCGCGCTGATGCTGGTGCGCGGCGTGACCGGGCCGCTCGCCCGGATGATCGAGGCGATGCGCCGCCTCACCGCCGGCGACCTCGCCGTCGCGGTGCCGGCGGCCTCGTCCCGCAGCGAGATCGGCGCGATGGCGGCGGCGATGGTGGGCTTGCGCGACGGGCTCGCCCGCGCCGCCGCCCTGGAGCAGGAGGCGGCCGCCGCCCGCGAAGGGGCCGAGGCGCAGCGCCGCGCGGCGCTGCGCGAGCTCGCCGACCGCTTCGAGAGCTCGGTCGGCGGCGTGCTGGCGGCAGTGACCGCCGCCTCGTCCGAGATGGAGGCCACGGCGCGGGGCATGAGCGACATCGCCGGCCGCACCGCCGACCAGAGCACCAGCGTCGCCGCCGCCGCCGAGGAGGCCTCCTCGAACGTCGCCACCGTCGCGGCGGCGGCGGGCCAGCTCGGCGCCTCGGTGCACGAGATCGGCGGCCGGGCCGGCACCTCCGCCGAGATGGCCCGGGCCGCCGCCGAGGCCGCCGGCCAGACCGCGCGTCTCGTCCACGAGCTGCGCCAGGGCGCCGCGAAGATCGGCGACGTGCTCGGCCTGATCTCGTCGATCGCCGACCAGACCAACCTGCTGGCGCTCAACGCAACGATCGAGGCGGCGAGGGCGGGTGCGGCGGGCCGGGGCTTCGCGGTGGTGGCCGCCGAGGTCAAGGCGCTCGCCGGCCAGACCGGCCGCGCCACCGCGGAGATCGCCGACCAGATCGCCCGCATCCAGGGCTCGACCGAGCAGGCCGTCGCGGCGATCGGCGGCATCGCCGGGCAGATCGGCGAGATCAGCTCCGCCTCGACCGCCATCGCGGCGGCGGTGGAGGAGCAGGGCGCGGCGACCCGGGAGATCGTCCGCACCATCTCGGAGGCGGCCAAGGGCACCGACGAGGTGACGGGCAGCGTCGTGCGGGTCGCGGGCGCGGCCGACGAGACGGGGGCCGCGGCGAGCCAGGTCCTGTCGGCGGCGAGCGAGCTGTCGCGCCAGTCGGAGCACCTGCGCGGGGAGGTGGGGCGGTTCCTGACGACGGTCAGGGCGGCGTGAGTTCCAGGGGCCGGAGGTCCGTCGCCGGCCCGTTCATCGACCTCTCGCCGTCGGCCCGGCCTTAAGAAAGCCGGGCCGATCGCCGCGCGCGATCTCCGACGTGGGCGCCTGTCCTCCGACGAGGCGGCCCCCAACCCATCGAAGGAGGGCCTCCGGTCAGGCCGCCCGGATGGTAGCGAGGAAACGGTCGACCTCCGCGCCGAGCTGCTCGGACTGGCGCGACAATTCGGAGGCGGCGGAGAGGACTTGGCCGGCCGCTGCCCCCGTCTCCTCGGAGGCCTGCGCCACGCCGGCGATGTTGCCGGTGACCTCGGTGGTGCCGGACGAGGCCTGGGCGACGTTGCGGACGATCTCCTGCGTCGCCGCACCCTGCTGCTCCACCGCAGCGGCGATCGAGGTCGCCACGCTGTCGATCTCGCGGATCCGCCCGGTGATGCCGCCGATCGCCGCCACGGCCTGGGCGGTGACGCCCTGCACCTCGCCGATCTGGCGTCCGATCTCCTCGGTCGCCCTGGCGGTCTGGGCGGCGAGGGCCTTCACCTCGCTCGCCACCACGGCGAAGCCGCGCCCCGCCGCGCCGGCGCGGGCCGCCTCGATCGTGGCGTTCAGCGCCAGGAGGTTGGTCTGGCCGGCGATCGAGGAGATCATCCCCACCATGTCGCCGATCCGGCCCGAGGTGGCCTGCAGCGCCTGGACCAGGTGCGCGGTCTGGTCGGCCTCGCTCACCGCCGCCCGGGCGAGCTGCGCCGAACCCGAGACCTGCCGGCCGATCTCGACCACCGACGATCCCAGTTCCTCGGACGCCGCCGCGACGGTGTTGACGTTCGCGGCCGCCTCCTCCGCCGCCGCGGCCACGGTGGTGGATTGCGACGCGGTCTCGGTGGCGATGGTGCTCATCTGCCGGGCGGTGGCCTGGAGCTCGGTGGCCGAGGACGACACCATCCCGACGATGCCGCCGACCGCGCGCTCGAAGCCGTCGGCGAGCTCGATCATCGTGCGCTTGCGCGCCGCCGCCGCCGCCGCGTCGGCCCGACGCTTGACCTCGGCCTCCTCGGCCGCCTTGCGGGCGACCATCGCCTTGATGCCCTCGACCGCCTGGCCGACCGCGCCGATCTCGTCGCGGCGGGCGGCCTCCCGGATCTCCGCGTCGATCTCGCCGCGGGCCATGCGCTGGAGCACGCGGACGAGGCCGCCGAGGGGGCGGGTGACCTGGTACACCACCGTGTAGACGCCGTAGGCGATGCTGAGCACCGCGAGGGCGAGGGCGGCGAGCAGCCCAAGGCGCGACCAGCCGGCGGTGGCCTCGGAGCTGTGGAACTCCGCCTCCGCCTCGCGGACCTGCACGCCGGTCAGCTGGCTCAGCGTCGCGGTCGTCGCCTGCATGCCCTTGAGCAGGTCCGCATGCGTCGTCTCGAACTCCGCCTGCCCGCCGGCCGCGAGGCGCCGGAGGATCTCGGCCGCGATGGCGCCGTTGCGGTCGATCTGCCCCTGGAGGTCCTTGGCGAGGACCGTCTCCTCCGGGGTCAGGTAGGTCGCCAGGTAGGCCGACCATTGCGTGCGCACGTTCGAGAGGTCGCGCCCGATCCGCTCCCTCGCCAAAGCCGGCTCGATCTGCCGGCCGCGCAACTGCCGCGAGACGTCGACGAGGTCGTCGTAGGCGTCGCGGATGATGCTGAACTGCCGCAGGCAGACGACGCGATCCTCGAAGACGGTCTTGAGGCTCTGATGGCTCCAATGCAGCGCGAGATTGCCCAGCGCCGCGGTGGCGAGCAGGAGCAGGCCGAGGCCGGCGAGCAGGGCGACGAGCCTCAGTTTGATCGTCATGCGAGGTCTTTCGAAGAGTGGGCGCGACGATCGGCGGCGATCCGGGCCCGGAGCGCGCGATCCGGTCGTGGTCGCACAATATTTATGCAAATTGCTTAAGAATTCATTCCTGACCTTGGGAGGTCCGGCCGTGATCAAGAAACAAACCGACACCATCGCCGTTAGCGCCAGTGGAGCGCGACGGACCATCGCAAGGTGTTGGTCCCTATAAGATGCAACCTTGGGTCATGCAGCCCGCGAGAGATGGATCGCGAGAGCTGAATCGCCGGCGGGGCGCGGGCCGGCCCGGGGGCCGGCCCGCCCGGCCGTCGTCAGTGCCCGTGGGCGGGCTCCCGCGCCGGTGCGGGCTCCGGCGCCTGCACCGCCCCCGCCTCATTCTCCGCCCGCACCCGGCGGCGCTGGAAGAACCGCATCGCGACGACGAAGAAGACCGGGACCAGGATCACCGCCAGCACGGTGGCGGAGATCATCCCGCCCATCACGCCGGTGCCGATCGCCTGCTGGCTCTTCGAGGCCGCGCCGGTCGCGATGGCGAGGGGCACGACGCCGAAGATGAAGGCGAGCGAGGTCATCACGATCGGCCGGAAGCGCAGGATCGACGCCTCGATCGTCGCCGGCACCAGCTTCGTGCCGGGCTTCCAGAGTTCGCGGGCGAACTCGATGATCAGGATCGCGTTCTTCGCCGACAGGCCGATGATCGTGATGAGGCCGATCTTGAAGTAGACGTCGTTCGGCATCTCGCGGATCAGCACGCCGGCGACCGAGCCGATCACGCCCAGCGGGATGACCAGCATTACCGCGAGCGGGATCGACCAGCTCTCGTAGAGCGCGGCGAGGCACAGGAACACGATCAGCACCGAGAGGGCCAGCAGCAGCGTCGCCTGCGAGCCAGCCTGCTTCTCCTGCAGCGACTGGCCGGTCCAGGTATAGCCGAAACCCTTCGGCAGCTGCGTCATCAGCCGCTCCATCTCGGCGATCGCCTCGCCGGAGGTGAAGCCCGCCGCCGGCTCGCCGGTGAAGCGGACCGACTGGTAGCCGTTGAAGCCGATGATCTGGGCCGGGCCGACGCTCCATTTCAGGTCGGCGAAGGACGACATCGGCACCATCGTGCCCTGCTGGTTCTTCACGCCGTAGTTCAGGAGGTCGGTGGCGTTGAGGCGCTGGCCGTCCTCGGCCTGGACGATCACCCGCTGCATCTTGCCCCGGTTGGGGAAGTCGTTGGTGTAGACCGAGCCGAGATTGACCTGGATCGTGTCGTTGATGTCGGCGAACGAGACGCCGAGCGCCGCCGCCTTCTCCCGGTCGATCACCAGCTCCGCCTGCGGCGCGGGCGGCAGGCCCTCGACGTAGACGTTCTTGAGCATCGGGCTCTTGCGGGCGAGCGCCAGAAGCTGCTCCTGCGCCGCCATCAGGGCGGCGTAGCCCTTCTGGGCCCGGTCCTGGAGGCGGAAGCTGAAGCCCGAGGCGTTGCCGAGGTTGTCGATCGGCGGCGGCTCCAGCGCCTGGATCACCGCGTCGCGGTAGCTCGCCATCGCCTTGTTGGTGCCGACGACCAGGGCCGCGGCCGACTGGTCCTTGCCGCGCTCCGACCAGGACTTGAGCGTGACGAAGGCCTGCGAGGTCATCTGGCCCTGCCCCGAGAACGAGAAGCCGTTGACGATCGTGACGGTCGCCACGCCCGGCTGGGCCATCAGGTGCTCCTCGGTCTTCTTCACCGCCGCGAGCGTGCGGTTGAACGAGGAGCCCGGCGGGGTCTGGATGTCGACGGTGAAGAAGCCCTGGTCCTCGACCGGCAGGAAGCCCTCGGGCAGGCGCACGAAGGCGTAGGCCACGCCCGCGACCAGGATCAGGTAGACCACCATCATCCGGCCGGACTTGGCGACCGCCCAGGCGACGCCGCGGCCGTAGCGCGCGGTCTCGCGGTCGACGATGCGGTTGAACCAGCCGAAGAAGCCGCGCTTGGCGTGGTGGTGGCCGGGCTCGACGGGCTTCAGCAGCGTGGCGCAGAGGGCCGGGGTCAGCGAGAGCGCCAGGAAGGCCGAGAAGGCGATCGAGGTCACCATCGCGATCGAGAACTGCCGGTAGATGATGCCGACCGAGCCAGGGAAGAACGCCATCGGGATGAACACCGCGACGAGCACCAGCGTGATGCCGATGATCGCACCCGTGATCTGGCCCATCGCCTTGCGGGTCGCCTCCTTCGGGGAGAGACCCTCCTCGGACATGATCCGCTCGACGTTCTCGACCACCACGATCGCGTCGTCGACCAGGATGCCGATGGCGAGCACCATGCCGAACATGGTGAGCACGTTGATCGAGAACCCGGCGAGCAGCATGATCGTGCAGGTGCCGAGCAAGGCGATCGGCACCACGATCGTCGGGATCAGGGTGTAGCGGATGTTCTGCAGGAACAGGAACATCACGATGAACACCAGCACCACCGCCTCGACGAGGGTGTGGAGCACCTTCTCGATCGAGGCCTCGACCGCCGGCGTGATGTCGTAGGGGATGTCCCACTTCACCGTGTCGGGGAAGAACTGCGACAGCTCCACCATCTTGGCGCGGATCGCCTTGGCGGTGTCGAGGGCGTTGCCGTCGGGGGCGAGCGTCACCGAGATGCCGGCGGCCGGCCCGCCGTTGAGCCTCGTGGTGAACTTGTAGTCCTCGCCGCCGAGCTCGATCCGGGCGACGTCGCGCAGCCGCACGGTCGAGCCGTCCGGGTTGGCGCGCAGCACGACCGCGCCGAACTCCTCCGGCGCCCGCATCTGGCCCTTCACGACGATCGGGAAATTAACCTTGTGGACCTCCGGGCTCGGCTGGGCGCCGACGGCGCCCGAGGCGATCTGGACGTTCTGGCGCGTGATCGCCTGGGTCACGTCGGAGGCGTTGAGCGACAGGCCGCGCAGCTTGTCGGGGTCGATCCAGACCCGGAGCGAGCGCTCGGTCGAGTACAGGGTCGCGCGCCCGACGCCCGGGATGCGGCGGATCTCGTTGATGACGTTGCGGATCAGGAAGTCGCCGAGCGCGACCTCGTCCATCGACCCGTCCTTGGAGACGAGCGTGATGATGTTGAGGGTCGCCGCCGAGGCCTCCTCGACCAGGATGCCCTGCTGGCGCACTTCCGCAGGCAGCCGCGCCTCGACGCGCTTGAGGCGGTTCTGCACCTCGACGCCGGCATAGCCCGGATCGGTGCCGGGCTCGAAGTTCGCGGTGATCTCGATGACGCCGAACGAGTCGCTCGCCGATTCGAAGCTCTGGATGTTGGCCGCGCCGTTCAGCTCATCCTCGATGAGGCGGGTCGTGCCGGTATAGAGGTCCTCGACCGAGGCGCCCGGGAAGGCGGTCGAGAGGGCGATCGAGGGCGGCGCGATGATCGGGTACTGCGCCACCGGCAGCATCGGGATCGTCAGGACGCCGCCGAGACAGATGAACAGCGCGACGACCCAGGCGAAGATCGGCCGGTCGATGAAGAAGCTCGCCACGTCAGGGCCTCCCTCAGCGCTGCTCGGTCGAGGCGGGCTGGCGCCCGGCCCCGGCCGCGGCCATGGTGGTGGTCTCGAACGGCACCGCGGCGACCTTGGTGCCGGCGACGATCTTCTGGAAGCCCTCGGCGACGACCCGGTCGCCGGCCTTCAGCCCCTCGCGGATCACCCACTGGCCCTCGACGACGGGACCGACCTCGACCGGCTGGAGCACCACCTTCTCGCCCTCGCCGACGAGCCAGACCTGGGCGCGGCCGTCGTTGGAGCGATGCACCGCCTGCTGCGGCACCGCGATGGCGTCGGAATCGATGCCCTGCTTGATCCGGGCGCGCACGTACATGCCGGGGAAGAGTTCGCCGTGCGGGTTCGGCACCACGGCGCGGAGAGTCACCTGGCCGGTGCTCGGATCGGCGGTGACGTCGGAGAACAAGAGCCGGCCGGGCTCGGGGTAGAGCGAGCCGTCATCCATGATCACGCGCACGCTCGCGACGTCGGCCGCGAGGCGGTCGAGCTCGCCGCTGGCGAGGTCCCGGCGCAGCTTGTTCAACTCGCCGACCGACTGCGTGATGTCGACGTAGATCGGGTCGAGCTGCTGGACGGTCGCCAGATTGCTGGCGCCCCCCTGCTCGACGAGGGCGCCTTCGGTCACCAGCGCCCGGCCGATGCGGCCCGAGATCGGCGCCCGCACGTCCGTGTAGCCGAGGTTGAGCTGGGCCCGGTCGCGCGCCGCCTTGGCGCCGGCGACCTCGGCCTCGGCCTGCTTCTGGCCGGCGAAGGCGGCGTCGTACTGGGCCTGACTCGCGGTCTGGCGCGAGAGCAGGGTCTCCAGGCGCTCGGCCTGCTGGCGGGCGAGCACCAGGGCGGCCTCGGCCTTGGCCAGCGTCGCCTCGGCGCTGGCGAGGTCGGCGCGGAACGGCATCGGGTCGATCTTGTAGAGGACGTCGCCCTCCTTGACCTGGCTGCCCTGCTCGAAGGTGCGCTTGATCACGAGGCCGGCGACGCGGGCGCGCACCTCGGCGATGCGGGTCGGCGCGGCACGCCCCGGCAGGTCGCGCTCGTAGGGAATCGGCTGGTGCTTGACCGTGACGATCGAGACTTCCGGCGGGGCGGCCGGGGCCGCGGGGGCGGCGGCCTGCTCGGCCGGCTTGCAGGCGGCGAGCCCGAGGAAGAGGGCGGTCGCTCCGAGGAGGATGCGGCGGCGTTGGGTCACGGGCGGTCTTTCCTGCGCGGTTTTCGGGAAGCGGGCGCATGAGCGCCGCGGGGCTTCCCGCGAGGGGGTCGGGCGAGAGATCGGAGACAACGGTCGGCGCGCGGCGCGAATCGCACGACTCAGGAGTCGGGACTCGGCGCAATCGCGCGTCGGTTCCGCTGCCGGTCGGGCACGCGGCATCGGTGAGCGTCGGAGGCTCGCAGGGTTCCGCGGCGGAGATGTGACGGGGGCGTCCGGCCGGGGACCGGGCCGTCAGACCCTTCCCTTCGGCGGGCGCTCGGGCAGGGCGGCACCGGCCTGGACCAGGGCGCCGAGGCGGCGCGGCGGCAGCAGCGTGGCGGCGGGAGCGGCCGGGCCGTCGGCCGGGCAGGCGAGGTTCGCGCTCGCCGCGCCGCTGTCGTCCGGACGCGGATTGTCGACCCCGCCGGCCGTGAGGGTGCAGGCCGGGCTCTTGACCCAGTGCGCGTGCAGGCTCGCCATCGGCGAGGCGCCGTGGCTGGCGCGCAAGACCGGCTCCGGACGGCCGCCCGCGGCATCAGCCGCCGACATCGCCAGAAGAGCGAAGCCGAGGCCGAGAAGGGCGGTCGCGCAGAAGCGCGCGAGAGATGTCCAGAGACGACCGGTCACAGAGCGGGACAGTGGGGGTTCCGACCGCACCGCACAAGGCGCCGCGACATTCTGTCAGTGCCCGGACCGGGTCCGGCCGGGCGGGTGCGGGGGCTTGATCCAGCCGCCGCACCGCCGTACCGATTTTTCGAAACGAGCAACCGGGAGGAGCCTTCATGAGCGCGGCGCGGGACGTCTACATCTGCGATTACGTGCGCACGCCGATCGGCCGCTACGGCGGCGCGCTCGCGAAGGTGCGGGCGGACGACCTCGCAGCCGTGCCGCTCGCCGAGCTCGCGCGCCGCAACCCGGCCCTGAAGGAGGCGGTGGAGGAGGTTTTCCTCGGCTGCGCCAACCAGGCCGGCGAGGACAACCGCAACGTCGCCCGCATGGCGCTGCTGCTCGCCGGTTACCCCGAGCACGTGCCGGGCCTGACCCTGAACCGGCTCTGCGCCTCGGGCCTCGACGCGGTCGGGGCGGCCGCCCGGGCGATCCGCGCCGGCGACCTCGACCTCGCGGTGGCGGGCGGCGTCGAATCGATGACCCGGGCGCCGTTCGTGATGGGCAAGAGCGAGGGCGCGTTCCAGCGCCAGGCCGAGATCCACGACACCACGATCGGCTGGCGCTTCATCAACCCGGTGCTCAAGCATCAGTACGGCGTCGATTCGATGCCGGAGACCGCTGAGAACGTCGCCGAGGACTACCAGGTCGGCCGCGCCGACCAGGATGCCTTCGCGCTGCGCTCGCAAGCCCGCGCTACCCGCGCCCAGGACGACGGGACCTTCGCCAGGGAAATCGTCGCAGTCGAGATTCCCGACCGCAAGGGCAACCACATCAAGGTCGACCGCGACGAGCACCCGCGGGCCGACACTACGGCCGAGGGCCTCGCCAAGCTGAAACCCTTCGTGAAGAAGGACGGCACGGTGACGGCCGGCAACGCGTCGGGCGTCAACGACGGCGCCGCCGCCCTGGTGCTGGCCTCGGCCGAGGCCGCCGAGCGCCACGGCTTCCCCCCCATCGCCCGGGTGCTCGGCCTCGCCTCGGCCGGCGTGCCGCCCCGCGTGATGGGCATCGGGCCGATTCCCGCCGTCGAGCGGCTCTGCGCGCGTCTCGGCCTCAAGCCGTCGGACTTCGACGCCGTCGAGCTCAACGAGGCCTTCGCCTCGCAGGCGCTCGCCTGCCTGCGCGGCCTCGGGCTGCCCGACGATGCCGACCACGTGAATCCGAATGGCGGCGCCATCGCGCTCGGCCACCCGCTCGGCATGTCGGGCGCGCGCATCGCCGGCAGCGTCGCGCTCCAGCTCGCCCGGACCGGCGGGCGGCTCGGCCTCGCCACGATGTGCGTCGGCGTCGGCCAGGGCGTGGCCTTGGCGGTCGAGCGCGTCGGCTGATCCGGGGAAATCCGCGGCGGGGCGCCGCAGGCCTCCGCCGCGGGAGGGAGATATCGTCGTGGATTAAGCCGGCTCCTATGCCGGATTCCCGGCGATCGCCCGCGTCCTTTCGCACTGCACCATGGTGCGTCCTCACGGCTTGCGGTAAGCATGCTCGTCTGTGCCCATATCGGGTCTCGCCCCTCCGAGGAACCGCCCGGACGACGCTCCCGCCCCGCGCGGGACGGCCGCCGGCAGACGATCCCATGACACGACACAGCTTGATTTCCGGTCCCACCCTCCCGCCCGGACGCAGCCGCGGCTCCGTCCTCCGGTTCCGGTGAGGCCCGCCATGCCAACCAGAAACCGTCCGGGCGCGGACGATTCCGTGTCCGGTGCCTCAGAGGCGGACGATCCGGAATCGGAATTCCTGACCGTCCTCGGCCAGCGCGTCCGCACCATGCGGGCGGTGCGGGCGATGTCGCGCAAGATGCTGTCGCAGACCTCCGGCCTGTCCGAGCGCTACATCGCGCAGCTCGAGGGCGGGCAGGGCAACGTCTCGATCATCCTGCTGCGCCGGGTCGCGCTCGCCATGGGCGTGCGGCTCGAGGATCTGATCGCCGCGGTCGAGAGCCCGCCGGACTGGCCGGTGGTGCGCGACCTCCTGGAGAAGGCTTCCGCCGATCAGATCGCCGAGGCCAAGCGCGTGCTCTCGGGCGCGGCCGCGCCGGGCGACGGCCCGACGCAGCGCGTGGCGCTGATCGGCCTGCGCGGCGCCGGCAAGTCGACCCTCGGGCGGATCCTCGCCGAGCGGATGGGATGGACCTTCGTCGAGCTCAACCGCGAGATCGAGCGCGAGAACGGGCTGTCGGTCGCCGAGATCTTCGCGATCTACGGCCAGGAGACCTATCGCCGCCTGGAGCAGGGGGCTTTGCGGCGCCTCGCCGAGCGGCCGGGCCCGATGGTGCTGGCGACCGGCGGCGGCATCGTCGCCGAGCCGGTCACCTTCGACCTGCTGCTGTCGTCGTTCTTCACCGTCTGGCTCAAGGCGCGGCCGGAGGAGCACATCCACCGGGTGCGCGAGCAGGCCGCCAAGGGCATTGCCCCGACGCGGATGCCTGACAGCGACAACGCGCTCAGGGAGATCCGCGGCATCCTGATGAGCCGCGAGCCGCTCTACGCCCGGGCCCGGGCGGTCGTCGACACCGCCGACCACAACGTGGCCGAGACCGCCGCCGAGCTGACCGGCTTGGTCGAGACCTACCTCGGCGGGCGGCGCGGCGCCTGAGGCACCGGCGCCGCCACCGCCGAAATTCGCGGGGCGGCGGCGCGGGCGCACGTATTCTGGCCGCAAATGAGTCGGCAGGCTCCGGACCGCAGGATCACGTCGCGATCGAGGAGCACGATGGAGAGTTCGAACCGGGCCGAGAGCTACGCGGCACACGAGGGCGCGGCGGCGCAGGTGGTCGAGGCGGCGCATTTCTCCGCCATCCGCAGCGTCCGCACCGAGGCCGAGGCGCTCCTGACCCTCGCCCGCGCCCTCGACCACGAGCTGAAGGCCGGGTTCGGCGCCGCCGTCGCGGCGATCCACGCCATTCCGGGCCGGGTGATCGTGTCGGGCATCGGCAAGAGCGGCCATATCGGGCGCAAGATCGCCTCGACGCTCGCCTCCACCGGCACCCCGGCCTCGTTCATCCACCCGAGCGAGGCCAGCCACGGCGACCTCGGGATGATCACCCAGCAGGACATCGTCATCGCCCTGTCCTGGTCGGGCGAGACGGCCGAGCTCGGCGACCTGATCAGCTTCTCCAAGCGCTTCGCCGTCACGCTGATCGGCATGACCTCGAACCCGGGCAGCACGCTCGGCCAGGCCGCCGACATCCTGCTGCCGCTGCCGCTCGTCAAGGAAGCCTGCCCGCACAACCTCGCGCCGACCTCGTCGAGCGTGATCCAGCTCGCCCTCGGCGACGCGCTGGCGGTAGCGCTGCTCGAGCGCCGCGGCTTCTCGGCCAGCGACTTCAAGCTCTTCCACCCCGGCGGCAAGCTCGCCGCCCGGCTGAAGACCGTGGCCCAGCTGATGCACGCCGGCGAGGAGATGCCGCTGGTGCCCCGGGGCCTGCGGGTCTCCGAGGCGCTGATCGCCGTGATGGGCAAGCGCTTCGGCTGCGCCGGCATCGTCGACGAGGCGGGGCGGCTCGTCGGCATGATCACCGACGGCGACGTGCGCCGCCACATGAGCGCCGGCGCCGGCCACAGCGACCTCCTCGCCCGCCGGGTCGAGGAGATCATGACGCCGTCGCCGATCACCACCAGCCCCGGCACCTTCGCCAGCGCCGCCCTGGAACTGATGAACCGCAGCCAGATCACCGCCCTGTTCGCGGTGGAGAGCGGACGCCCGGTGGGGATCCTGCACATCCACGATATCTTGCGGGCGGGGGTGGTGTAGGGGGCGAACGGCTTTCGCCGAAAGATTCTATACCCTCCGCGTCATTCCGGGGCCGCGCAGCGGAGCCCGGAATCCAGACACTCCGGTATTTCAGATGCAAGCGGAACAGTCTCCGCCTCATCCTAAATCATCCGCGGCTCTGGATTCCGGGCTCCGCTGCGCGGCCCCGGAATGACACGCAGGGTGTCAACACCTTGGATTGCTGTCCAACAAACAGCGATGACCAGCCCGAGGCCGATTATCACGGCAGCAAAAACGACAGCGTCCTGACCCCGACCCAGCCCCAGTAGACCCGGTGATGGGCGATGAGCCCGTCGGCGAGGTCGATCATCTCCATCAGGTCGATCTGGTCGCCGTCCGGTGTCCGGCGCGGGTATTCCCACACCATCTGCTGCCCCGCGGAGAAGACGACTCCCGTGCGGTACCAGCGGCCCAAGCCGTTCTGCGGCGACCGGAAGCCGTCCTCGAAAAAGTCCCGGATCGCCGCCCGGCCGGTGAGGATCCCGCTGCCGCCCTCCGGCCGGGACACCCAGACCAGCGGGCTCTCGAAGACGGCCTCCTCGGCGTAGAGCGCCGTCAGTCTCTCGATGTCGCGATGCACGACGCTGTCGTGCCACTGCCGGTGAATGTGGCGGATGGCGGCGTCCAGGCTCATGGTCGATCCTCTCCGGCACCGGGATGTGGCCGGTGCCGGACGCTAGCCCCGCGCGCGCCGCGGATGCTTCGGTCCCTGCCGAAGCCTCAGTACGGCACCCCGCCCCGTCGCTTCTCCCGCAGCGCCTCGGCGTACCAGGTCAACTCGTCGAGGAACCGCCCGGTCGGGCGCTCCAGCCAGGGGAGGAGGGGCTGGCCCTCCTCGTCGAGCGCCTTGTGCACCTCGGGGATCGGCAGCAGCGAGGGAATGCTCGGGGTGCCGAGCTCGCCCAGCATGGCGCGCAGCTGCATTGCCGCACGCACGCCGCCGTAGCGGCCGGCCGAGTAGCAGACGATCGCCGAAGGCCGCCAGAAATACTCCTCCAGGAAGTGGTCGAGGGTGTTCGACAGGGCCGGCGGGATGCTGTGATTGTATTCCGCCGAGACGACCACGAAGGCGTCCGACCGGCGGAAAAGCGTCGCCAGCCGCTCCAGGGCGTCGGGCGCCTCGCCCTTCGGATATTCCTTGTACATCCTCTCCAGAAGCGGAAGGCCGAGCTCGGCCGGATCGACCAGCGGCGCCTCGTGGCCGCGGGATGCGAGGGCGCCCGCGACGTAGCGGGCGGCGCGCAGGCCGTTGCGCCCCTGGCGCACCGAGCCGAGGATCACCGGGATCACGAGGGTCATGGTGGAACTCCGGACGGATCTGACACCGCCCGGAGCCTACAGCGTTCCGGCAGGATCTCACATCATCCCGAGCATCCGCGGCAGCCACAGGGAGATCGCCGGGACGTAGGTGACGACGACGAGGAACATCAGCATGGTCAGGAGCCAGGGCCAGACCGCGATGGTCAGTTCCGTGATGCCCATGCGGGTGATGCCCGAGGCGACGTAGAGGTTGAGGCCGACCGGCGGGTGGCACATGCCGACCTCCATGTTGACCACGATCAGGATGCCGAAATGCACCGGGTCGATGCCGAGCTTGGCGGCGATCGGGAACAGGATCGGCGCCATGATCAGCACGATGGAGGAGGGCTCCATCACGTTGCCGGCGACGAGCAGCAGCAGGTTGACGATGAGCAGGAACACCACCCAATTCAGGCCGGCCCCGGTGATCCAGCTCGCCATCTGTTGCGGGATCTGCTCGCTCGTCATCAGGAACGAGAACAGCACCGCGTTGGTGATGATGTAGAGCAGCATCGCGCTCATGTTGGCCGAATCGAGCAGCACCCGCGGCACGTCGCGCCAGGTGAGGTCGCGGTAGACGAACAGCGCGATCACGAAGGCGTAGACCGCGCTGACCGCCGCCGCCTCGGTCGGGGTAAAGGCGCCGCTATAGATGCCGCCCAGCACCAGCACGATCAGCAGCAGGCCCCAGACCGACTTGCGGAACGCGACCCAGCGCTCGCGCCAGCTCGCCTTCGGCATGCGCGGGTAGCCGAACTTGCGCGCCCGGTACCAGGTGGTGAGGCCGAGCAGCGCGGCCAGCATCAGGCCCGGGATCACGCCGGCGACGAAGAGCGTCGAGATCGAGGCCGAGGAGACGCGCTGCCCGTCGGGCCCGGTCACCACCGCGCCGCTGGTCGCCACCGAGTACATCACCATGACGATCGAGGGCGGGATCAGGATGCCGAGCGCGCCCGATGTGGTGATGACGCCGGCGCCGAAGCGCTTGGGGAACCCCTGCGCCACCATGGCGGGCAGGATGATCGAGCCGATCGCCACGACGGTGGCCGGGCTCGAGCCCGAGATGGCGGCGAAGAGCGCGCAGGCCATGACGCCGGCGAGCCCCAGGCCCCCGTGCCAGTGGCCGATCATCGCGGTGGCGAAGTTGATCATCCGCCGGGCGACGCCGCCATGGGTGAGGAAGTTGCCCGACAGGATGAAGAACGGGATCGCCATGATCTCGAAGTTTTCGATCCCGGTGAACAGCTTGAGCGCCACCGCCTCGATCGGCACGGTGGTCATGGTGAACAGGAAGGTGAGCACCGAGAGGCCGAGCGCGATCGAGATCGGCATGCCGGTGAGCATCAGGGCGATGAGCAGCCCGAAGATGATGGCGGCGTTCATCGCGCGGGTCCTCCGGTGCGGGCCTCGGCAGCGAGATCCTGCGCGGCGTGTGGGCTCTCGACCACGCCCTCGACGTGGCCCGGATCGTGGTGGGGCAGTTCCCCGGTGCGCCAGAAGCTCCAGGCCACCTGGAGGAAGCGGAAGCACATGAGGTACGAGCCGAGCGGGATCGCCAGGTAGACGACCCAGCTCGGGATCTCGAGGTCGGGGGTGGTCTGGTCGGTGTCGACGAGGCCGTAGACGAAGCGCGCGCCCATCGTGCCGACGATCGCGGTGAACAGCGCGCCGGCGAGAAGGCCGAACAGCACGATCCGGTCGCGCCACGCGGGCGGCAGTTGGTTCACCGCCACGTCGACGCCGACATGGATGCCGGTGCGCACCCCGTAGGCCGCGCCGAACTTCGCCATCCAGACGAACATGTAGATGCACAGCTCCTGGGCCCAGGAGAGGTGGATCGCGGTGGTGATGGAATAGAGCGCGTCGATGCCGGACGCGTAGCGGTGCACGACGGCGACGAAGATCAGAATCGTCGCGCCCGCCATCAGGCTCGCGATCAGGATCTCCTCGAGTCGGTCGAGGATGCGCAGGGGGTGCATGGGGTCTCCCGGGGATCTTCTTCTTGTGAGCGGGGTGGCGTCAGGATTCCCCGCCGCCGGGCCAGGGAAAGCGGATGGTGCGATCGCGCAGGCCCGCCAGCACCACCTCGACCCCGCCGGACTTCACCATCCATTCGAGGCGGTGGTCACGGTATTCCCGCCGGCGCCCGCCGGTGGTGTAAAGGTCGGCGGCCTCGGCCATCCGAGCCGCCGCCGCGTCGAATTCCCGGAACGTCTGCGCCACCGAGGGGCGCTCGCGGATCCGCGCGTGCCAGCGGGCGAGGGGGCTGCCCGCGGCGGGCCCGAGCCCGTAATGCACCGAGCGGTTGACCATCGGGGCCGCCGCCGCGTCGGCCCAGCCGAACCGCCCGCCCCCGAACCACTCGGCCTCGCCGAGGCGGCCGGTCAGCCAGTCCTGCAAGGTCTTCGTCTGCGCCGCGGCCTCGGCGCGCAGGCGGTCGGCCAGCGCCCCGGTGGCGCGGCGGAACCACAGGATCTCGCCGAACCCCCAGTTCACGGCCTCGTACTGGGTGTCGCAGACCTCCTCGGTCATGCGGGCGAAGGCGCGGGCGGCGGGATCGCGCGGCAGCAGGGGCGGGTCGGGCCAGCGTTCCTCGATGTATTCGAGGATCACGGTCGATTCGAACAGGCTCACCCCGCCATCGATCAGCACCGGCACCTCGGTGCGGGGATTGGCCTTGGCGAACGCACCGTCGCTCCGCCCGGTGCCGAAGGTCTCCGGCACCTCGGCCGTGAAGGACACGCCCTTCTCGCGCAGGGCGATCTTGACCTTCTGCGCATAGGACGAGAGCGGGTGCTCGTAGAGCAGCATGATGTCGGTTCCCCCCGGACCGTCTCGTTCGTTTGGGGGGAGTGTCGCACGCGCAGGAGGCCTCGGCGAACCCGACGATGGTTGGTGAGCGCGAAAAAAGATCGGTTCGCGAACCGGGGCTGGTCGATGTTACGACGGGCGGCATATAACGCGGACAGCCGCTACGCGCCGAGGATCCACCGCCATGCGCCGCATCGTCCGGGCCGCCTGCCTGCTCTTCGCCGCGACGCTCGCCCTCCCGGCCGTGGCGGCCGAACCCACGACGGTCTTCGCGGCGGCGAGCCTGAAGAACGCCCTGGACGAAGCCGGCAAGGCCTTCACCGCCGAGAGCGGCCTCCCGGTCCGGGCGAGCTACGCCGCCTCCTCGGCGCTGGCGCGCCAGATCGAGCAGGGCGCGCCCGCCGACCTCTTCGCCTCGGCCGACCTCGAATGGATGGATTACCTCGCCGCCCGCAAGCTGATCCGGCCCGAGACGAAGGTGAACCTGCTCGCCAACCGCCTGGTCGTAGTGGCGCCCAAGGACGCGACCGTGTCCGAGGCGGCGTTCACGGCGGAGTGGTTCACCCGGGCGCTCGGGCCGGACGGCCGGCTCGCCACCGGCGAGGTCAGTTCGGTTCCGATCGGCAAATACGCCAAGGCGGCGTTCGAGAAGCTCGGCCTGTGGGCGCAGGTGCAGTCGCGGCTGGCGCAAGCCGACAACGTGCGGGCGGCGCTCGCCCTGGTCTCCCGCGGCGAGGCGCCCCTCGGCGTGGTCTACGAGAGCGACGCCAAGTCGGATCCGGGCGTGAAGGTGGTGGGGGTGTTTCCGGCGGACAGCCATCCGCCGGTGGTCTACCCCTTCGCGGTGACGGCGGACGCCAAGGGCGAAGGCGGCGCGCGCTTCCTCGCCTATCTCCGGAGCAAGGCCGCCCGGCGCTTCTTCGAGGCGCAGGGCTTCACGATGATCGGGGAGGGGGCGTCGCAGTAGCACGCCCCGCCAGTCTTCACGCCAGCTGGAAGCCGCGGCAGGGCGTCCCGCCCGTCTCAGGCCAATTGAAAGCCGAAGGCGAGGGGGTCGCGCTCGTCGACCAGGATGGTGTTGTGCCCGATCACCCGGGCCCAGCCGCCGATGCTCGGGCGGATGGCGGGGCGCCCGCCCACCTCCGCGTCGCTCTCGACCCGGCCGTGGAACAGCGTGCCGATGATGCTCTCGTGCACGAAGTCGTCGCCGACGCGCAGCAGGCCCTTGGCGACCCGCTGCGCCATGCGGGCCGAGGTGCCGGTGCCGCAGGGCGACCGGTCGATGCCTTTGTCGCCGTAGAACACGGCGTTGCGGGCATGGGCCTCCGGGTGTTTCGGGCGGTCGGCCCACATCACGTGGCTCAGGCCCTGGATGCGCGGATCCTCCGGATGGACCGGGGCGACCGTCCGCTGCACCGCCTCGCGCACGCGCGGGCTCCAGGTCAGGATGTCAGCGGAGCTCATGCCGTCGAGGCCGGCCCAGCCGGGTTGCGGCTCGACGATGGCGTAGAAGTTGCCGCCGTAGGATACGTCGACGACGAGGGAGCCGAGGCCCGGCACCTCGACCCGGACGTCCGCGGCGTGCAGGTAGCTCGGGATGTTGTAGAGCCGGACCTCGTCGACGAAGCGGCCGTTGCGGCGATATTCGACCTCGACCTTGCCGGCCGGGACCTCAAGGGACAGGCGCCCCTCGACGCGCGGCACCACGAAGCCCTGCTCCAGCGCCACCGTGACGGTGCCGATCGTGCCGTGGCCGCACATCGGCAGGCAGCCCGACACCTCGATGAACAGCACCCCGAGCTCGCAATCCTCCCGCGACGGCGGATAGAGGATCGAGCCCGACATCGCGTCGTGGCCGCGCGGCTCGAACATCAGGGCCCGGCGCACCCAATCGTGCTCGGCGACGAAGATCTGCCGCTTCTCGCCCATCGGGACGTTGGGCAGGACCGGCGCCCCGCCGGCGACTACCCGCACCGGGTTGCCGCAGGTATGGGCGTCGACGCAGAGGAAGGTATGCGGGTGCATGGCGGGCAGGGTCTCCGGGAGATCGGGTCCGGGACTGAGGCTCCGCGCCCGGACGGCCCTTCGTCGCAGAAATCGCCGCGTCGTCATAGCGCGTGCCGCCTTCCGCGCAGTTCGCGAGTCGGTGGAGTGAGCCCGGCGCGCCGGCCACGCACGAGGACCGAAGTCTCATCCCGCACCCTCGCCGGGCCAGATGACGCACAGGGAGAAGCGTGACCCAGGGCAACCCGCGGGCCTTTCGCGACGTTCTCGGCATCATGGCGCGGCCCTTGAGCGGGCCCGCGCGGTTGCGGCCGAGAGAGAGGAGGTTGCCGATGATGGACAACATCGTCCAGGGGTTCACCCAGTTCCGCGAGCAGGTGTTTCCGAGCCAGCGCTCGGTCTATCAGCGCCTCGTCCATGACGGCCAGAAGCCGAAGGCGCTGGTGATCTCCTGCGCCGATTCCCGCGTCGTGCCGGAGCTGATCACCCAGGCGGGCCCCGGCGAGCTGTTCGTCACCCGCAACGTCGGCAACATCGTGCCGCCCTTCGCCACCATGATGGGCGGCGTGACCGCGGCGGTCGAGTACGCCGTGATGGCGCTCGGCGTGCGCGACATCGTGGTCTGCGGCCACTCGGATTGCGGCGCGATGAAGGGCCTGCTCACCCCGGGGCTGGCCGAGAAGATGCCGAGCGTCGCGGCGTGGCTGCGCCACGGCGAGGCGGCCCGCAAGATCGTCTGCGACGCCTATCCGGACGACATCGACGACAAGCGCCGCCTCCACGCCCTGGCGATGGAGAACGTTCTCGCCCAGCTCAACCACCTGCGCACCCATCCGGCGGTCGCGAGCGCGCTCGCCTCGGGTCAGCTCACCCTGCACGGCTGGCTGTTCGAGATCGAGACCGGGCACCTGCTGGTCTATGACGGCGAGGCCGGGCGCTTCGTGGTCCTGGCCGAGGAGGACGCGCTGCCGGTGGCCGAGGCCGCGAACGCGCCCCGGCTCGCCGCGGCGGGCGTCGCCAGCCCGGAGGTCCGGGCGGCCGAGTAGGGATGCAGATGGCGGATTGACAGGCGAGGGGCGGCGGGTGAGGACCCCCGGCATGGCCGAGACCCGACCCGACCGCTCCCGCGACGCCGCCTTCGCGTGGATCGCCGCCATCGCCACCCTGGCGACGATCCTCGTCGCGAATTTCGCGCCGGCCCGGGGGCCGGCGCCTTCAGCCGTCATCACCTCGCCGGCCGAGGATCCCGGCTGCCGCGAATGGACCGATTCCTGCCGCGTCTGCACCCGCGGCGCCGACGGAGTCCATTGCTCGACGCCGGGCTTCGCCTGCCAGCGCGAGGCCCTGCGCTGCACCGCCCGCTGAGCCGGCGGAGGGCGGGCCGCGCTTGACGCCGCCGCCGCGTCCTCTGTGAGAGCGTAGCGGGTCCGGCCGTGCCCCGCCCGCCCCTGCGGGGTGCCGCCGCATCGCTGCCATGCCCCGGCCCGCCTTGCGGGTGGCGGCCGCCTTCGGCACTGCTCGCGCTCGGCCGGCCTCCCTTCCCGCGTGCCGGCCTTTCGGGATGATCATGGCGAGCAGCGCGAGCGACGGGGCGAGACCCGTCGAGACAGGCCGGGCCGAAGCGGGCTGGGCCGGGCCCGGCTTCGTCGAGTTCGTGGCCCTGATGGCGCTGATGATGGGCCTGACCGCGGTCACCATCGACAGCTTCCTGCCGGCCTTCCCGGCGATCCAGCGCGACTTCGCGGTCCAGGATCCCAACCGCCTGCAATTGCTGGTCTACGTCTACATGCTGGGCTTCGGCACCGCCCAGCTCCTCTACGGCCCGGTCTCGGACGGGATCGGGCGGCGCCCGGCCCTGATCGTCGGCATCGGCATCTATCTCGCCGGCAGCGTGCTCGCGATGCTGGCGCCGAGCTTCGAGGTGCTGCTGCTGGCCCGCGCCATCCAGGGCGTCGGAGGCGCAGGGGGCCGCGTGCTCGCGGTGGCGATCGTGCGCGACCGCTACGAGGGCCGCGACATGGCCCGGGTGATGTCGTTCTGCATGATGGTCTTCCTCATCGTGCCGATCCTCGCCCCCTCGATGGGCGGCGCCGTGCTCGTTTTCGGCCACTGGCGCCTGATCTTCGGCATGATGCTGGCGCTCGCCCTCGTCACGCTCGCGTGGTTCGCCACGCGCCTGCCCGAGACCCTGCACCCGGCCTTCCGCCGCCCGGTCTCGGCCCGGGCGATCGGGTCGGGCATCGGCGTCACGGTGCGGACCCGCGCGTCGTTCGGATACGCGACCGCGCTCGGCCTCACCACCGGCTGCATCATGGGCTATGTCGGCTCGGCGCAGGCCGTCTTCGACACCGGCCTCTACCATCTCGGGCCGCTGTTCCCGGTCGCCTTCGCGCTGATCGCCGGCGCGATGGGCGTCGCGACGCTGATCAACGCGCGGCTGGTGCGTCGGCTCGGCATGCGGCGGCTGGCGCATGCGGGCACGCTCGGGCTGTTCCTCGCCGCCGGCCTCCAGCTCGCGCTGGTCCTCGCCTTCGCGGGCACGCCGCCGCTCTGGCTCCTGATCGTCACCCTGGCGGCCTGCCAGTTCCTGATGAGCTTCGCGATGCCGAACTTCAACGCCCTGGCGATGGAGCCGCTCGCGGCGATCGCCGGGACGGCGTCGTCGTTCATCGGCTTCTACACCACGCTGCTCGCGGCCTTCTGCGGCCTCCTCGTCGGCCAGTCCTTCGACGGCACCGTCACCCCGCTCGCCATCGGTTACTGCGCCTTAAGCGGCCTCGCCCTCGCGATGGTGCTGTGGACCGAGCGCGGCCGGCTGTTCGGGAGCGGAGCCCGGTAGAGCCGCCTTAACCGGTCCCGCGCCACCGTCCCGGCATCACTCAGCAGCGTTGCACGAGGCAACGCTGCTTCGTTTCCTGTTCTTGCATCATTTTCGCCGCCGAACCGGCGACCACTTCGGCACCGGCCGTTCCGGGCGGCGGAATGATGCATAGGAGGTGGTTCGGGATGGCTGCGCGCAACGACGGAATCCTGCTCGCCGGGCGGCTGCTCCTGGCCTCGTCGCTGCTGCCCGCGGCGATCGGGCGGGCGCTCAACCCATCGGGCTTCGCGCTGACGCTCGCCGGCACCGGCATGCCCTACCCGAACGCGGTCGCGACCGCCTCGGTGGTGATCGGCCTCTTCGGGCCGCTGCTCCTCGCGCTCGGCCTCGTGCCGCGCCTCGTCGGCCTCGGCCTCGCCCTCCACGCGGTGGTGGCGGGGCTGCTGCTGCACCGGTTCTGGGAGTTCTCCGGCGCCGTCGCCCGGGTCGAGCAGGAGTTGTTCCTGGCCCAGCTCGGTCTAGCCGCCGGCTTCGTGCTCTACGCCGTCACCGGTCCGGGCCGCTGGAGCTGGCAGGGCTGGTGGCACGGGGCCGAGCGCGGCGCGATGCCGGACGGCAAGGCGGCCAGGGAGAAGGCCGCGAAGGAGCCTGCCAGGGAGTCCGCGGCGAAGCCCGCCCGCAAGCGCGCCGCCGCTCCCCGCGGACCCCGCCCGGCGAAAGCCGCGGCCTGAGCCTTCGGCCCGGAGGTCGGCCGCGTCAGGCCGACATCCGCTGCTCGCCGGCGCGGCGCGCATTGACGTAGCGGCTGGAGACATCGCAGGCGACCCCGATCAGCCGGGCGCGCCCGTCGGGCGCCGTCACCAGGCTGCCGCGGGCGGAGATCCAGCGCACGTGGCCCTCGGAATCGGCGATGCGGTACTGCGCGTCGTAGGTGCCCTCGCCGCGCAGGGCCGGTTCGAGGCTGGCGAGGACGGCCGGCAGGTCCTCCGGCAGGACCATCGCCAGGAACTCGTCGAGCGGTCCGCTCGTCTGGCCCATCAGGTTCTCGCCGAATTCCGAGCAGGTGACCTCCCGGGTCGCCGGATCGACGTCCCAGGTCATCATCTCGGCCGCCGCGACGGCGAGGCGCAGCCGCTCCTCGCTGGTGCGCAGGGCCTCGGCGGCGCGGACCTGCTCGTCGATGTCGGCCATGGTGCCGACCCACTCGCGGATCGCCCCCTCGGTGCTCTCGAGCGGCACGGCGCGGCCGAGCATCCAGCGATACTGGCCGTTGCGGTGGCGCAACCGGTAGGTCGCGTCGAGGGGGGTCCCGCTCTGGCAGCAGGCCCGCCACAGGGCCTCGACGCCGGCCCGGTCGGCCGGATGCAGGGTGGAGAGCCAGCCGAAGCCCTGGAGCTCGGTGTCGCACAGGCCGGTCCGTGCGCTCAGGCCGAAGGTCTGGATCAGCTGGCCGTCGGGGCTCGAGCGCCATTCCACCGCCGCGCTCGCCTCGACGAGGGCGCGGTAGCGCTGCTCGCTCTCGTGCGCGCCCCCCACGGCCGGGCTCGTCGCCGGGCCGGCGGGCGCGGGCGATCCCGCGGCCGGCAGGATCTGCCGGAAGCTCGGCTCGTAGCGGCCCAGCGGCAGGTCGATGCGCACTTCGAGCGGGCAGGCGGGATCGGCGTAGATCTGCTGCAGGACCTGCCGCAGGCGCCGGGCCTCGACTCGCACGATGGCGTCCGTCGCCGGGTCGAAGCTGGTCGAGCGGCCGAGGGCGTCGGTCGCGATGGTGTAGGATTTCAGCAGGCTGCCGCGCCCGGCCAGGCTCTCGCGCACCACGTAGGCGAGGAAGGCCGAGAGCTGCGGCGATTTCCTGAGCGGCGGCAGGTTCAGCAGGGCGTCCAGGGCAGCGTGGATGTTCTCGGTCCCGATCGCTTCCCGATCCATCGCTCGTACCCACCGTGCCCCGCCCCGCGGCCGATCGGGATTCTCCCGCGATGCGCCCGCGCTCCGTTGCGCCACGATCGATGGTCAATCGATGATGCGAGCGCTTCCCGCCGGCCGATCCGCCACACCATAAGCTGATAAAGCAGCCAATCCCAGTGTCAAGACGTGAACGGTTCCAAGGTCATGACCTAGGGTCAGCATCAGTCAGCAAACTGCCCACCCTCGGCCCGGCGATGACAGGCGGCCGGGTTGGATTCGTTTACCACGCCGCATTGTACGCAGGGGAACGAGGAGAGCGGTACGGTGGAAGTATTGCACGATATTTCCGTCGCGGGGTTTCCGTCGCGATTGCCGAGCGACGCGGCCGCGCGCCGTTCGCCCGGCCGGAAGCCTCAATCGGCCAGAAGCCGCGCGCCCACCACTGCCGCCGCAGCCCGGTTCTGCACTCCGAGGCTGCGCAGGAGCGCCGCCATGTGGACCTTGACGGTGCCCTCGCCGAGCTGGAGGCGCCGGGCGATCTCCTTGTTCGAGCGTCCCTCGACCAGGAGCGCCAGCACGTCGCGCTGGCGCGGCGTCAGGTCGGGGATGCGCGGCTGGCGCCCGTCCTGGCGCCCGTCGGGACGCCAGTCCGGCCGGCCGTCGAAGGCGGGGCCGCGCGATTCGAGCGCCGGGCGCGGGCCGGCGCCGTCCAGCACCGCCAGGGAGGCCGGCACGAAGATCTGCCCGTCGAGGATCATGCCCACCGCCCGGGTCAGCTCGGCCGAGCCGATGCCCTTCGGCACGTAGCCGTGGACGCCGACCTCGAGGGCCGTGAGGATCTTGTTGCGTTCGGTCGAGGCCGAGACCACCGCCACCTTCACCGCCGGGAAGCACTCGCGCACCGCGCTCAGGCTCCCGGGCCCCTCCATGCCGGGCATCGCGAGATCGAACAGCGCCAGGGTCACGGCCCCCCGGCGCGTCGAGAGCTGGTCGAGGGCGGCATCGAGGGACCCGGTCTCGACGACCTCGGCGAAGCCGAAGCTGCGGGTGAGGATCGCCACCACGGCGAGGCGGAAGAAATCGTCGTCATCCGCGATCAAGGCGACTGGCGGAGTCGGTTGGGTCATACCGTGGCGTCTCTGGAAACGGTCCGTGCGGACATCATCCTAGAGCAAGTCGGGGGCGCGTGGGTACCCTCCCGGCACGGAACAACTGGCAATATCAACGACCTATCGCATCGTTCGGCCCGAACCGGGAGTTGCCGCAAGACCATGCCGGATATCCGGCGGCCGGTTTCCCGCGCGGCAGGGCAGGGAAGAGCACGACAGGATCCGGGTTGCGGCCTGCGGCGCGTCACCGCATCGTCGTCGGGGGATTCTACGCCAAGGGATGCATGGCCGAGGGATGCATGCGTCGAGGCGAGGACCGGGGCAAGGATCCAGGCACGGGACCGTTCGGGGAGAGGGAGCGCGATGCGCAGGCTGGCATCGTCGGGCGGCAGACGAGGGCGCGGGAGCGGAGGATGGGGCGCGGCGGCCGGCGGCGTCCCCTCCCTCGTCGCCGGCTTCATGGCAGCGGTCATGGCGTTCTCGGCGCCCGCTGCCGCGGCGGAGCGCACCCGGCTCGTCACCTACACCGCCCTCGAGCCCGAGCAGCTCGACCCGATCCGCCGGGCGATCGAGGTGGCGGTGCCGGAGGTCGAGATCGTCTGGCAGCGCGCCTCGACCGGGATCATCACCGACCGCGTGCTCGCCGAGCGCGCGGCGCCGCAAGCCGACCTCCTCCTCGGCATCGCGGCCACCAGCCTGCTGCAATTCGAGGCCGCCGGCCTGCTCGATCCGTACCGGCCCGCCGGCGTCGAGGCGCTGCGGCCGTTCTTCCGCGATCCGAACCCGCCCTACAGCTGGACCGGCATGGACGCCTATCTGGGCGTCGTCTGCTTCAACACCGAGGTGGCGGGCCGGGACCGGATCACGCGCCCGAGCTTCTGGCGCGACCTGCTCGGCCCCGCCCTGAAGGGGCGGGTCGTGATGCCGGACCCGGCGGCCTCCGGCACCGGCTACCTCCTGGTCGCCGGCTGGCTCCAGACCCTCGGGGAGGAGGCGGGCTGGGCCTACATGGACGCGCTGAACGAGAACGTCGCCGCCTACCTGCCGACCGGCTCGGGCCCGTGCGAGGAGGCCGCCGCGGGCCGCGCCGCCGCCGGCCTCTCCCTCGACATGCGGGCCGCCGCCGAGAAGGCGGCGGGCGCCCCCCTCGACATCGTGGTGCCGGTCGACGGCACCGGCTGGGAGGCGGAGGGCTTCGCGGTCGTGGCCGGCCGGCCGAACCGGGCGCTCGCCCGGCGGGTGGCGGACTGGGCCGCGAGCCGCGAGGCCAACGCGCTTTACGCCCGCAGCTTCGCCATCGTGGCCTATCCGGGCGTCTCCAGCCCGGGCCCGCTCTACCCGCCCCACGCCGAGGCGCGGATGATCCGCAACGACCTCGAGTGGATGGCGCGCAACCGGTCCCGCATCCTGGCCGAGTGGCACCGCCGTTACGGCGCCAAGGTCCGCCGGCCCTGATCCACCGACGCCGATCCGCGAGGGCGGATCCGGCGTCCGATCGCCTTTCTTTTTCCGCTCCGCCGTAGCAGACCCCCTCGGGTGGCGGATCTCCCCTCGCGGGGCCGCGAGCAGGGAAGCGGATGTATCACGCGGGCAAGGACGGCTGGCTCTTCCTCACCGGGGGCACCAACGAGGTCGCGGACCAGTACCGCCGGATCCGCCCGATGGACCGGGTGCTGCGCCTGTGGCGCCGGCAGATCCACCGGCGCATCCGCCGCTGCGAGAGCCTCGGCAGCCGCTACCTGCACCTGGTGGTGCCCGAGAAGCTCAGCATCTACGAGGACCGCTTCGACGGCCTGACCCTCGACCCGCGTCTCGGGCCGGCCCGCCGCCTCGGCACCCTGATGCGCTGGTCCTGGCCGGGGCGCCGGGCCTGGATCGACCTCGTCGGACCGATGCGGGCCCGGCGGGACGAGAATCTGCACTACCGGACCGACACGCACTGGAACATCCACGGCTGCCTGCTCGCCTACCGGCTGTTCTGCCGGGCCTGCGGCGCCACCGCGCGCACGGACTTCCTGGCGCGGCCGTTCGACGAGTTCGACGCCGTGCTCGACATCGGCAACAAGCTCGACGCGCCGCCCCTCGAGACCGTGCGCAACTACCGGCTCTTCCGCGATGCCGAGCGGGTCGGCGGCGGCCGCCTCATCGACGCCCACGCCGCCGCCGGCCGCCTCGGCGAGCTGCATAGCGGCGCCCACGCGGTCTACCGCAACGCCTCCCCGGAGGCCGATCCCCGCACCCTGGTGCTGTTCGGCGATTCCTGCGCCAACTTCTCCGAGAACGGTCTGACGGCCATGCTGGCGGAGACCTTTCGCGAGGTCCACTTCATCTGGTCGTCGAACCTCGACTGGGGCTACGTCGAGCGGATCCTGCCCGACCTCGTGCTCTGCGAGCAGGTCGAGCGCTTCCTGCCGCGGGTGCCGGAGGACGATTTCGACCTCGCCTCCGCCGAGGCGGAGCGGCTGGCGGCTCTGGGGGTGGTGGCGTAGCGGCGCGGGGAACCGCAGAAACCTGGCGCGACCCCGTCTCCGCCGCCTGTACGCGCCCGGCGCGGCACACCAATATGGATCGTGCCTGAAGCGTCCCCGGATACGAGGGGCCGAGCACCCTTCGATCGGAAGCGAGGAGACGGAACAGGATCCTGGATGCCAGGGATGCTATCGCAAACGGGAAACGCTGGATCCCGCAGAGGCCGCTTGATTGTCTCGACAGTCTTGACACCCTCCGGGTCATTCCGGGGCCGCGAAGCGGAGCCCGGAATCCAGAGCCGCGGAGAGTTCAGGATCAAGCTGAGGATGTTCTGCTTCAGTCTGCACCACCTGAGTGTCTGGATTCCGGGCTCCGCTTCGCGGCCCCGGAATGACCCGCAGCATGATGAATCGGTAGAGGCCAAACGAAAGAGCGGGGAGTCCCCGCCCCCTGCCGAGATCGCTGTGGCGAAGCGAGAGGAGATCCGGAAAAGAACGGGCTTGCACGAGGCGCCGGATCGGCCGAGCACGCCCGCGAGCCATCGTCCCTTACCGTATCCAGGCGCGAGCCGCCTGCCACCTTCCGGCTTGACGAGAAACTTGCATATGCCACTAATCACGCAGCGCCGGATCCGCCGGCCGCACTGACTTGAACGAGGAGTGCCGCCCGATGGACGCGCGCACCCACCGCCTGCTCCACGCCCCGATCGGGCCGACGCTCCTGCGCCTCGCCGCACCGAACGTCGTCGTGATGCTGGTCCAGGCCCTGGTCGGGCTGATCGAGACCGCCTTCGTCGCCGGGCTCGGTACCGACGCGCTCGCCGGCATGGCGCTGGTCTTCCCGGTCCTGATGCTGGTGCAGATGATCTCCGCCGGCGCGATGGGCGGCGGCATCCTGTCGGCGGTGGCCCGCGCGCTCGGGGCCGGGCGGCGGGCGGAGGCCGACCGGCTGCCGTGGTACGCCGCCGCCATCGCCCTCGTCCTCGGTCTCCTCACGACGATTCTCGACCTCGCCTTCGGGCCGGCGCTCTACCGGGCGATGGGTGGGGAGGGCGCCTCGCTCCAGGCGGCCACGACCTATGGCGGCGTGGTCTTCTGCGGCGCGGTGCTGGTCTGGCTGTTCAACGCGCTCGCGGCGGTGATCCGCGGCACCGGCAACATGGCGCTGCCGGCGATCGTCATCAGCGTCGGCGCCGCCGTGCTGGTGCCGCTCTCTCCCGCCCTGATCTACGGGGTCGGACCGATCCCCGGCCTCGGCATCGTCGGCGGCGGCGTCGCGGTGCTGGCCTACTACGCCGCCGGCTCGGTGGTGTTCGCCCACCACCTCTGGGCCGGGCGCGGCCTGCTGCGACCGAGCTCCCGCCCGCCGCGCCTCGCCTGGGCGCCGCTGCGCGACATCCTGCGGATCGGCGCCGTCTCGTCGATCGTCAGCGCCACCACCAACGTCACCATCGCCGCCGCCACCGCCTTCGCGGGTGCCGCCGGCCCGGCGGCGGTGGCGGGGTACGGCACGGGCGCGCGGCTCGAATACCTGCTGGTGCCCCTAGTCTTCGGCCTCGGCGCCCCGATTGGCGCGATGGTCGGCACCTGCATCGGCGCCGGCGATCGGGCCCGCGCCCTCAAGGTGGCCTGGACCGGGGCGGCGATCGCCGGGGGCCTGACGGAAGCCATCGGCCTTGCCGCCGCCTTCTGGCCGCTGCCGTTCCTGAGCCTGTTCGGCCACGACCCGCAGATGCTCGCCACCGGCAGCCGCTACCTCCACCTCGTCGGGCCGTTCTACGGCTTCGCCGGGATCGGGCTCGCCCTCTACTTCGCCTCGCAAGGGGCCGGCCGGGTCGGCTGGCCGCTCGTGGCGGGGCTCGCCCGCATGGCTGTGTCGATCGGCGGCGGCGTCCTGGCTCTGCGCCTCGGCCTCGGGCTCGACGGGGTCTTCCTCGCGCTCGGCCTCGGCCTCGCCGCCCTCGGGCTCATCAATGCCGGCGCGGTCGCGGCCGGGGCATGGTTTCGCGGGGAGCGGGCGCCGACGCCCGCCCTCGTCGCAGCGGGAGGGGAGTAGGATGACGCGGGAGCTGTTCCTCGACGACCTGATGCCGGGCCAGGTCTACGGCTCGGGCGAGACGACCGTGACCGAGGCCGACATCGTCCGCTTCGCCGGGGACTTCGACCCGCAGCCCTTCCACCTCGACGCCGAGCGGGCCAAGGCGACGTTCTTCGGCGGCCTCGCGGCGAGCGGCTGGCACACCGCGGCGCTCACCATGCGACTCCTCGTCGACAGCGAGATGCGGCTCGCCGGCGGCATCATCGGTGCCGGCATGGACGAGTTGCGTTGGCCCAGGCCCCTGCGCCCGGGCGACACGATCCGGCTCGAGAGCGAGGTGATCGAGGTGCGCCCCTCCCGCTCGCGGCCGAGCCAGGGGCTGGCGAAGGTGCGCACCACGACGTTGAACCAGCACGGCGAGGCGGTGCAGGTGCTGGTGGCGAATTTGCTGGTGGTGCGGCGGCCGGAGGGGTGAGGAGCTGACCGGCAGTGTTACGCATCATCCCACCCACGACCTCATCCTGAGGTGCCGGCCGATCGAAGATCGGTTGGCCTCGAAGGAGGCCTCCAGGGATCGCGGAGAGTTCTGGAAGCCTCCTTCGAGGCTCACTTCGTTCGCACCTCAGAGCCTGTTTGAGTTGGCCGACCGCATTGAAACCCTCGATGTCATCCCGGGGCCGCGGAGCGGAACCCGGGATCCATAACCGCTGACGATGCAGAAGACGTCGGAACGCGTTCCGCTTCACCCTGCACCGTCAGCGGCTATGGATCCCGGGTTCTCGTCTTCGACGGGCCCCGAGATGACGTCGAGAGATGTCGGCCTGTATGCAGATCGTTCGGCGCAACGGCTCGAACAGGCTCTCAGGACGAGGTAGTGAATGGGATAAACCTTGATCTGTCGCGCAGGTTTCGGCGCGACCTCTGCTAGCCCGCCGCCCGCACCCGCGCCGGATTGCCGACCGCGACGCCCCCCGCCGGCACGTCGCGGGTGACCACGCTGCCGGCCCCGATGATCGCGTCGTCGCCGATCGTCACGCCGGGCAGGATCATCGCGCCGCCGCCGATCCAGACATTCGCCCCGATCATGACCGGCCGGCCGAATTCGAGCATCTGCTTGCGCTCAGCCGGATCGCGCGGGTGGTCGGCGGTGAGGATCTGCACGCCCGGCCCGATCTGCGTCATGTCGCCGATCGTCACCTGCACCACGTCGAGGATGCAGCAGTTGAAGTTGAGAAAGACGCCGCGGCCGAGGCTGATGTTGTAGCCGTAGTCGCAGAAGAAGGGCGGGCGGATGTTGCAGCCCTCGCCGACCCGGGCGAAAGCCTCCGCCATCAGCGCCTGCCGCTCGGGCTGGCTCAACGTGTTGCTGGCGTTGTAGCGGTCCATCCACGCCGAGATGCGCCGGTTGTCGGCCGCGAGCTCCGGATCGTCGGCGATGTAGAGCTCGCCGGCGAGCATCTTCTGCTTCTGGCTCGTCATGGTCCCTCGCTGTCGGTTGGCATTCGGCCGCGATGCGTACATATGTACATATCGCGGCCGAATGCCAACCCGCTCGTGAGACCCGCTTGCCCGCCCCGACCCGTCGCTACGATCCCGACCGCCGCGCCCGCATCCTGCGGGCGGCCCTCGACACGATCGCCGCGCACGGCGTCGCCGGCACGACCCACCGGCGGATCGCCGCGGCGGCCGACGTGCCGCTCGGCTCGATGACCTATCATTTCGCGAGCCTCGACGACCTGCTGACCGAGGCCTTCACGCTCCTCGCCGACGACGTGTCGGCCCGGTTCACCGAGCGGCTGGCGGCAGCCGGAACCCGCACGGAAGCCTGCGAGGCGGTGGTCGACCTCGTCGTCGACGACGGCTGGGCCACGCCCCGCAACCTGCTCCTGAGCTACGAGCTCTACGCCTACGCCGCCCGGGTTCCGACCCTCAGGCGTGTGATGCAGGGCTGGATGGGCAAGAGCCGCGCGGCTCTGGAGCAGCACTTCTCGCCCGCGACCGCGCGGGCCCTCGACGCGATGATCGAGGGCCTGTCGATCCACCGCTCGGTCGATCTCGCGCCGGCCGGCCGCGACGAGGTCCGGGCGATCGTCGCCCGCCTGACCGCGCCCCCGCTTCCTTGAAAAGCGGCGCGGCGCCCCGCATATCCGCCCGCGACGATTTGTTCCCAACGGAGAACCGACACGTGAGCGAGACTGTGGAGCGGCATTCCTTCGGCGCCGAGGTCGGGCGCCTCCTGGACCTCGTGGTCCACGCCCTCTACTCCGAGCGCGAGATCTTCCTCCGCGAGCTCGTCGCCAACGCCGCCGACGCGGTCGACCGGCGCCGGTTCGGGGCGCTGACCGATTCCGCCCTGGCGCTGCCGGCGGACGCCAAGGTGCGGATCAACCCCGACAAGGCGGCCCGGACCCTGACCATCTCGGATCCCGGGATCGGTATGGGCAAGGACGAGCTGGCGCAGAACCTCGGCACCATCGCGCGCTCGGGCACCCGGGCCTTCAGCCAGTCGCTCGCCGACGCCAAGCCCGAGGAGCGCCCGAGCCTGATCGGCCAGTTCGGCGTCGGCTTCTACTCGGCCTTCATGGTGGCGGACCGGGTCGAGGTCACCTCGCGCAAGGCCGGCTCGGACGAGGCCTGGACCTGGGCCTCGGAGGGGCAGGGCGAGTACACCCTGGCGCCCGCGACCAAGCCCGAGCCCGGCACCGACATCGTGCTCCACATGAAGGCCGATGCCGAGGAGTACCTGGAGCCGCTGCGCCTCGAGACCATCGTGCGCAAGTGGGCCGACCACATCACCGTGCCGGTGACGCTCCTGCGCGACGGCGAGGAGGTGCCGGGCACCAAGGGCACGGCGCTCTGGCGCAAGCCGAAGTCCGAGGTGACCGAGGAGGAGTACACCGAGTTCTACCGCCAGGTCGCGCACGCCTTCGACAAGCCCTGGGCGACCCTGCACTGGCGGGCGGAAGGCCAGCTCGAATTCACCGCGCTCCTGTTCGTGCCGGGCATGAAGCCCTTCATGGCGGTCGAGGAGGAGCGCGAGAGCAAGGTGCGCCTGCACGTGCGCCGGATGTTCATCACCGACGAGGCCGGGCTGCTGCCGTCCTGGCTGCGCTTCGTCAAGGGCGTGGTCGACACCGAGGACCTGCCGCTCAACGTCTCGCGCGAGATGCTGCAGGCCACGCCGGTGCTGGCCCGCATCCGCCGCGCGGTGACCGGCAAGGTGCTGTCCGAGCTGAAGACCCGCGCGAAGGACGCGGAGAGCTACGCCACCTTCTGGCAGGCCTTCGGGCCGGTGCTGAAGGAGGGGCTGTGGGAGGATGCCGAGCACCGCCAGGACATCGCCAGCCTGCTGCGCTTCCGCTCCTCGACCGTCGAGGGCTGGACCTCGCTCGCCGACTACGTCTCGCGGATGAAGCCGAACCAGGAGGCGATCTACATCCTGGTCGGCGACGACACCGAGGCGCTGAAGCGCTCGGCCCAGATCGAAGGCTTCTCCGCCCGCGGCCTCGAAGTGCTGCTGCTCTCCGACCACGTCGACGCGTTCTGGCCCGAGCGGATGGACACGTTCGAGGGCAAGCCGATCCGCAGCATCACGCAGGGCGGCGACGACCTCTCGGCCTTCGAGCCGGAGGTCTCCGAGGGCGACGCCCCGGCCGACCTCGCCGACCTGCTGCCGAAGCTGAAGGAGGCGCTCAAGGACGACGTCTCCGACGTCAAGGCGAGCCAGCGCCTCGTCGACAGCGCGGTCCTGCTCTCGGCCCCGGCCTTCGGGCCCGACCTTCAGATGCAGCGCCTCCTGCGCCGCGCCGGCCGCGGTGCCGGCGGCGGCATGGGCGGCCAGCCGGTGCTGGAGCTGAACCCGCGCCACCCACTGATCCGCCGCATCGCAGAACGTGCGGCGGCGGGCGAGGATGTGGGGGAGGCGGCCCAGACGCTGGTCGACCTCGCCCATGTCCAGGGCGGCGATCCGCCGCGCGATCCGGTCGCCTTCGCCCGGCGCGTGGCGTCGGCTCTGGCGCAGGGGTGAGACCGGCCAATTGCGAAGTGGGAGGGGGCGGGGAGCCTCCTCTCTCGGAATTCAGGTGATTGAGACTCTGAAGGAATCCAAACCAACAGGGTCATTCCGGGGCCGCGCAGCGGAGCCCGGAGTGCCAGAGGCACGCCCAGAACCGCGGATGGTTCAGAATAAATCTTGGACCGCCCCGCCTTCTTCTGAGCCACTTGAGTTTCTGGATTCCGGGCTCCGCTGCGCGGCCCCGGAATGACCCTGTGTGTTTCAATAGCGTTGAAATAGAATGAAGGAGTTGCTGATCTAAACCCAGGCAACGGCTTCTCCTCTCGCACGACACACGGCCGTGGCGTGAGACTCGCCGAATCGTCTCTCCTACCTGCGACCTCCTCCCACCCCGACCCGAGCGCCCTGGCCTATTGGGGCATTCCGGCACCCGGGCGAAGCGGTTATCCTTCGCTTGCAAGTACTGCCTGGACACCAGTCCCACCAGGATGGCCCCGTCACCATGACCGGACGCATCCCGGACGGCAGGAGATGCACCCGCACCAGCATTGTCCCCGACTAACCCGTCGACGAGCGGGACGAGGGGAGCCCCCAACCTTCTGGTATGGTGTCTTCCGCAAAGGAATTCCGAACAATCGCCAGGGAGGAACCCCGATGAGCTTCACTCTCGTCCAGCAAGCCACGCCGCGCCTGCATCGCTCCGAGCTGGCGGTGCCGGGCTCGAACCCGACCTTCATGGAAAAATCGGCGAAATCCACCGCCGACGTGATCTTTCTCGACCTCGAGGATGCGGTGGCGCCCGACGACAAGGAGCAGGCGCGCAAGAACATCGTCCAGGCCCTCAACGACATCGATTGGGGGAAAAAGACGATGATGATCCGCATCAATGGCCTCGACACCCACTACATGTACCGCGACGTGATCGACATCGTGGAGGCCTGCCCGCGCCTCGACATGATCCTGATCCCGAAGGTCGGCGTCCCACAGGACGTCTACGCCATCGACGTGCTGGTGACGCAGATCGAGCAGGCCAAACGGCGCGACAAGAAGATCGGCTTCGAGGTGCTGATCGAGACGGCGCTCGGCATGGCCAATGTCGAGGCGATCGCCCAGTCCTCGAAGCGCCTGGAGGCGATGTCCTTCGGCGTCGCCGACTACGCCGCCTCCCTGCGCGCCCGCTCGACCGTGATCGGCGGCGTCAACCCGGACTACTCGGTGCTCACCGACAAGGACGAGGCCGGCGGGCGCCAGACCCACTGGCAGGATCCGTGGCTGTTCGCCCAGAACCGGATGCTGGTCGCCTGCCGCGCCTACGGCCTGCGGCCGATCGACGGGCCGTTCGGCGATTTCTCCGATCCAGACGGCTACCGCTCGGCGGCCCGGCGCTGCGCGGCCCTCGGCTTCGAGGGCAAGTGGGCGATCCACCCCTCGCAGATCGATCTCGCCAATGAGGTCTTCACCCCGAGCGAGGCCGAGGTGACCAAGGCGCGACGGATCCTGGCGGCGATGGAGGAGGCGGCCAAGGCCGGCCGAGGCGCCGTCTCCCTCGACGGCCGGCTCATCGACATCGCGTCGATCCGCATGGCCGAGGCGCTGATCGGCAAGGCGGACGCCATGGCCCGCGCTTGAGAGCCTTCTCCGGCGGCATCGATCGCATAAAGCCGGCCGACATCTCTCAACGTCATCCCGGGGCTCGCCAAAGGCGAGAACCCGGGATCCATAAACGCTGGGGCTGCCAGACCGAGCGGGACCGCTTCCGCCTCTTCCTGACGTATCGGCGTTTATGGATCCCGGGTTCCGCTGCGCGGCCCCGGGATGACGGGGAGGGGATGATTACCCGCGCTGGCGGGAGGGCAGGCCTGCCCGCCGCGCAGAAACGACGCACGGTCCTCGCATACTGCAGAAACAGTCGAATGTCATACGCCTGAAGCATGCTGGTCCGCGCAACCGCTTCGGCGGGTCGGACATTTGTCTTCGGGCCGGCTCCGGACTTGTGGAAGCGCGCGACCGATGAGATCAGAACAGGGCGCTGGACGACAAAAGCGCCGGCGCGGTGGATGGCTGCTGGCCCTCGTGATCGTGGCGGGGGCGGGCGGCGCCTATGCGTGGCAGACCCGCCATCAGCCTGAGAGCGCGAAGCCCGCTGTGCGGGCGCCGGCCCCGGTGCCGGTGACCTTCGCCCAGGTCGAGCAAGGCCCGTTCGCGGTGGTGCTCGGCAGCCTCGGCACGGTCCAGGCCTACAACACCGTGCAGGTGCGCAGCCGGGTCGACGGCGAAATCCTGAAGATCGGCTTTCGCGAGGGCCAGGTGGTGAAGAAGGGCGACCTGCTGGCCCAGGTCGATCCGCGCCAGTACCAGGCCGCCCTCGACCAGGCCAAGGCGAAGAAGGCCCAGGATGAGGCCAACGTGAAGAACGCCAAGGCCGATCTCGAGCGCTACACCAAGCTCGGCGACTACGCCTCGCGCCAGCAGACCGACACCCAGGCCGCCACGGTGAACCAGCTCACCGCCCAGATCGCCGCCGACCAGGCGGCGATCGACAACGCGGCGACACAACTCTCCTACGCGACGATCCAGGCGCCGATCGACGGCGTCACCGGCTTCCGCCAGATCGACGTCGGCAACATCGTAAACGCCGCGCAACAGACCGCGATCGTCACCATCACCCAGGTCGAGCCGATCTTCGTCGTCTACACCGCGCCCGAGGAGCAATTGCGCGAGGTGACGAAGGCGCTCGCCGCCGGTCCGGTGCCGGTCGAGGCCTGGAGCACCGACGGGTTGACCCGGCTGTCGGAGGGCCGCCTCGACCTCGTCAACAACCAGGTCGACACCGCGACCGGCACGGTGCGGCTCAAGGCCTCCTTCGCCAACAAGGACCATGCCCTGTGGCCGGGCCTGTCGGTCTCGACGAAGATGCGCACCGGCACGATCCCCGACGCCGTCACGGTGCCGGACGACGCGGTGCAGCACGGGCCGAAGGGGCTCTACGCCTTCGTGGTCGACAACCAGAGACACGCTCACATGCAGGCGATCGGCGTCGGCCGCTCCACCGACGGGCGCACCCAGGTGACGAAGGGGCTGACTCCCGGCCAGACTGTGATCTGGCGCGGCCAGTCGCGGGTGCAGGAGGGAGCATTGGTCGCCGAGGCCAAGCCGGCGGCAGCCGAGGGCAAGCCGGCAGCCCAGGAAGCGCGCCAAGCGGACAACGCCGCCCTGGCTTCGAGCGAGGCGCGCTGACATGCAGTTCGGATCCGGACAGGAGAATGCCGCGCGGACCGGCATCTCCGGCTACTTCATCCGCTTTCCCGTCGCGACCTCGCTCATCATGGCGGGGATCCTCTTCATCGGCATCGTCGCCTACCCGCTGCTCGGCGTGGCGCCGCTGCCGCAGGTCGACTTCCCGACGATCCAGGTGACGGCGCAGCTGCCCGGCGGCAGCCCGGAGACGATGGCCTCCTCGGTGGCCCAGCCGCTGGAGCGCCAGTTCGCACAGATCCCGGGCGTGAGCCAGATGACCTCGACGAGCGCCCTCGGCATCTCGTCGATCACGGTGCAGTTCGACCTCAACCGCAACATCGACGCGGCCTCGAACGACATCCAGGCGGCGATCAACGCCGCCGGCGGGCAATTGCCCAAAACCCTGCCGAGCCCGCCGACCTACCGCAAGGTGAACCCGGCCGATTCGCCGATCCTGCTGCTCTCGGTCACCTCCGACACCCTGCCGCTGATCGAGGTCGACGACGCCGCCGACGTGCAATTGGCGCAGCGCATCAGCCAGGTCTCGGGCGTCGGCCAGGTGCTGATCGGCGGCCAGCAGAAGCCGGCGGTGCGGGTGCAGATCGACCCGGCGAAGCTCGTCGCCAAGGACCTGTCGCTCGAGGACGTGCGCACCCAGCTCTCGATCACCACGGTCAACAGCCCGAAGGGCAGCTTCGACGGCGCGACCCGCAGCTACACCGTCTACGCCAACGACCAGCTGACGCTCGCCAAGGACTGGAACGACGTCATCATCGCCTACCGCAACGGCGCCCCCTTGCGGGTGCGCGACATCGGCACGGCGGTGGCTGGGCCGGAAGACACCAAGCAGGCGGCCTGGGCCAACGGCCAGCGCGGCGTGTTCCTGGTGATCTTCAAGCAGCCCGGCGCCAACGTCATCGAGACGGTGGACCGGATCAAGGCCGAATTGCCGCGCATCACCGCCTCGCTGCCGGCGGGCGTGAAGGTCCAGACGCTCAGCGACCGCACCCAGACCATCCGCGCCTCGGTCGAGGACGTGCAGTTCACGCTGCTGATCACCATCGCGCTCGTCGTCGCGGTGATCTTCGTGTTCCTGCGGTCGGTCTGGGCGACCATCATCCCGAGCGTGACGGTGCCGCTGGCCTTGCTCGGCGCCTGCGCGCTGATGTGGATGGCCGGCTACACCCTCGACAACCTGTCCTTGATGGCGCTCACCATCGCGGTCGGCTTCGTCGTCGACGACGCGATCGTGGTGCTGGAGAACATCGCCCGCTACGTCGAGGAGGGGATGAAACCGATGCAGGCGGCGCTCAAGGGCGCCGGCGAGATCGGCTTCACCATCGTGTCGATCTCGGTCTCGCTGATCGCGGTGCTGATCCCGCTGCTGTTGATGGGCGGCATCATCGGCCGGCTGTTCCGCGAGTTCGCGGTCGTGCTGTCGATGACGATCGGCGTCTCGGCTTTCGTGTCGCTGTCGCTGACCCCGATGATGGCGTCGCGCTTCCTCAAGGAGCACAACGCCGAGCATCACGGAAAACTCTACCGCTGGAGCGAGCGCGTCTTCGACGGCATGCTGCACGCCTACGAGTCGGCGCTCGACGTGGCGCTCCGCCACCACGTCGTCACCTTCCTGACCTTCCTCGGCACGGTGGCGCTCACCGGCTACCTGTTCGTGATCATCCCGAAGGGCTTCTTCCCGCAGCAGGATACCGGCCTGATTCAGGGCATCACCGAGGGCGGGCAGGACATCTCGTTCTCCGCCATGGAGGACCGCCAGCGCGCGGTCGGCGCGGTGATCCAGGCCGATCCGGACGTGGCGAGCGTCGCGATGTCGATCGGCGGCAGCGGCCAGGCGCTCAATTCCGGCCGGATGTTCATCACGCTGAAACCGCGGGACGATCGCGAGGCGAACGCCTTCCAGATCATCGACCGGCTGCGGCCGAAGCTCGCGCAACTGGAAGGCGTGAAGGTCTTCCTCCAGGCCGCGCAGGACGTGCGGACGGGGGGACGCTCCTCGCGCACCCAGTTCGAGTACACGCTCCAGGACCCGAACCTCGACGAATTGAACACCTGGTCGCCCCGCCTCCTCGACAAGCTCAAGACCCTGCCGGAATTGCGCGACGTCGCCACCGACCAGCAGACCAGCGGCACGACGCTGACCCTGTCGATCAACCGCGACGCCGCCTCGCGCTTCGGCATCACGCCGCAACTGATCGACGACACGCTCTACGACGCGATCGGCCAGCGCCAGGTGGCGCAGTACTTCACCCAGCTCAACAGCTACCACGTGGTGATGGAGATCCTGCCGGCGCTCCAGGGCAACCCGGATTCGTTGCGCAACATCTACGTGAAGTCGCCGACCACCGGCGGGCAGGTGCCGCTCGCCGCCTTCGCCACCTGGACCACCGAGCCGGTGCGCCCGCTCTCGATCAGCCACCAGGGCCAGTTCCCCTCGGTGACGATCAGCTTCAACCTCGCCCCCAACGTCGCCCTCGGCCAGGCGACGAATGCGATCGACAAAGCCGCCAAGGAGATCGGCGTGCCGGCGACGCTCGCCACCGGCTTCCAGGGCACCGCGCAGGCGTTCCAGCAATCGCTCTCGACGGTGCCGCTCCTGATCGCCGCCGCGCTCGTGGTGGTCTACCTGATCCTCGGCATCCTCTACGAGAGCTACATCCACCCGCTGACGATCCTCTCGACCCTGCCCTCGGCCGGCGTCGGCGCGCTCGCGATGCTCTTGTGGTTCGGCTACGATTTCAGCCTGATCGCGCTGATCGGCATCATCCTGCTGATCGGCATCGTGAAGAAGAACGGCATCATGCTGGTCGACTTCGCGATCGTCGCCGAGCGCCACGAGGGCATCGGGCCGGAGGAGGCGATCCGCAAGGCGGCCCTGCTGCGCTTCCGCCCGATCCTGATGACCACGATGGCGGCGCTGCTCGGCGGCATCCCGCTGATGTTCGGCACCGGCACCGGCTCGGAGATCCGCCAGCCGCTCGGCTACGCCATGGTCGGCGGCCTCGCGGTGAGCCAGGTGCTGACGCTGTTCACCACGCCGGTGATCTACATCTACCTCGACAAGCTCGCGACCTTCCTGTCCGGCGGCTCGCACGGGCCGCACGGCGAGGAGGACGCGCCGGAGGAGGAGGCGCCGCCGCGCTTACGCGAGGCGGCGGAGTAGGGGCGCAAGTCCCTCATCCGGGCGGCGCCATCGGAGGTTCGCCGCCCGCGGCCCGATGCGTCGAGACCGGCAGCGCCATGGTGCAGTGGACGCCGTCCGCCCGCAGCGCGTAGGTCGTCTCGGCGCCGAGCTGGTAGGGGAGCACCCGCTCGATCAGCTCGCGGCCGGATCCGTTTTCCCGCGGGGTGGCCGGCATCGCGACGTGGCGCTCGCGCCAGTCGACGTGGAGCCAGGGCTCGGGGCGGCGCGCCACGCGCCAGCGGATCTCGAGCCGCCCGCCTGCTTGTGAGAACGCCCCGTACTTGATCGCGTTGGTGGCGAGCTCGTGCAGGGCGAGCGCGAAGGTCTGCACCGTGGAGGAGCGCAAGGCGACGCCCGTCGGCCCGTCCAGGGTGACGCGGCCGGCATCGCCGTTCAGAGCCGCCAGCTCGATGCGCAGCAATTCGTCGAAGGTGACGCGCTCCCCCTCAGCCAGGCGCGACAGCAGGTCCTGGACGCGGGCGAGGGCGGCCAGGCGGTCGCTGAAGCGGGTGCTGAAATCGGCGAGGTCGGTCGAGCGCGCCATGATCTTGTCGGCGAGGGCGCGGAGCACGCCGAGGAGGTTGCGGGTCCGGTGCTGCAGCTCGGCGACCAGGGCCTGCTGGCGCTCCTGAAGGACGCACAGGTCCTGGATGTCGATGGCCGCGCCGAACCAGTGCGTGATGGCTCCGTCCAGGCCACGGATCGGCACGTGCCGCACCAGGTGCCAGCGATAGGCGCCGTCGGTCCGGCGGATGCGCTGCTGGCGCTCGACCGGCGTGCCTGTCGCGTAGGCGTGGGCAAAGGCCGCCCGGGTCGCCTCGACGTCGTCGGGATGGATCGCGTCGAGCCAGCCGTCATCCTGGATATCGGAGCGGTCCTGACCGGTATAGGACCGCCAGCGGTGGTTGATGGCGGTGTTGTTGCCGTCCGCATCGCACCACCACAGCATGGCCGGGACGAGCTCGACCGTCAGCCGCAGGCGCTCCTCGCTGTCGCGCAGAGCCCGCTCGGCCTCCTCGCGCCGCCGGTCGGTGAGGATGCGCCCGGTCGTTTCGGTGGCGATGTTGAGGATGCCGCCAACCGACCCGTCCGCCAGCAGGATCGGATCGAAGCTGAAGCTGAACCAGGCATCCTCGATCCGGCCGGCGCGGTCGAGCGGGAGGCGGCGGTCCCGGACCTGGGCGGCACCTTGGCCGGCGAGAACGCCCGCGAGCATCGGCCCGATCTCGGCCCAGATTTCCGGAAACACCTCGCGCGCCGGCCGGCCGAGGGCGATTTCGTGCTTCGCGCCGACGAGCCGGCGCCACGCGTCGTTGAAGACGAGGGCGAAATCGGGGCCCCAGTAGAGGCCGATCGGGGTCGCCGCCGGGAGAATGAGGTCGATGGCGGCGCGCAGAGGCGGCGGCCAAGCCTCGACCGGCCCGAGCGGCGTCGCGGACCAGTGGTGGTCCCGGATGCGCCGGGCCATCTCGCTGTCGCCGGACGGCCAGGTCATGACGGCATCACCGCGACGGTCCGATCATGACGACACGTCCTTCCGCCCCGCTCACTCCGCCGGACAATGGGTCCTCTCGTCGACCGTGGTACGACGGTCGTCGGGCGACGCTTACGATCCCCGGCCGGGCAACCCGCGTCCAGGCCGCGATATCGGGATTCCGTGTCAGGCTTCCACCGGAGCGAGCCCACTCCGGGGCAGGGACCTGCTCCACAGGACCTGGCTCTCACATGAGGCCCGACGCGATGCGCGGCGTCAGGCCACCGCCGCCCGCTTCTGCAGGCTCAGCAGCATGTTGGCGATCTGGCGCACCTGCAATTCGCTGTCCTGCAGTTCCTTCTTGCGGGCGCCGCCATAGGCGAACTCGTCGTGATCGATGCCCGGGACCGGCAGGCCGGTCTCCTCGAAATGTTGCTCGAGGCGGGTGAGGAGCTGCCCCCAGACGCCGAGGCGCGACCAGCGGATGAAGGTCTGGGCTGCCATCCACCACGGGCCGTAATGGTCGGGAACGGCGCGCCAGTTGGTATCGTGCCAGTGGCGCCAGAGTATCGCTTCGATGGTCCGTTTGAGATCGTGAGGCTGCGTCTTGCCGCGAGGCCGGCAGCCTTCGAGCAAGGGCACGAGTACCGCCCACTGCGCCTCCGTCAGCATAAACATCCCCTCGCTCCTGGTTCCGCCAGGAATCATATTACCAAGGGTAATCTGCCACTTCAATCGGGCCGCCGACCTTCGGTCGAGTTTTGTCGACTCTCGGCAACATGGGAAGCGGCAAGGATCGTTTGTGTTCGAACATGCCCGCGGAGGGCCGTTGCATCATATTACTTTATAGAATAGATATTTCGGTATGTAACTACTTGTAAATCAACAAAGGGTTGGCCCAAGCATAGCGCGGATGGATATGCCTGCCGAGGAAGCCGATCGCGCCGCAAAGCTACCGCTGATGACGCCCTATCAGCGGTCGGCGCCGCTCCTGCGGGGCGGGTTTATTTTTTCAAAGCCGGCGAACGACGAAAGTTGCCGGCTCGTGGGGTTATGTTCTTACAGACAACTCTCGCCGCATCGCAGCATGCCGAACGCTTCGCAGCGTTTGTTAGATCTTGAAAGAGGCCGCGGCACAAACCATGCGACGTCTGACGATGCCTCGGGATCGCTGCAACGCGACATTCATCGCACGGTCGAGAGGCAGGAATGCAACGCAATCGCGAGGGAGCACACCGGCTCGACCCCGGCAGAGCGGTGCGGCCGAGCCAGAGAAGAACAGTGCCACTTGCGTCGCGCCCGGCCGATTGCTTCGGGTTGCCACGGCCTGATCGCTGTCGCGCCTCTGAAGTACGGTCCGACCAGACGGGCACCGCGTCGCCCAAGGAAACACCGCAACGATCAACCATCGGCGGCACCATTCGATCGCAGCGCGATCGGGGGGATCGCGTAGGGCGCGAATCACCCGTGTGCGGACCCGGCGCGATGCGGGTCGGCGCGGCGACGCGACGACCGCCGGCGCCCCGCTCAGAATCCGAAACGGCTGAGCCCGGGATGGTCGTCCGGCCGACCGCCCAGGGGCCGGTGGGAGCGGCTGTCGGCCTCCGCGACGGGCTGCTCGTCGAGCCTGGAATGGCGGATGCCCATCACGTCCTCTGCGAGGCGGACCTTGAGAGCAGCGCGCTCCTCGTCGAAGGGCGGCTGCGGCGGGCGGGACGCCGGCGTTTTCCTCGCTCGGAGGCTGCGGAGGGACGGAAGCGGCGCCGACAGGCGCCCCACGTCGATGCCGCGCGCGCTACTCCTTGTGCGCGAACAGGTAGGTGCCGCTCGCCAGCTCCATGTTCTTCTGATCTCCGAGCTGCGTCACGTAGGGCTCCTGGAGGAGCGAGAGCGGGTCGGCGGTGAAGTCGGAGAGGCGGCGCGACAGGAAGCGCTTGCGCACGTCCGGCGGCAGGCCGGCGGCCCAGGACTGGATGATCCAGGTCAGGCTCCAGATCGGCAATAGCGAGGCCGGGACGTATTGGTGGTCGATGGCGAGCTTGTCGGAGAACAGGTTGCGCAGGCCCTCGCCTGTCATGTTGTAGTAATGGTGCGGGTAGCCGTGCAGCGGCTGCAGGAACGGCACCGCGCAGACCAGCCGCCCGCCGGGCTTGAGCACCCGGGCGATCTCGCGGGCGCAGGCGAAGGGATCGCGGACGTGCTCCAGTACCGCGATCGAGATCACCCCGTCGAAGCTGGCATCGCGGAACGGCAGCACCTCGCCGATGCCGAGCACGTCGGTCGTGTCGTAATCGGCGATCTCGAGGTTGACGACGTTGGCGTAGTAGCGGTCGCGCCGGCCGGCGCCGCAATCGAGGATCAGGCCGTCGGGGTGAGCCGCGATCAGCTCCTGGACGTGGCCGTCATAGGCGTTCTGCGAGACGTTCGGGCTGTCCTCGGCGCCCGACAGGGCGCGCAGCTCGTCGCTCAGGTAGTCGTACTTCTCGCCGACGCGGCGATGGGACAGGTCGTCCCGCATCAGCGGCGCCAGCCGCGCGAGCTTGTCCGCCCGCATCGCGTCCAGCCCCTCGGGCAGGCGGCTCTGGCGCCGGCCCTGGCGAAGACCGTGACGCTCGAAATGCGCCCGGCCGCTGGCGAGCCGCCCCTCGCGCACGGCAAGGTGGAGGTCCGGGTTGGCCGCGAGGTAGTCGGCCTCGCGGAAGGTCGCCGCCGTCACCGGCTCGACCATGTCGAGATAGGATGCCACGGGCGGCTCTACAGGCCGCGCAGGAAGCCGGCGAAGCGCATCAGCCCCTCCGGCCAGGGCCCGTGCCCGCTCTCGGAATTCAGGTGTCCCGACTCGCCCGCATCGACGAGCTCGGCCCCCCAGGCGGCGGCGAAGTCTTCGGCGCGGTCGTACGCCGTGTAGGGGTCGGTGCGGCTCGTCACCAGGACCGACCGGAAGGGCAGGCGCGCGCGGGGGATCGGCGCGAAGGCGCGCAAACCCGCCGGCGTGTCCGGCCGCTCGACGTCCGGCAGCGCGACCAGGAAGGCGCCGGCGACGCTGCCCGGGGGCAGGTAGGGCGCCGCCTGCACGCAGGAGATCACGCCCAGGCTGTGGGCGACCAGCACCGCCGGCCGGCTCGCGGCCTGCACCGCCGCGATCACCGCGTCGCGCCAGGCCTCCGGCTCGGGGTGGTCCCAGCTCTCCTGGTGCACCCGGCGGGCGGTCGAGAGCCGCTCCTGCCAGCGGCTCTGCCAGTGGTCGGGCCCGGAATTGGTGTAGCCCGGGACGACGAGGATGTCGCAATCGGCCGATCTCATGCCGCACCGTTACAGCCGGGAGGCGAGGGCGTCGAGACCCCTTACTCCGCCGCGACCGCGGCCGGCGCCATGCCGAGGAGGCCGGGGCCGACATGCAGCGCCAGCCCGGTCGAGGCGAGGTTCTTGAGCTTGGCCTCGACCTCGATGTCGCACCAGGCGAGGTGGCGGGCGACCAGGTCGTTGAGCGCCCGGTTCCACATCATGTCGGAATGCGCGGCGAGGTCGCGGCCGTTGAGGCCCGCCCCGGTGAGCGCGGCGAAGTCCGGCAGGGCGTCGGCGTCGTGGCCGGGCAGCACGTCCTCGCGCGAGACGCTGACATGGCCGACCGGGCGCACCCCGCGCCAGGATTCGATCACCCGGGCGATGCGTGGATCGTCCGGCTCGATGTAGTCGCCGCGGCTCTGGATCCAGTGGTGGTGCAGGTCGAGCACCACCGGCACCCGGTCGGCGAGGCGCAGGACCTCGTCGAGGCCGAAGGCCGATTCGTCGTTCTCGACCGTGACGAGGTCGCGGGCGACCTGCGAGACGCGCGACAGGTTCTCGCGGAACGCGTCGACCCCGGGGTCGCGGGCGCCGACATGGATGTTGACGTGGGCGCCGTGCGGGTGCCAGCCGCCGCCATAGCCCATCATCGCCATCACCTCGGCGTGGTAGTCGAGCTCGGCGATGCCGTTTTCGAGCGCCGCCGGGTTGCGGCTCGCCAGGATGCAGAACGGGCCCGGATGCATGCTGAGCCGGACCCCGCCCGCCCGCGCCGCCTCGCCGACCGCCGCGAGCCCCGCCTCGATGGCGCGGCGGAAGTCCGGGTCGGCGTAGAGGTCGCGCACCTCCGGGTGGGTGTAGCCCGGCAGGATCGAGCTCGCGAGGCGGAGCAGCCGCTCCAGCGGCGGCCGCGCCGCCACCCAGGCGACCTGGCGCCCCATCGCCGCGAGGTTGTGCGTCACCACCGCGACGAGCTTCTCGCGCGCCGCGGAAGGATCGAGCTTGCGCAGATGCGCGATCGTCACCGTGGTGACGTTCATCACCATCGCGGCGTCCTTCGCCGCCTTCAGGGTCTTGTGCCGGCCGGGCGGCTCGTCCGGAATGAACTTGCAGCAGAAGCCGAGGCGGGGGGAGGAAGCGGCGGAGATCATGGCCGACAACGCGGCGCGAGCCGGCGCGGGTCCACGCGATACCGATGGGACGTAGGGGACCACCCAAGAAAAAGGCCGGCCCCGAGGGGCCGGCCCGTCGCGTCCGGTCGTGCCGGGATCAGTGCGTCTGCCGGCCCGGCTCGCCGGTCCCGGTCGGGTTCTGGCCCGGCTGGTTCTTGCGCAGCTCGTCCGAGGCGGCGTTGGCGGCCGCGACCGCGGCGTCCTGGGCCTGGTCGAGGGCGGTCTCGACGAACTGGCGGCCGCGCTCGGTCGCCTCGCGGGCGTAGCGCAGGCCCTGGTCGCGGACCTCGTCGGCGTAGGGGCCGACCGTCCGGTCCTCCTGGCGGGTGCGCGGCAGCAGCGCGCCCAGCAGCATGCCGGCGGCGAGGCCGACGACGCCGACCAGCACCGGGTTCTCGGTGACGAAGCGCTCGACGGCGTTCTGGCCCTGCGCCAGCCGCTCGCTGCCGCGGTCGCGCAGGTCGGCGTAGCGCTGCGAGCCGGTCTCGATCCGGTCGCTGGCCCAGTCGCGGGCGCGGTCCAGGGTCTCCGCGCTGCGGCCGCCGACGGCGCCGTAGGCCTGGCTCGCCTGGGCGTAGGCGCGGTCGACCGCCTCGTTGGCGCCCTGCCGCAGCCGGTCGGCCGCAGCGTCGGCCTTGGCGCGCAGCTGGTCGGCGGTCTGGCTGATCCGCTCGCCGATAACCGAGGCGGTGTCGCTCACGCGCTCGGAGGCCCCGGCGGCAGCGTCCTTCAGGGTGTCCTTCACCGTGTGGCCGGCGTCGTGCGCCGCGGATTGCGCGGCGTCGAGGTTCTGGCGGACGGTGTCGTGGTCCTGGTGCAGGTTGCGCTCGGGCCCGGTGGCGGGGGTGTGGGCCGAGGGCGCGCCCGGATTGGCCGGGTTGATGGTGTGCTCTGCCATGACTCGGATACTCCCTGGCAGGCCTGGCGACGGCGGGGCTTGAGCCGTCGGAGCCTGCGACCAATCGAAGGTTCGAGAGGGGCGCCGGCCCCTGGGACCGGCGCCGCCTTACATCCGCATGCCGCTGGCGACGCGGTCTGCGGCCGGGTGGGCGGTCGGCCGGTCGGGGTCGTAGACCCGGGCGGTCCCGGTGTTCAGCACCGGCACGGCCTCCGCCCCGTTCATCGTGGCGTCGAGGTGCTGACGGCGCTGCGTATCCCGGGCGACGCGGTGGATCAGCCAGCCCACCCCGGCGACGATCAGCATGACCGGGACGGGGTTGCGCCGCACCGCCGCCAGCGCCCCGTCGTAGAGGCCGCTCATCGACGGGTTCTGGCGCACCGTGCCGAGCATCTCGTCGACGATGCTGGCCGGCGAGAGCCGGCCCTGGATCTGGTCGATGGTCCGGTCGAGCCGGGCCCGGGTCTCCTCGATGTCGTGCTCGAGCTCGTTGATCGACTGGGTCATCCCGACACCCTCTCGGACAGGACCCTCGCATCCTGGCGCACCTGGCGCGTCGTGCGGGTCGGCGTCAGCGTGGACAGGGACATGGCGCTGCGACCCCACAGGGCGAGCCCGATGCCGATGGCCAGGAACACCGCCCCGACGATCAGGGCGGCGAGCGCCTCGGACTGCACCACCGTGGCGAGCCATTTCACCAGGGCGTCGGTGAGCACCAGGAGGGCGACGACGGCGAAGACCGCCGCCCCCACCATCATGCCGAGCCCGAGGAACAGCGACCTCAGGTTGTTCGACATCTCGGTGCGGAAGAGGGCGATCTCCTTGCGGGCGAGGTCGGTGGTCTCGCGCAGGGCATCGCCGAGGAGCCCCTGGATGCTCCCGGGGGCTCCGGTGCCGCCGATCGGGCGGCCGTCAGTGGAATCGGCCATCGCGGCTCCTCCCGTCAGGCGGAGTAGCGCGGGCCGGACGCGCCGGTCCGGTAGGGATCGGGCCGGGCGGTCTCCGGCTCGCTGTGGGCGCCCGGCACGTCCCGGTGGCGCGCGGCGTAGGGATCGTAGGAGGTGCCGCGCGCCCGGTCCGCTCCGATTTCGGGTCCGCGCGCGAAGGCCTCGCGGCCGTCGAGGACGTGGGCCGGGTGGGCCGAGGCGCGGATGAATCGGGCGGCGAGGAAGCCGGTCAGGAAGGTCGCCACCGCGACGGCCGCCGGCCGGCGCCGGGCGACCGACTCGATCTCGCCGTAGAAATCCTCGAAGCTGCGCTCGCGGATCGAGCCGGAGAGCTGCTCCAGGCCGTCGGCGGCGCTGTCGAAGAACGCCTTCACGTTCGGCTGCTGGTCGAGCTTGCCGCCGGAATCGCGTAGGGCCTGGGCGAGGTCGGAGACCGACTGGGCGGCGTCGCCCTTGCGCCGGTCGACGTAGCCGTGGACCTGCTCGCGCGCCGACTCGACCAGGCTGAAGCCGCGCTCCATCGCGACGTCGCCGAGCTGGCGCACGTCCGACCGCAGGTTGTTCCAATCCGCCGGGCGCTCCTCACCGGTCCGGTGCTGTCCGTTCTCGTAACCCGCGCTCATCAGGCAACTCCGTTCTCGGTGGCGCGGCCGGCAGGCCGGACCGGCCACCGCGCCGACCACATGCGACGATATTGCGGGTAACAGCAGCCAAGGCGCCCGGTTCCGGCCTCATCCAAGGAGGAATCGCGGCGGGATTCCTGTGGAGCGCCGGGCACAGCCCGGACGGGTACGAACCCCGCCCGATTCGCCGAAAGGGTTGACCATTTCGTGCGGATCGCGCTTGCTGCCGGTGCGTTTCGTCTCCCGGGGGCGGATGGACGAAGGCGACGTTCCCGCCCCACCGGGCCTCCCTCCGACCGGCACGCGGTCGGAAAGGGGGTCAGGGTCTACAATTTTGCCGCATTTCCTCGACGAACAAGGTGCCCACGTCGTCGGAAAATGCTCTAGGTCCGTGCAGCCGGAGTCCATGCCCGCCGTGTCACGCCTCATCATCGTGTCGAATCGCGTCGCCGTCCCGGAATCGGGCTCCAAGGCGGTCGCGGCCGGCGGGCTCGCCGTCGCCCTCAAGGAGGCGTTCACCGCCTACAAGGGGCTGTGGTTCGGCTGGAGCGGCAAGATCACCGACAACCCGTCCTCCGAGCCGGTCATCGCCGACCGGGGGAGGGTGCAGTATGCGGTGATGGATCTCTCGCCCCAGGACCACCGCGAGTATTACAGCGGCTTCGCCAACCGGGCGCTCTGGCCGATCATGCATTACCGCCTCGGCCTGGCGGCGTTCTCCCGGGCCGACTATGCCGGCTACCAGCGCGTCAACCGGATCTTCGCCCAGGCGCTCGCCGGGCTGATCGAGCCCGGCGACCTGATCTGGGTCCACGACTACCACCTGATCCCGCTCGCCTCCGAGCTCCGGGGCCTCGGGGTCTCGAACCCGATCGGCTATTTCCACCACATCCCGTGGCCGTCGGGCGAGGTGTTCAACACCCTGCCGGCCTCGACCGAGCTCCTGCGCGCGGTCTCCGACTACGACCTGATCGGCCTCCAGACCGACAGCGACGTCCACAACCTGTCGCGCAACCTCGTCGACGAGCTGCGGGCGATCCCCCTCGGCGGCGGCTCGCTGATGGTCGACGGGCGCCGCACCCGCATCCGCAGCTTCCCGATCGGCATCGACGTCGACGGCTTCCGCCAGGCGGCCGAGCGCGCCGGCATGAACCGCACCGTGCGCGACACGGTGGCGGGCCTGCGCACCCGCAAGCTCCTCATCGGCGTCGACCGGCTCGACTACTCGAAGGGCGTGCCCGAGCGCATGGAGGCGGTCGAGCGCTTCTTCGCCTCGAATCCCGACCAGCGCGGCAACGTCGTCTTCTTGCAGATCGCCCCGAAGTCGCGCACCGAGGTGCCGGAATACGAGCAGCTCAGTCGCGACGTGAACGAGGTGCTCGGCAACATCAACGGGTCGCTGGGCGAGCCGTCCTGGACGCCGATCCAGTACGTCACCAAGGCCTATCCCCGCGCCGTGCTGGCCGGGCTCTACCGCGCGGCGCGGGTCGGCGTCGTCACGCCGATGCGCGACGGCATGAACCTCGTCGCCAAGGAATACGTCGCCGCCCAGAGCGAGGACGATCCGGGCGTGCTGGTCCTGTCGAAATTCGCCGGCGCGGCCCGGCAGCTGCCCGAGGCTTTGCTGGTCAATCCCTACGACCGGTTCGAGGTGGCGGAAGCGATCCGCGCCGCCCTCTACATGCCCAAGGCCGAGCGCGTCGAGCGCTGGAAGCCGATGTTCGAGCGCATGGCGCGCGAGGACGTGGATTGGTGGGCGAGGAGCTATCTCGGCGAGCTGGAGGGTTTCCGCACGGTCGAGCGCGAGCCGCCGGCGGCGGCGGAGGCGCGGTAGAGAATTCGGCTCATGGGGGTCGTGCGCGTGAACCCGCACCCTCTACGCAGGTCTGTCCGGGGAAGTCAGGAGGCATGCCCGTGTCTCCTGCGACGCTTGGTCGATGGGTGTCCTGGATCGAGCAAGGCGCGGACCTCGGCCCTTGTCTGCGGCTCGAACAAGCCCTGTCGCAGCAGGTCGACCAGGCGCTGGATCGGAACGCGGTCAGTGGCGGCGCAGCTGCGAGAAGGTGATCATCGCCGCGACCAGTTGCCGGCGCACAGCCTCCACGCTGCTGCCCAGGAAGCGACGGATCGCCAGGTGCCGCTTGACTCGGCGAAGATCAGCGCCAGCGGGTGATCCCAGGGGAAGAAGCACTTGGCGTCGGCGTCGGCGCCAGGGCGGGCGGCCCTCCGGGCATCTGCTGGCGATCGAGCCCTTCCAGCACCTGGGCGAAGCGGGTATCGCTGGGGTACATGTCCTGCCTGGATGTTCGTGTCTCGACAACCGGACGCTTCCCGGATCACCTCCGGCGTGGCAGGGCATGCACCCACAGCAGATTGTTCCCCGGACGGCCCTGCGCCCGTGGAGAGAGGAACACCCGCGCCTTCTCTCGATATTCTTGGGCCTGTGCGGGGATCCCGGCGCTGCCCTACACCACTCGCAACAGCACGTGCTTCTTGCGCCCGAAGGACAGCTTCACCACGCCCTCCGGGGTGACGTCGCCGGCGCCGATCACCGCGCGCTCGTCGGTGACGGGCGCGTCGTTGACCTTGAGCCCGCCGCTCTTCACCTGCCGCCGGGCCTCGCTGGTCGAGGGCACCAGCGCCGCGTGATCCGGCCCGAAGGCCGAGAGCACGCCGAGCCCCGCCTCGATCGCCGCGCGCGACACCTCGACGGTGGGCAGGCTCTGCGCCAGCGCCCCCTCCTCGAAGGTGCGCCGCGCCGTCTCGGCGGCTCCTTCCGCCGCCTCGCGGCCGTGCAGCAGGGCGCAGGCCTCGGTGGCGAGCACCTTCTTGGCCTCGTTGATCTCCTGGCCGCCGAGGCCCTCGAGCCGCGCCACCTCGTCGAGGGGCATCAGGGTGAACAGGCGCAGGAAGCGGCCGACATCCGCGTCCTCGGTGTTGCGCCAGAACTGCCAGTAATCGTACGGGCTCAGCATGTCCGGGTTGAGCCAGACCGCGCCGGACGCCGTCTTGCCCATCTTGGCGCCGGACGCCGTGGTCATCAGCGGGCAGGTCAGGGCGTGGAGCTGGGGCGTGCCGAGGCGCCGGCCGAGGTCGATGCCGGTGACGATGTTGCCCCACTGGTCCGAGCCGCCCATCTGCAGCGTCACGCCGTAGCGGCGGTTCAGCTCGACGAAGTCGTAGGCCTGCAGGATCATGTAGTTGAATTCCAGGAACGACAGCTCCTGGTCGCGCTCCAGCCGCAGCCGCACGCTGTCCATCGACAGCATCCGATTGACCGAGAAGTGCCGGCCGATCTCGCGCAGCATCTCGATGTAGTTGAGCGTCGTCAGCCACTCGGCGTTGTCGGCCATGAGCGCGGCGTTGGACGCGGCCTTGAAATCGAGGAAGCGCGAGAAGGTCTTGCCGATCTCGGTCTTGTTGGCCTCGATCTGGTCGAGGGTCAGGATCTTGCGGCTCTCGTCGCGGCCCGACGGATCGCCGACCCGCGTGGTGCCGCCGCCCATCAGCGCCACCGGCTTGCCGCCGGTCGCCTGGAGCCAGTGCAGCATCATGATCGAGAGCAGGTGGCCGATATGCAGCGACGGCGCCGTGCAATCGTAGCCGACATAGGCCGTCAGCCGGCCCTCGCGGGCGGCCTCGTCCACGCCCGCGAAATCGGAGCATTGGTGGACGTAGCCGCGCTCCAGGAGGACGCGGAGGAAGTCGGAACGCGGCGCGAAGTCGGTGGGCGCGGCCATGGAACTCTCGATCGGTCTCGTGATGGCAATCTGCCTGGGGCGGCGGCGCGACAGCGCGGCGCCGCCATGCTAGCTCCGTCGGATTCGGAACGGGTCGGTCCATAGCAAAGCCGGCCCCGAAAGGCACGGGGGCTAATCGGAATGGCGATGCGGCGCGCGATCGGGCTGATGAGCGGCACCTCCCTCGACGGCGTCGACGTCGCGCTGATCGAGACCGACGGCGAGACGATCCGGGTCGAGCGCAGCCACAACGGCTACCTCGAACCGCTGGGGCCGACGGGCTACCGCGCCTATTCCGACGACGACCGGGCGCTGCTGCGCCAGGCGCTCATCGACGCCGAGGCCGTGACCGAGCGCAGCGAGCGCCCGGGCTGCCTGGGACAGGCCGAGGACCTGGTGACGCGCCTCCACGCCGAGGCAGTCGAGAACTTCTTGGCCGAGAACGGCTTGAGCGCCGCCGACATCGACGTGATCGGCTTCCACGGCCAGACCGTGGTGCACCGGCCCGACCAGAAGATGAGCGTGCAGATCGGCGACGGCCAGGCGCTGAGCCGCCGCCTCGGCATCAAGGTCGTGTCGGACCTGCGCAACGCCGACATCGAGGCGGGCGGGCAGGGGGCGCCGCTGGTGCCGGTCTTCCACCGTGCGCTCGCCCAGGCCTCGGGCTTCGCCGACAGCCTCGGCATCCTCAATATCGGAGGGGTCGCCAACGCCACCCTGATCGCCCGCGACGGGAAAATCCTCGCCTTCGATACCGGCCCCGGCAACGCGCTCATCGACGACTGGATGCGCGAGCGCACCGGCCACGCGCTGGACGACAACGGCCGCACGGCGGCTCGCGGCCGGCCCGACGAGCCGCTGCTGGCCTGGCTCTTGATCCACCCGTTCTTCTCGCGCCGGCCGCCGAAGTCGCTCGACCGGAACTGGTTCTCGCACAAGCTCGCCGGCCAGCTCTCGACCGAGGACGGCGCCGCGACGCTCACCGCCTTCACCGCCCGGGCGGTCGCCCGCGCCCTCGACCACGCCTCCGACCCGCCGACCCGCTGGATCGTCGCCGGCGGCGGGGCCCGCAACGGCGAGTTGCTGCGCCAGCTCAACTATTACCTGCGTGCCGAGATCACGACGGCGGACGCGATCGGCTGGTCTTCCGCCTTCCTGGAAGCCCAGGCCTTCGCCTACCTCGCGGTGCGCTCGGTGGAGGGTCTGCCGATCACCTTCCCGTCGACGACCGGCGTGAGCCAGGCGATCACCGGCGGGGTGCTGGCGCGGCCGGAGGGGTAGGGGAGCCCGCCCTCAACGCGACGGCACCCATTGCCGCGACAGCGCGTAGAGCCGGTGCCCGAACGACCACGTGCGCAGGAAGCGACGGGCGTAGCGCAGAGGATCGTCGGCGAGGCGGCAATGGCGCCGTAAGGTGTCGCGCGCGGCGTCCGCATCGCCGCTGTCGAGGAGCTGGCGGGCGTATTCGAGCATCAGGAAGTTGCGGTAGCGCCCGGCGGAGCGCACGAGGTGGCGCGGCACCGTGCCGTGGCGCAGGAGCGCGGTGAGCGTCCGGTCGAAGGGCGGCGGCAGCGGGCGGCGGCGCATCTGCCCGGCGAGCGCGCTGGTCGGATGGCCGTCGCGGTACACCGCCGTCGGCTCGGCGACGTAGCGGAACGGGCCCTCGAAGGCGAGGCGGCACCAGGTGTCGGTGTCCTCGCCCATCACGGCGCCGACTGGAAACAGGCCGGCCCGGATCAGCGCGGCCCGCTCCACCAGGAGGCTGCTCGGATGCACCGCGTAGGGGTAGGTCGCGAGCACGAAGGCGAAGGGATCGTCGACGCGCTGGTCGGGCACATCGGCCTTCATCACCGGCGCGGAGCGGCTGGCCAGCAGGTGGTTGGCGAAGACCGCCACCGCATCCCCCCGGGAGGCCGCCGCCATCAGGTTCTCGAGGTGCCGGCCGGCCCAGAGGTCGTCGGCGTCGAGGAAGGCGATCCAGTCGCCCCGGGCCGCGGCGACGCCCCGGTTGCGCGCCGCCGACGCGCCGCCATTGGCCTGGCGGATCAGGCGGATCCGGCTGTCCGTGAACGCCGCGACGACGTCGCCGCCGCCATCGGTCGAGCCGTCGTCGACGACGATCAGCTCGAATAGCGGGTAGGTCTGCCGGAGCACCGCCTCGATCGTCTGGCCGATCACGTCCGCCTTCTGGAACAGCGGGATCACCACGGAGACGGCGGGAAGAGGGTAGGAGGCCATGGGCGGGAGTCCCGGCTGGGGCGCGGGAGGCCGCGCCGTGTCCGGCTCCTGATTAGCAGGCGGGCTCCCGCCAGAGAGCCGCGCCTTCCGGCCACCGGCCACCGGCCGTCAGGGGAAGAGGAGCTACGGCGAAGGGTGGAGGCGGCACCGGCCGCGACTCGCCCGGCGAGTCCCATCACGGAGGGCGGCCTATCGACGTCGGACCGCCGCGCCGGCCTTCAAGATCGACGCCCGCGCGTTGGGATTCTGGGACAAGAGATTGGGACGCAGCGGCGTTTCCCGGGTCCGGCATCCATGTTTGAACTAACGCCGTCGCCCACCCTGCAACGGCACACGGACTATGTCGAAGAGAAGCGTCTCCCCGATCCCGGCTTGGCTGCGCCGTCGCGGCTATTCCCCGCGCGCGAAGCTGGCGATCGCCTCCGCGGTCGAGCGCTCGGCCCGCCGGCGCGACGCCGCCGCGGAGCCGGAGAGCCGCTGCCAGATCATTCCCTTCCCCATCCGCACGCGGCCGCCGGTCCGGCGCGACGCGCTCGGCGCTGCGTGAGGCGGACAGGTCGGGGTTTTTCGCGCCCGGGATCCGTCGCGATGCCGTCCGGCTCTTGAAGCCCTCGGCGTCCGTCCGGGCTCCGCTGCGCGGCCCCGGACGGACGCTGTGGGTTTAAAATCGGTCGAGAATGATCAGGCCGGCTTCGGAAACTCGGCGGTCCGGATTCCAGGCTCCGTCTCCAAAGACCCGGACCAACGCCGCGGACGGGAAAACCCCGTCCAAGCGGCCACCCGCCGCGCCCGCCCTACACAGCGTCCGGACGCTCGATCGGGGCGACGAAGCGCCCGAGCGACAGGCCGAGCCGCTTCGTGACGACCGGGCGCACAGCCTGCCAGGCGCGCGGGCCCATCGCCAGCTTGGCGGCCTGCAGCCACCACAGCCGGGTGCGGCGGACCGCCGGGCTGAGGCCGGCGGCATGTGCCATCATGTGGCGGGCGCCCGCGGCGTCGCCCCGGTCAAAGGGCTGGCTGGCGTGCCGCACCGCCGCCATGGCGAGCCCGAGGCGCATCGGCGCCTCCATGTCGGCGACCCGCGCGGCCTCGGGATAGCCGAAGACGGTGTCGAACATCAGCTTGCGCTGGTCGATGTCGCGCAGCATCTGCTCGTAGTAGAACGACGACATGTTGCTGCCGTGCTGGCGCCAGACGCCCTGCGGCCGGTCGATCCGGGCGACCGAACCGTGCAGGGCGAGCCGCAGCCACATCTCCTGGTCGCCCGAATGGGTCAGCTCCGCCTTGTAGCCGCCGACCCGGTGCTGGATCGCGGTGCGCACCACGGCGGTCGAGGTGTGGATCGGGTTGATGAAGCGGTTGAGCGCGAAGAACTGCCGCGTGTCGTAGACCGTGTGGGCGGCCTCGCGATCGGCCGGCGGCATCTCCGGGCGGGGCTTGTCCTCCTCGACGCTGAGATAGGGGCCGTAGACCAGGCTCAGCTCCGGCCGCGCCTGCATCAGGTGCGCGGCCCGCGACAAGGCCCCGGGCGTGACGAAATCGTCCGCCGAGAGCAGGAGCAGACACTCCGCCCGCGCCCAGGCCAGGCCCTCGTTGTAGGTCGCGATGTGGCCGTGGTTGGTCGCGTGCCGGACGTATTCCACCCGGGAATCGGCCCGGCACAGGGCGCTCGCCACCTCGGGCGTGTGGTCGGGCGAGGCGTCGTCGAGGATCAGGACGCGGACGTCGCAATCCTCGGTGGCGAGGACGCTGCCGACGCTCTCGGCGAGGAAATCCGCGTAGCGATAGCAGGGAATGATGACGTCGACGCTCGGCATGTCCGACCCTTCGGCATGGCCGACCCTGGCTGGCCGGTCCCGGTTGCACGTCTCGGCTGCGCGCGTGTCGCGGGAGGTCAGCCGGCGCGGGGCGACCGCACCCTGCGGTCCTCCACGCTGCAGTGTCTCTCGCGAGACTCCCGGTCGCCGGCGTCGCGCGCTGTGGCGGCGTCGGTGCGGCGGGAGTCTCGTGAGGTGCACTCAGCCGTCATCAGACCATGGGTCGGGGGCGGAGCAACCTTGTCGAGTCGGAGGAGCCCGACCGCATTTCGGGGGCGGCGCTTACGCCGATCGGCGGGTCCGGTCGGATGGTCCGCCCTCGTCCCCTCACCGGCCCGGATGCACGAATAGGTCGTCGAACTCGCCGGGCTCGTAGTGGCGGCCGGTGATGTCGGTGATCACGATCCACTCGTGGCCGTCCGCCGCGAGTTCGTCCGCCTTCTCCAAGGCCGCCTCCGGTGAGGAGCGCTGGTACGAAAGGTGCCCGTCCGGGGTGTGGGCCGTCACGACGAGATGCATGGCTCTCCTTGCTTGCGCGAACACCCATACTACAGGAACATGCCTCGCGGGGCGAGTCGGGCCGTCCGCGCGCGCGAGGCGGGTCGGGTGGGCCCGCGTGAGGCCGCCGTGTCGCCCGTGGCGACCGGATCGCGGCCGAGCGTCCTGCCCCACCGTCACGGAGCGGCCTCACTCCGGCGCTAGCACGGCCGGACCGTCGCCGCTCCCCTGGAGGCCCGAAGATGCCCGTCCTGTTCGCCGCAGCCTCGTGCCTCGCCCTCGGGATCGCCCTGGTGGTGCTCCTCGGGCTCAGCGCCTGAGCGAAGTCATACGAAATCCGATTGATTGCTTCAGGCGATCCCGTCGGATCGCTTTCGCAATGCGGATTTCGGCTTCGCTCAGTCGCCGCGCGGGCTGGTGATACGAATTCCGGAAGGGATCTTCCGGAATTCGTATCAGAGCAGCGCCCGCGCCGCCTGGGACACCTTGCGGATCGAGCCGTCGACCTCGTCGGCCGAACCCGTGATCCGCTCCATGTTCCGCCGCACCGAGGCGATGCTGTGGGCGGCGTTCTGCATGTTGGCCGACATGTCGCGGGTCACCGCGGCCTGCTGGGTGATGGCGGTCGAGACCCCGACCGAGATCTCGCTGACGGTGCCGATCGCCGTGACGATCGCCGCGATCGCCGTGACCGCCTCGGAGGTCGCGCCCTGCACGGCGTCGATCTGCGTGCCGATCTCCTGCGTCGCCCGGGCCGACTGGCCGGCCAGCGCCTTGACCTCGGCGGCGACCACCGCGAAGCCGCGCCCGGCCTGACCGGCCCGGGCCGCCTCGATGGTGGCGTTGAGCGCGAGGAGGTTGGTCTGGTCGGCGATGGAGCGGATCAGCGACACCGCCTCGCCGATCCGGTCGGCGGCCTGGGTCAGGCTCGCCACGATGCCGCCCGCATCCTGCGCCTTCCGCACCGCCGCGTCGGAGGCGGCGCGGGCATCCTCGGCGTGGCGGCTGAGCTCGGCGATCGAGGCGGCGAATTCCTCGGTGCCGGCGGCCACCGCCTCGACGTTGCCGGAGGTCTGGGCCGTCTGCTCGCTGGTGGCGCGGGCCTGGGCCGAGACCTCCGAGACCGCGACCGTGATCGCCGCGATGTCCGCCTCGATCGTCCGCTGGCCGACGCTCCGGCGCTGGCGGTCGAGCACCTGCTGGGTGATGTCGGTGGCGAACTTCACCACCGCGCAGGGCTTGCCGTCGAGGCCGAGCACCGGGTGGTAGGCGCCGAAGATCCACACGTCGCGGCCGCCCTTGGCGACGCGGTGGAACTCGCCGGCCTGATGGCGGCCGGCGGCCAGCCCCCGCCAGAACGCCGCGTAAGCAGCGCTCGTCCGCTCGGCCTCGGCGACGAACAGGCCGTGATGGCGCCCCACCACCTCGTCCTGGGCATATCCCATCGCGTCGAGGAAGATGGCGTTGGCCTCGGTGATGATCCCGTCGGGCGTGAAGTGGATCACCGCCTGCGAGCGGTCGAGGGCCTCGATCTGTCCGAGCAGGTAGGCGTCGCGCTCCTTGCGGGCGGTGATGTCGGAGGCGAGCTTCACGATCCGCACCACGCGGCCGCGCCGGTCGAGCACCGGATTGTAGGAGGCCTGGATCCAGATCGAGCGCCCGTCCTTGGCGATCCGGCGGAATTCCCTTGTCTCGAACCGGCCCTCCCGCAGGCCTTGCCAGAACGCCGCGTAGTCCGGGCCGTCGCGCTCGCCCGGCGGCATCAGCAGGCTGTGATGCCGGCCCTGGAGCTCGGCCAGGGTGTAGCCGGTCAGTTCCAGGAAGCAGGCATTCGCGTCCAGGATCATCCCGGCCGGGTCGAACTCGATCCGGCCCTGCGACCGGTCGACGGCCGCGAGCAGGGCGGCATGGCTCGATTGGAGGAAGGACAAGGGGTCGGTCTCTCGCAGCACGTACCGGAGACCGTGCTCCCGAATTCTTATTCAATAATGAAGAAAAACGGCATTTTTCTTAAAGATATGATGTGAAAATAAGCCTACTTCCTAGCGGAATTTTTGATCGATGCAAAGACTAACGAAGCAAGACCATCTGTCGTTTCGGGGTATTGTCACAGGGTCCGGCGGGCGGCGCGCCATGCTCGAGAGCGGATATCGCGTGCTGGCGGAGATGGAGCAGCGGCGGCACCGGCCAAGCGTGGCATGAAGGCCCTGTCGCGATTTGCCGCGTCACCCGCGGACGCGCCGCCGCGGCAAGCGAAAATCATGGATCGAGCTAATAAGTTGGGCACGATATTATGGAAGGCGGTTGATCGGCCTCGGACCGTGTGTCCGGGGCTCCGCTCGGTCGGCGCGGGGACGGGCCGCCCTCCCGTGAGGGAGGGCCCGCCGGTCGTCAGCCCTTGCGCTGCGCCTTCATGTAGCTGCTGATCGCGGCTTGGCAGTCCGGCGACAGCTTGGACTTGTTGTGGCGGAAGCAGGCCTGCACCTCGGGCCCGTCCGGCGAGAGGTTGCCGCAATAGGTCAGGTAATCGCCGGTGCAGTACTGCTTCAGCACTGCGCGATCGACCATCGCCGATTGGGCGTGGGCCGGCTGGGCGAGGGCGGCGCCGGTGGTCAGGACGAGGATGAGGGTGGAGCGCAGGAGCACGACGTCTCTCCGGGAGGGTGAGGGGAAGGCGGGGATCGGGGGGAAGGCGGCAGCCTGCCCGACGATCCCGGCCGCAATAGGGTACCTTGGCCGTGCGCGCACGCCTCACGACCGAAAAAAGGCCGCGCCGACGCGTCCGCTGCGGTCGAATCCGAGATGTGACCATCGGCGAAAGCCGCGACCGGCGCCGGGACGCCCGTCTCGACTGTCGCACGAGCGGCTCGACCCGTCCCGGACCGCACCGCTTCCAAGACGAGGCGGCGCCGGGACTGGACGGACCGAGTATCGTCTTCGCCGCAGACTATTTCCAGAAGATTTCTTCCGGAGTCCGAATCACGCCGGATGGCGACGCAGGATCGCGGGACGTCGGGATCCACTTCGCCGCGACGACCCGTGGAGCGAGAGCCGGAGCGCCGCTCAGAGGCGGCTGAGGCGCACGCGGGCGACGCCCGCGATCCCGATCGCCCGGGCGGAGGCCTGGGACAGGTCGATCACCCGGCCGCCGACGAAGGGACCGCGATCGTTGATGCGCACCACGACCGAGCGGCCGTTCGACGTGTTGGTGACCCGGACCCGGGTGCCGAAGGGAAGGCGGCGGTGAGCCGCCGTGAAGGCGTGCGTGTTGAAGCGCTCGCCATTCGCAGTGCGCCGGCCCTGAAATCCGGGTCCGTACCAGGAGGCACGGCCGGACTGGGCTTCGGCGGGCGTGCTGGCTTGTAACGTCACTCCGACGGCGCCCGCTGCTGCGAGGCCGAGGATCGCCAGCTTTGCCTTCGAAACCATTTCGCATTCCCGTTTTGTTGCTTGACGCGGTGCAACATAAAACCGAAGAAGGCGACATTATGGAGCAGTGAAAATAAAGATATTCTAGCGTATACTCGGAGATGTTTGTTTCTTCGTTAAGCACGGTTTACATCGGTTAACTGTTTTCGCAAGGAAGGCCCGCGATCGGCGGTGCCGCGCCGCCTGCCATCGTACGGCCAAGGTCCGGAGAAGTCGGCCTGCGGGGATCAGGGGTTCCGCCCCGCCTCGCGCAGGGCGATGCGGATCAGGTCGGCGAGGGTGCGGGCGCCGAGCTTGCGGCGCAGCTGCGTGCAGGCATTGGCGATGGTCTTGTAGCTGAGCCCCAGCTCCTCGGCGATCGCCCCGTGCGAGCGCCCGGCGCCGAGGCGGGCCAGGATCTGCCGCTCGCGCGGGGTGAGGGGAGGGGCGGCCGGCGCCTCGCGCCGCAGGCGGTCGACCTCGGCGGCGAGCGAGGGCGCGACGTAGGTGCCGCCGTCCCGCACGCGCTCGAAGGCGAGGTGCAGCTCCGACGAGGCGGTGTCCTTCAGCACGTAGCCGGCCGCCCCGCTCTCCAGGGCCCGGACCGCAATCTCCGGGTCGTCGTGCATGCTGAAGACCAGGATGCGGGTGTCCGGGGCCACCGCGCGGATCCGGCGGATCAACGCCAGGCCGCTGAGCGAGGCGCCCTGGAAGGTCAGGTCGGCGACCACGAGGTCGGGCCGGTGGCGGCGGAAGCGGCGATAGCCCGCGGCGATGCCGGTGGCCTCGTGCACGGTCCCGACGCCGGCATCCTCCAGCACCCGGCGGCAGCCCTGCAGCACGATCGGGTGGTCGTCGACGACGAGCACGTCCATGGCTTTGCCCTCCGGGTGGGAGCCCGCGGGACGGAAACCCGCGGGCCGTCGCGCCTCAGTTGGTCGGCTGGCCGGCCGCCACCTTGGCGGTCCAGTCGTCGAAGGCCACGACCGTCTGGCGCTGCTCGCCCAGGGACTCGATCCCGAGGGTGACGACGTCGCCGGATTTCAGGAAGCGGGCCGGCTTCATGCCCATGCCGACGCCGGGCGGCGTGCCGGTGGTGATGACGTCGCCGGGCTCGAGCAGCATGAAGTGCGACAGGTAGGAGACGATCTGCCGGCAGTCGAAGATCATCGTGCGGGTCGAGCCGGTCTGCATCCGCTCGCCGTTCACGTCGAGCCACATGCCGAGATTCTGCACGTCGGCGATCTCGTCCGGGGTGACGAGCCAGGGGCCGAGGGGACCGAAGGTCGGGCAGCCCTTGCCCTTGGTCCAGGTGCCGCCGCGCTCGAGCTGGAACTCGCGCTCGGACACGTCGTGGCAGACGCAGTAGCCCGCGACGTAGTCCAGCGCCTCGTTGGCGTGGACGTAGGACGCGCGCTTGCCGATCACGATGGCGAGCTCGACCTCCCAGTCGGTCTTGGCCGAGCCCTTGGGCAGGATGACGTCGTCGTTCGGGCCGACGATGCAGGACGGCGCCTTGTTGAACAGGATCGGCTCGGCCGGGATCGGCGAACCGGTCTCGGCGGCATGGTCGGCGTAGTTGAGGCCGATGGCGATGAAGTTGCGCACATGGCCGACGCACGGCCCCAGCCGCGTGCCGGCCGGCACCTCGGGCAGGGTCGCGGGGTCGATGCCGCGCAGGGTCTGGAGGGTGTCGGCGGCGAGGAACGGGCCGGCGACGTCGCGGATCACCCCGGACAGGTCGCGGATCGCGCCGCCTCCGTCGACGAGGCCCGGCTTCTCCGCCCCGTTCTCGCCCCAGCGTACAAGCTTCATTGGTCGTCTCCCCAAAGCATTCTTCGACGAAGTGGAAACCGGTTCGTCGCAGACAATGCCACACAGTCAAAGATCTGGAGCCGAAGACCGAGGGCGCTGCCGATCGCAACGCGATCGGGCCGTGCTCCAGATCCACGCAGGCCGGGACATTGGCGCCGGCGCCGGGCCGCCGCAAGCCGGCGAGCCCGCCCGGAGGCGGCTTCGCCCGTTGCAGTTTCGTCACATCTGGGGCGAAACCGTGTCGGCGCGGCGGGCGGGGCCGTTCGATTCCATCTTTGCCTCTACAGGAAAGCGCCCGGTATGAAGATCGAATTCCCAATCTCGACTGCGATGATGCGATCTTGAGCAAGAATTGCGCGCTCTTACTCGTTTTGGTCTGATAGATCCTGGCCCCGCCCCCGGGATTGCCTGAAAGCTGCCTGCTGCCGCATCATCCCGCCCAAGCTGTGGGCGTCCATAGAGCCGCGCGGCACGGAACTTCGGGGTCTGGGGTAACGTCATGACGGGTTCGAGGAGGGCGGCGCTGCTGGCCGGCGCATCGCTGATGCTGCTGGCGGGGGCCAACGGGTCGGCGCAGGCGGCGGCGTTCGGGCTGCGCGAGCAGAGCGCCCAGGCGATGGGCCTCGCCTTCGCGGGCGCGGCGGCCGGCTCCGGCGGCCTGTCGTCGATGTTCTGGAACCCGGCCGTCGTCACGATGAAGCCGGGCTGGAACTCGGACTTCAACGCCACCCTGGTGGCGCCCTCGGCCACCATCACGCCCACGACCGGCACTTTCCCGCCGCTGATCGGGCTCGGCAATTCGGGCGATATTGGCCAGGCGGCGGTGCTGCCGGCGACCTACACGAACTACCAGCTCAGCGACCGGCTGTTCATCGGCCTCTCCGGCGCCGCGCCGTTCGGTCTCATCACCAAGCCGAACCCGGTCTGGGCCGGCCAGACCTACAGCCGGTCGTCGAAGATCTTCTCGCTGAACTTCAACCCGGTGATCGGCTACAAGGTCAATGACTGGCTGTCGATCGCGGCCGGGCCGGTGCTCGAATACTTCAAGCTGACGCTCCGCCAGGCCACCGGCATCACCCCAGGCGCGAACACGGCGTTCCTCAAGGGCGACGACTGGGGCTGGGGCTTCACCGCCGGTGTGGTGGCGCGCCTCTCGGAGGGCACCACGGTCGGCGTCGGCTACCGCTCCTCGATCAACCACCAGATCGAGGGCTCGGCCTTCGGCATCGGCCAGGTCCGCGCCTCGCTCAACACCCCCGAGAAGGTCTCGGTGGGCCTGACCCAGGCGATCACCCAGGACTTCCGCCTGAATTTCGGCTTCGAGTGGGACAACTGGACCCGGATCGGCTCGCCGGCGATCGTCTCGCTGGCGCTCGGCCGGCCGGTGACGGCGTTGCCGCTGAACTACAAGAACGGGTTCTACTACTCGGTCGGCGCCGAGTACGACTTCACCCCGCAATGGACCGGCCGCCTCGGCTTCGCCTACGAGCAGTCGCCGATCGACCTCTCGAACCGCTCGACCCGCCTGCCCGACGGCGACCGCTACTTCGCCTCGGTCGGCGCCAGCTATCGCTACAGCGAGAAGATCCAGTTCGACGTCTCCTACCAGCACCTGTTCTCGGTCGGCGGCCGCAACCGGATCGCGATCGTGCCGGGCGAGCCGCTCTACACCGCGCCGCTCGCCTTCCTGGCGACTTCGGATGCCAGCGCCGACATCGTCTCGGTCGGCCTGAAGTACCGCTGGGACAACCCCCCGGCCCCGGCGCCGATCCCGGTGCCGCTGGTGCGGAAGTACTGAGGGGAAGGCGCCCTTCGAGGGGCAGTGGACTGCCCCTCTCGATGGCGCTTCCACATTGCAGGTCATTCCGGGGCCGCGCAACGGAGCCCGGAATGACATATCGAATGGGTTTCCGACTGCTGAGCGGTTCAAGCGCGTCGCCAGAATCCGATGGGCGACCATGATGACTCTCCCGCCGACCCCAATCCCCGACAATCGCAAGCTCGTCATCAACGAAACCGCCAAGCTGTTTGCGAACAATCTCGACCGAGCATCGACAGCGTGTTTCACAGTCGGCGCAGCTACGCCTGTAACCGGCTGGCTCTTCGGAGTGAGCGGCCTGAACCAGGTCCCGTGGTGGTTTCTGGCAGTCATCGTCTCCTGTTGGCTTGGGGGCTCCGCGCTCCTACATTACCTGGCACGACGCGCTCTCAGAGGGCTCATCCCATGAACGAGTACGCGGTCCTCGCCCTGATCGTCCCCTTCGTCGCGGTCGGCGTCGCCTACGTCGCGGTCCGGGTCCAGGAGCGGCAGATAGCCCGCCTGAGACGGGACCTGGAGGACGAAGCTGAGCAGGCGCGGCGCGCAGCTCTCGGCTAGGGTCGAAAGCCGGTCGTCCTGGTGATGGGAGAGGTTGGTCGCGACCCGATTTGGACGACCCTGTGCCGACATCGACAATCGCGGCAGCCATGACCCACGAACTCTACCGCGTGATACGCCTGCTCGAACGGGAGCGGATACACTACCGTCTGGATCGCCACCGCGACGACAGCATCATGGTTACGGCCACCTTGGTCGGCGAGCGGATTGAGATCGATGTGTTCGAGGACGGACACATCGAATACTCCCGCTTCCGCGGAAGCGAGGATGTGGAGGATGATGTCGCCTTGCTCGAAGCGCTGTTTCGCGAGGAGAGCAAGGAGTAATAGTATGATCTTCAGCACCGCTCTGGAAAAGAGCCCCCGGGACACCGCCCCGGGGGCTTTTCGTCATCTCACGCCTTCTCGAGCACGTAGGTCCCCGGCGCCGCGCCGAGCGACGGCAGCACACCGCCGCCGGGCTGGCGCGCCGGCACACGCTCGGAATTCTGGTACTCGAGCCAGGAGAGCCAGTACGGCCACCACGAGCCCTTGTGCTCGGTCGCGGCCGAGATCCAGTCCTGGAGCGAGCCGTAGGCGGGACCGCCGGTCCAGTACCCGTATTTGGGCTTGGCCGGCGGGTTGACGACGCCGGCGATGTGGCCCGACCCCGCCAAGACGTAGTCGACGGAGCCGCCGAAGGCGCGGCAGCCCTCGAAGACCGAGAGGGCCGGGGCGATGTGGTCCTCCCGCGTCGCCAGGTTGAAGACCGGGATCGTCACCTTGCCGAGGTCGAGGCGCACGTTGCCGAGCATCATCTCGCCGCGCGACAGCTTGTTGTCGAGGTAGCAGTTGCGCAGGTAGAACGAGTGGTTGGCGGCTGGCATCCGGGTCGCGTCGGAGTTCCAGTACAAGAGGTCGAAGGGCAGCGGCGCCTTGCCCTTCAGGTAGTTGTTGACGACGTAGGGCCAGATCAGGTCGTTCGGCCGCAGCATGTTGAAGGCGTTGGCCATCTTGGCGCCTTCGAGGTAGCCGCGGCTCTGCATGCCGGATTCGATGGAGCGGATCTGCGCCTCGTCGACGAAGACCTTCAGGTCGCCGGCATGGGTGAAGTCGACCTGGGTGGTCAGGAAGGTGGCGCTGGCGATGCGGTCGTCGCCGACCGCCGCCATGTAGGCCAGGCTCACGGCGAGCAGCGTGCCGCCGACGCAGTAGCCCACCGCCGAGACCTGGCGCTCGCCGGTCGCCTTCTCGATCGCCTCCAGTGCCGCGAAGATGCCCTCGCGCATGTAGCTCTCGAAATCCTTGCTGGCGTGGCGCGCGTCCGGATTGACCCAGGAGATCACGAACACCGTCAGGCCCTGGCTCACCGCCCAGCCGATGTAGCTCTTGTCCTTGTTCAGGTCGAGGATGTAGTACTTGTTGATCCACGGCGGTACGATCAGCAGCGGGCGCTTGAGCACTGTGTCGGTCTGCGGCGCGTACTGGATCAGCTCGATCAGGTCGTTGCGAAACACCACCTCGCCGGGAGTGTTCGCCATGTTGACGCCGACCTTGAACTGGCCCTGGTCGGTCTGGCGCACGCGCAACTCGCCGCCGCCGGCCTCGACGTCCTCGGCCAGCATCTTCATGCCGCGCACGAGGTTGGCGCCGTTCTCGCGGAACGTCTCGCGGATCAGTTCCGGATTGGTGGCGAGGAAGTTCGACGGCGACATCGCGCCGGAGATCTGCCGGACGTAGAACTGCGCCTTGGCGCGGGTATGCGGATCGAGCCCCTCGGCCTCGTCGACCAGCACCTCGGCCCAGCGGGTGGTGATCAGGTAGCCCTGCTTCAGGAAGTCGAAGACCGGGTTCGTCGTCCATTCCGGCGCGGCGAAGCGCTTGTCCTTGGGATCGGGCAGGGCGACGGGGGTGACCGTCGTCTCGCCCTGCATCCGCTGCAGCGTCGAGCCCCACAGGGCCAGGAACTGGCCGCCGATCAGCGACTGGGCCTCCAGCGCCTTCTGCGGATCGGTGAACCACTTCTCGGCCACGGTGCCGAGCGTGCGCACCACCTCGGTCACCGATTCGGCGAGCGCCGTGCTCGGCTTGCCCTCCTCGAGGGGCTTGGCGTAGGCGGCGAGCGCCCGGCTGAACTGCTCGGTCATCAGGCCCGCATTGCGCGACAGGGCCTCCACATCCGCAACCGGCGCCGTACTCCTCTCAGACGTCACGCGCGTTCTCCTCCCTCATGTCGACGGTCCGCCGCAGCAAGCCGCCTTTCCGACAAAATATCGTCGCAAACCGCCGGTTCCGCCAGATGACCGGACCGGGTTTCCGCACTGCCACGGTGCCCTCGCGCAAGGTTTCCCAAACGTCATGCCCGCGTTCCCCGCTCTTTCGCCCGTCGCCGCCCGTACCGCAATCCTCTTGGCGATCCTCCCGGCCTGCCTCTCCGCCGGCGGCTGCGTCCTCGACGGGGCCGGCATCCGCGACGCCGCGAAATCCGCCGGGTTCGGCCCCAAGGAGGTCGCGGCGCCCGACTTCGTGAAGGAGACCCGCCGCGGGGGCGGCGAGTTCCTGCCGGTGGGCGTCTCGGCCCCGCCTCGCGAAACCCGCGCCAAGTCGGCCGCCGGGGTGAAGCAGCTCGAGGCCGAGCTCGATGCCAGCCGCCAGCGCAACGAGGCCAAGGGCCGCGACGCCGCCAAGGTCGGCGGCGCCGTCAAGCCGCCGGCTCCGCCCAAAGTTCCGCCGGCCGAGTGACGCAACGCCGAGCACGCGAACTTCCTCTTCTCCCGAAACCCCTCTAGACAGCGTGTGTGACACGCGCGTCGCAGCGGCGGCGCCGATCCAGGACCCGGCCATGACCGATTTTCATCGCATCAAGCGACTGCCCCCCTACGTCTTCGAGCAGGTCAACCGGATCAAGGCCGCCGCCCGCGCCAACGGCGCCGACATCATCGATCTCGGCATGGGCAACCCGGACCTCGAGGCGCCCCGCCACGTGATCGAGAAGCTGGTGGAGACCGCCGGCAAGCCGCGCACCGACCGCTACTCGGCCTCGAAGGGCATCGCTGGCCTGCGCCGCGCCCAGGCGCACTACTACCAGCGCCGCTTCGGCGTCGCGCTCAACCCCGACACCCAGGTCGTGGCGACGCTGGGCTCGAAGGAGGGCTTCGCCAACATGGCGCAGGCCATCACGGCGCCCGGCGACGTGGTGCTGGTGCCCAACCCCAGCTACCCGATCCACGCCTTCGGCTTCCTGATGGCGGGCGGCGTGATCCGCTCGGTCCCGGCCGAGCCGACCCCGGCCTTCTTCCCGGCGGCCGAGCGGGCGATGCAGCACTCGATCCCGAAGCCCGTGGCGCTCGTCGTCTGCTACCCGTCGAACCCGACGGCCTACGTCGCCTCCCTCGATTTCTACCGCGACCTCGTGGCCTTCGCGAAGAAGCACGAGCTGATCCTGCTCTCCGACCTCGCCTACGCCGAGGTCTACTTCGACGACGCCAACCCGCCGCCCTCGGTGCTGCAGGTGCCGGGCGCGATCGACGTCGCGGTCGAGTTCACCTCCCTGTCCAAGACCTTCTCGATGGCCGGCTGGCGGATGGGCTTCGCGGTCGGCAACGAGCGGCTGCTCGCGGCGCTGACCCGGGTGAAGTCCTACCTCGATTACGGCGCCTTCACGCCGATCCAGGTCGCCGCCACCGCCGCGCTCAACGGCCCGGAGGATTGCATCCACGAGATGCGCGCCACCTATCGCCGCCGCCGCGACGCGATGGTCGACGCGTTCCAGAAGACCGGCTGGGACATCCCGGTGCCCTCCGCCTCGATGTTCGCCTGGGTGCCGATCCCGGAGCGCTTCCGGAGCCTCGGCAGCCTCGAATTCTCGAAGCTGCTGGTCGAGAAGGCCGACGTCGCGGTGGCGCCGGGCATCGGCTTCGGCGAGCACGGCGACGATTACGTGCGCATCGCGCTGGTCGAGAACGAGCAGCGCATCCGCCAGGCCGCGCGCAACATCCGCCGCTTCTTCGACAACGCCGACCGCACGCTGCACAACGTCGTGCCGATGCAGAAAGTCGGCTGAGGTCGGAACTTGTGGCCGGGGGGCGACAGGGCGGCGCAAACGCGCCCCCGGTGGCCCCCCGCGCCCGGCCCCGGGTTGATCCGGGGGCCGCCCCGCATCAGGGTACGGTCAAGTTTCGCTCCACCCTGGGTATCCGATGCGTCGCTCGCTGAAGCTCGTCGTTCTCGCCGCCGCGGCCGCCCTGCCGGCCGCCTGCGCGCCGAACCCGATCATCGCCCGCGACCCCGTCCCGGCCCCGAGCCCCGACATCGCCTATCGCTGCTCCTCGACCCCCGCGCTCCTCAACGGCTACTGGGCCGAGTGCGAGCGGGTGCGGCGCGAGCGCGAGGTCGTGGTCCGCACCAAGGGCTGATCACGGGGCCGGTTCGGGCCCCGACCCAGGACAGCACGCCGCGCCCCGGAACCGGGCGCCGCTCCCCGCGCGTTGACCGGCATCCGTCACCGGAGGATGCCCCGCGTGGTTCGTCATCGTCTCTCGTCGCTCGCTGCCCTGGCCTGCCTCGCGGGCCCCGTCGCATCCGGCCCGGCCCTGGCGCAGTCGCCGCTCGCGGTGCGGGTGCGCCCGCCGGCCGTAGAGCCGGACATCTACAACCGCGGCGCAGCAAGCGGCCCCACCGTCCTGCAGGTCTCGCCCGACCTGGTCGCCGGCCCGCTGCCGGTCGGCCGCACCGGTCTTGTGGCGATCCGCGCCGTGCCGGTCGCCGCCGTCACCAATGGCGGTGCCTTCGGGCCGACCGGATACGGCTACTACAATGACAGCGTGAGCGAGGGCCCGCTCAACCGCCCGCACCGCATGGCCGACTACGTCCTCGGCAGCCGGGCCTACTGACCCCACATTCGGAAAGGACACGTCCATGCGCGCACGCTTCCTCGCGGCGGGTCTCCTCGCCGGATTCGCCACCCTCGCCGCAGCCGTGCCGGCCGCCGCCCAGAGCGTCGGCTACGTCACCGGCTTCCCGGGCCGGGACCCGGCCGGCGACGACGAGATCGGCTGGGGCCCGGCCTACCGGCCCGAGACCAGCTTCTCGCAGCCCGGCACCCCGCCGACCCCCGGCGACTTCGCCGGTGCGGCCTACCGCGCCCGGACCGGGCACGGTCCCTACGACGCGGTCCAGGCCCCGATGCGGCCGGTCCGCGGCTACCAGTACGGAGCGCCGGGCGACGGCTACGCGCCGGCGGGCTATTACGGCGAGCCCGGCATCGCGCCGCGGCCGCGGGTGGTGCGGGTGAAGCACCGGCATCACGCCAGGGCGAAGATGCATCGGGCCTCTCGGCAGGTGATGCGCTGAGGACTCGCTTCAACGCTCCTCTGCGAGAACACTTCTTGCGAGGTTCAAATCCGTTCGCGTTGAGCGACGGGGCTGCCACCCTCCGTGTCATCCCGGGGCCGCGCAGCGGAACCCGGGATCCATAGCCGCCGATGCCGGAGGATGAAGCGGTTCGCGTCCCGCCTGATCCTGCATCGTCAGCGGTTACGGATCCCGGGTTCTCGACTTCGTCGAGCCCCGGGATGACCCTGTGGGATGGGAGCGTTGCGCGCACTCAGCCGATGTCGGTGTCCTGATCCGGAATCACCGCCCCTCACGCAAACCCCTCCAGCACGATCTTCCCCTTCGCCCGCCCGCTCTCGAGGAGCGCGTGCGCCCGGCGCAGGTTCGCGGCGTTGATCGTCCCGAAATGGTCGGCGAGGGTGGTGCGCAGCTGCCCCGCCTCGACCAGCCGCGCTACCTCGTCCAGCAGCTCGCCCTGCGCCGCGATGTCGACGGTGCCGAACATCGGCCGGGTGAACATGAACTCCCAATGCAGCGACAGGCTCTTGCGCTTGAGGAGCGACACGTCGAGCGTCGCCGGATCGTCGATCAGCGCGAGCCGTCCCTGCGGCGCCATCAACTCGACGAGGGCCGGCAGGTGCGTGTCGGTGTGGGTGGTCGAGAAGACGACGCCCGGGGCGCCGAGGCCGAGACCGGCCACGGCTTGCGCCAGCGACGCGCCGTGATCGACGACGTGATGGGCGCCGAGCTCCCGGCTCCAGGCCTGGGTCTCCGGCCGCGAGGCCGTGGTGATAACGGTGAGGTCGGTGAGCTGGCGCGCGAGCTGCGTCGCGATCGAGCCGACGCCGCCGGCCCCGCCGACGATCAGCACCGCTTTCGCAGCCCCCGGCACCGGCTTGCGGACGTCGAGCCGATCGAACAGCGTCTCCCAGGCGGTGATCGCCGTGAGCGGCAGCGCCGCGGCCTCGGCGAAGGAGAGCGAGGCGGGCTTGCGGCCGACGATGCGCTCGTCGACGAGGTGGAACTCGGCATTGGTGCCGGGGCGCTCCAGGGCGCCGGCGTAGAACACTGCGTCGCCGGGCTTGAACCGCGTCGCCTCCGGGCCGGCGGCGACGACGATGCCGGCAGCGTCCCAGCCCAGCACCTTCCAGCTGCCGGCCTCCGACGCGGCGCGGCGGCGCACCTTGGTGTCGACCGGGTTCACCGACACCGCCCGGACCTCGACCAGGAGGTCGCGGCCCGTGGGCTCGGGGCGCGGGAGGGTGATGTCCTGAAGGGCGGCTTCGTCCTCGATCGGCAGGGAGGTCTGGTAACCGACGGCGCGCATGGGCAGGCTCCTTGATGACTGGAGCGGAGATGACCGCTACCCTCGAACCGCGCAAGAACGCACATGAAGCGCCCATAGTGTCGAAAAGGATACCGTGATGGCCCGCACCCGGCACCGCAGCCTGGATTGCAGCCCGGGCTGCGCCGTCGAGGCGACGCTGCAGCTGATCGACGGCAAGTGGAAGGGCGTGATCCTCTACCACCTGCTGGCCGAGGCGCCGGCGCCGGAGGATTCGCTCCGGTTCAACGCCCTGCGCCGCCGGATGCCGAACGTGACCCAGCGCATGCTGACCAACCAGCTGCGCGAGCTGGAGGCGGACGGGTTCATCCACCGCACGGTCTATGCCGAGGTGCCGCCGCGGGTGGAGTACCGGCTGACCGAGCGCGGCCGCAGCCTCGAACCGGTGATCCGGGCGCTCAAGGCCTGGGGCGACGCGCACGCGGCGCCGGCCGTCTCGACGGCGGACGCCGCCTGACCCGTCAGCGCGACAGGCTGCGGAAGGTGCAGACCCGGCCGCGATCCTCGTAGCCCGCCGGGCACTGCGCCACGCAGGCGCCGGCCGCGAATTTGAGGGGAGGGCGGCAGTAATACTCGTCCTGCTGCGCCCGGACCGGCGGCGGCCGCAAGAGGCTCGCCAGGATCGTCACGGCGGCGGTCAGGATGATCCCGAGGGCGACGAGGCGCAGCACGGATCCGCACTCCTGCTGTATGTGCACTGCACTGTATCATATGGAACAGAGCCAGGCACGAACAGTGCTGTGCCCGGATCGTGCATCCGGCGACGGGCCTGGGGATGGCGCCGTGCGGCATCCTGGCTTCGCCGGCCTGCGCGCTTGACCCGCCCCGGCAGACGTGGCCCCACTCCATCACGTCGTTCCGGCCACGCTGTTGGCCCCCTCGAAGCACGGACCCCGCATCTCGCGCAGGGAAAGGACAGGATTGCAGACGATGGCGGAGCTCAGCCGTCCGGACCTCGAATACCGCCTGAAGCAGCAGAAGATCCTGTCCGAGTTCGGCGTCGAAGCCCTGCGCGCCGACGATCTCGGCCGGCTCCTGCAGCGCGCGACCGAGCTCTGCGCCGAGGGGATGTCGGCGCAGTTCTGCAAGGCGCTGGAATACAAGCCGGGGCAGGACACCCTGCTGGTCATCGCGGGCATCGGCTGGGGGCCGAACGTCGTCGGCCACGCCCTCGTCGGGGCCGACCTCGCCTCGCCGGCGGGCTACGCCCTCAAGACCGGGCAGCCGGTGATCTCCAACCACCTCGAGAACGAGCGCCGCTTCCGCACCCCGCAGCTGATGGCTGACCACGGGGTGCGCCGGGCGCTCAACGTGCTGATCCGCAACCGCGAGGGCGATTTCGGCGTGCTGGAGGTCGACGACACCCGCGAGGGCCAGTTCGACGAGACCGACATCGCCTTCATGCAGGGCTTCGCCAACCTGCTCGGCGGCGCCATCGAGCGCCAGCGCGCCGAAGCCCGGCTACAGGCCGCCCTCGACCGGCAGGAGCTGCTGACCCGCGAGATGAGCCACCGGGTCAAGAACAGCCTCGCCACCGTCGCGGGCCTGCTCTCGCTCCAGGCCCGCACCACCGAGAGCCAGCAGGCCCGCGACGCCCTGGCGGATGCCCGCTCGCGGGTCGAGGCGGTGGCGCAGGTCCACGACCAGCTCTGGCGCCAGCCCGACCTCGCGGCGGTGGAGCTGTCGGGCTTCCTCGGCTCCCTGTGCGAGAAGCTGCGCGAGAGCGCGCCCGGCCACGCGATCACCTGCACGGCGCCGGCCATGCCGATCCCGGCCGACCTCGCGATCCCGCTCGGACTGTTCGTCAACGAGCTCGTCACCAACGCGGTGAAGTATGCCTATCCGGGCGCCCACGGCCCGGTGCGGGTCGAGGCGGTGCCGGCGGGCGAGGGCAAGGTCCGCCTCAGCGTCTCCGATGACGGCGTCGGTCTCCCCGAGGGGTTCGACACGGCGGCGGCGCGCCGCAGCCTCGGCATGCGGGTGATCCACGGGCTTGCCCGCCAGCTCGGCGGCGACCTCGCGGTGTCGGGCACGAAGGGCGCGTGCTTCGCCCTGACGCTGGATCTCGCCGCGCCGTAACCGTTGCGTACTGATTTTTCCGGGGCCGTCAGGTCGAGCCGCTTCCCACGGCTGCGCGTCTTGCACTAGGCTCCGGCAGCGCTGCCGCTGACGCGGCGCGACGGGGACCGGAGCACCGGCCTCGAACAAGCCCGGGCACCAGATCCGGGCCGATCGTCAAGGGCAGGAAACGATGGGCGAGTTCTCTCGCGGCGGGCCGACCCGCCGCCGCATCCTGGCATCCGGCGCCGCCGCGGCCGGCCTCGGTCTGGTCGGCGGGGGATTGTCCGGCATTCGGCCGGCCTTCGCGGCCGTGGACTGGAAGCGCCACGCCGGCACCACCCTCGAGGTCAACCTGATCAAGGGGCCCCGCGGCGACCTGCTCCAGCGCCACGCCGCCGAGTTCACGGCGCTGACCGGGATCAAGGTCAATTCCGAGGTCATCCCCGAGCAGCAGCAGCGCCAGAAGATCGTCATCGAGCTGACCTCCGGCCGGCCGAGCTTCGACGTGGTGCACCTGAGCTACCACGTGCAGAAGCGCCAGTTCGACAAGGCCGGCTGGCTCGCCGACCTGTCCGGCTACCTCAAGGACCCGAACCTGACCGACCCGGCCTTGCGCGAGGCGGATTTCAGCGCCGCGGGCCTGCAATACGCCAAGACGCCGAAGGGCGAGATGCGCTCGCTGCCGATGTCGGTCGACTACTTCATCCTGTACTGGAACAAGGAACTTTTTCAGAAGAAGAACGTCGCCTACCCCGAGACCTTCGACGACATGATGCGGGCGGCCGAGACGCTGACCGATCCGAAGGCCGGCACCTACGGCTTCGTCGGCCGCGGCCTGCGCAACGCCAACATGGCGCTGTGGGGCGCGTTCTTCCTGGCTTACGGCGGCCGCTTCCTCGACGACAAGGGCAACCTGCTGATCGACGGCCCGGAGGCGGTCGAGGCGACGAAGCTCTACCAGCGCCTGCTCACCAAGACCGCTCCCCCCGGCGTCGTCGGCTTCAACTGGATGGAGTCGATGGCGGCCTTCACGCAGGGGCGAGCGGCGATGTGGCTCGACGGCGTCGGCTGGGCGCCGCCGCTGGAGGATCCCAACGCCTCGCGCGTCGTCGGCAAGGTCGGCTACGCGGTCGTGCCGAAGGGCCCGAAGGACCACGCCTCGGCCACCTACGGCGACGGCATCGGCGTGACCGCGGCGAGCACCAAGAAGGAGGCGGGCTACCTCTACTGCCAGTGGGCCGTCTCGAAGATCATGGGCGGCCGCCTGCTCCAGGCCGGCGGCGGCGTGCCGTTCCGCGATTCGATCCTCAGCGACGCCGAGGTGCAGCAGGGCGTGAAGATGCCGCGCGAGTGGCTTGATTCGGTGATCGGCTCGTCGAAGATCAGCAAGCTCGGCCTCCCCGTCGTGGTGCCGGTGGCGGAGTTCCGCGACATCGTCGGCTCCGCCGTCACCGCCACCCTGTCGGGAGCCGACCCGGCGACGGAGCTGAAGAAGGCGGCCGAGCAGTACCGGCCGATCCTCGAGCGCAGCGAGAAGGCCTGATGGCCCGGGCCGGCCTCGCGCCATCGTCCGTCGTGCCGGCGTCCGAAGAGGCGCCGGCGGCCCGCTGGCGCCCGCCGGGCTACTGGCCCTTCGTGGTGCCGGCCCTGGTCGTTGTCGTCGGGGTGATCGTCTTCCCCTGGGCCTTCACCCTGTGGATGAGCCTGCACGAGTGGAAGGTCGGGGCGGACCCGGCCTTCGTCGGCCTCTCCAACTACGCGCGGCTGCCCACCGATCCGCGCTTCCTCGACGCGGTGTGGCAGACGCTGGTCTACACCGCGCTCTCGGTGGTGCTGCCCCTGATCCTCGGTACGCTCGCGGCCTGCGTGTTCCACGCCAAGTTTCCCTTGCGTGGCTTCCTGCGCGGCGTGTTCATCCTGCCGATGATGGCGACGCCCGTCGCCATCGCGCTCGTCTGGACCATGATGTTCCATCCCCAGCTCGGGGTGCTGAACTACCTGCTCTCCCTCGTCGGCATCCCGCCGCAGCTCTGGGTGTTCCACCCCGCGACCGTGATCCCGTCGCTGGTGCTGGTCGAGACCTGGCAGTGGACGCCGCTCGTGATGCTGATCGTGCTCGGCGGCCTCGCGGCGCTGCCGACCGAGCCCTACGAGAGCGCGCAGATCGACGGCGCCTCGCTCTGGCAGGTGTTTCGCCACATCACCCTGCCGCTGGTAGCGCCGTTCCTGTTCGTCGCCGCGATGATCCGGATGATCGACGCGGTGAAGAGCTTCGACATCATCTTCGCGATCACGCAAGGGGGACCGGGGACCGCCTCGGAGACGATCAACATCTATCTCTACAGCGTCGCCTTCGCCTATTACGACGTGGGCTACGGCTCGGCGATCGCGGTGGTGTTCTTCCTCCTCATCATCGCGCTCGCCGCCGCCCTGCTGGTGGTCCGCAAGCGCACGCAAGGGGCGGTCGAATGAACGGGCGCTGGCTCCTCAAGCAGGCCGCCCTGCTCTTTGCCGTCCTGGTGATCGTCTCGCCGGTGATCCTGTTCTTCGTCTGGATGCTGTCGCTCTCGGTCAAGTACGAGATCGACAACGCGGCCTATCCGCCGATCCTGATCCCCGAGCGCTTCGCCTGGAAGAACTACCTCGACGTGCTCGAATCGAACCGGTTCTCGACCTACTTCCTGAACAGCCTGCTGGTGACGGGTACGGCGACCGGGCTCGCCCTTCTCGTCGGGGTGCCGGCCGGCTACGGCATCGCCCGGATGAAGGCCGCCAAGGCGGCGGTGGTGATCCTGGTCGCCCGCATCACGCCGGGCCTGTCCTACCTGATCCCGCTCTTCCTGCTGTTCCAGTGGCTCGGGCTCCTCGGCACGCTGTGGCCGCAGATCATCATCCACCTCGTCGTCACGGTGCCGATCGTGATCTGGATCATGATCGGCTACTTCGAGACCACGCCGCTGGAGCTGGAGGAGGCCGCGTATATCGATGGCGCGAGCCGCTGGCAGGTCTTCCGCTACGTCGCGCTGCCGATCGCCAAGCCCGGCATCGCGGTGGCGATGATCCTGGCGGTGATCTTCTCCTGGAACAACTTCGTCTTCGGCATCGTGCTCGCCGGGCGCGAGACCCGCACCCTGCCGGTCGCGGTCTACAACATGATTTCGTTCGACCAGCTGAGCTGGGGGCCGCTGGCGGCGGCCGCGCTGATCGTGACGCTGCCGGTCCTGGTGCTGACGGTGTTCGCGCAGCGCCAGATCGTGGCTGGATTGACGGCGGGGGCGGTGAAGGGGGGGTGAGGGGGCGGGCTCGTTCCGCGACCCCGATTTTCGCTAACGTCGGACGGACGTTCAAACCCTCGGCGTCATCCCGGGGCTCGCCGTAGGCGAGAACCCGGGATCCATAACCGCTGACGCTGCCGAACGAGGCGGCTCGCGCTTCGCTTCATCCTTCCGCGTCGGCGGTTATGGGATCCCGGGTTCCGCTGCGCGGCCCCGGGATGACGCGGAGGGTGTATTACTGTGGTCGGTCACTCGACTCGGGCTGCCAGTGACTTCGAACTTCCCCCTCAATGATACGGATCCGCCGCATCCCGCAGGCCGTCCCCGAGGAAGTTGAAGGCCAGCACTACGATCACCACCGGCAGGATCGGCGCCAGCAGCCACGGGTGAAGCTGCACCGCCGCGAGGTTCTGCGCCTCGTTCAGGAGCACGCCCCAGCTCGTCACCGGCGGCCGCAGGCCTAAGCCTAGGAACGACAGGGCCGTTTCGCCGAGGATCATCGAGGGGATCGACAGGGTCGCCGAAGCGATCAGGTGGCTCATGAAGTTCGGGATCAGGTGCCGGGCGATGATCCGGGTCTTCGAGGCGCCCATCAGCTCGGCGGCGCGGACGTAATCCTCCTCGCGGAGCGCCAGCAGCTTCGAGCGCACGGCGCGGGCGAGGCCCGGCCAGTCGAGCAGCCCGAGGATCAGCGTGATGCCGAAGAAGACCAGGATCGGGCTCCAGTTCGGCGGCAACGCCGCCGAGAGGGCGAGCCAGAGCGGCAATTCGGGGAGCGAGCGCAGGATCTCGATCATCCTCTGGATGATGTTGTCGACCCAGCCGCCGAGATAGCCGGCGAGCCCGCCGAAGAAGAGCCCGAGCGCGAACGACACCGCGATGCCGACGAGGCCGACGGTGAGCGAGATCCGGGTGCCGGTGATGATCCGCGAGAGCAGGTCGCGTCCGAGCCGGTCGGTGCCGAGCAGGAACATCGTCCCGTCCTTCGGCGGGCAGACCACGTGCCAGTCGGTGTCGATCATGCCCCAGAAGGAATAACCCTCGTCGCGGCAGAAGAAGCGGAGCGGCTGCACCTTCGTCCGGTCCGTCGTGTAGTCGCGGTGGAAGGTCTCGATGTTGAAGGTGAAGTGGTAGGGGTGGGTGTAGGGCCCAATGAGGCGGCCCTCGTGGAAGAGGTGGATCGATTGCGGCGGCGCGTAGAGGTAGTCGCCGTGGCGCTTGGCCGGGTTGTAGGGCGCGATCACCTCGACGAAGGGGATCAGCGCGTAGAACACGATCAGGATCAGCCCCGCCGCCACCGCGACCCGGTGCTTGCGGAACTTCCACCAGGTCAGGCGCCAGGACGAGGCGCGATCGACGGCGCTGCTCTCCGCCCCCACCGGCTCGGTGCGGCCGGGATCGAAGGGGGCGGCATCGACGAAGTGCTGCGGCCGGTCGCGCAACTCGAGACTCATCGACCGTCCCCTCCGAGGCGGATGCGCGGATCGAGCCAGGCGAGCAGCAGGTCGGAGATCAGCATGCCGATCACCGTGAGCATCGCCACGAACATCAGGATGAAGCCGGCCAGGAACTGGTCCTGGCTCTTCAGCGCGGCGAGCAGGATCGGCCCGACGGTCGGAAGACTCAGCACCAGCGACACCAGCACCGAGCCCGAGATGAGATGGGGCAGCAGGTTGCCGATATCGGCGATGAACGGGTTGAGCGACATCCGGAACGGATACTTGATCAGCGCCCGGGTCGGCGGCAGGCCCTTGGCGCGGGCGGTGACGACGTATTGCTTGCCGAGTTCGTCGAGGAGGTTGGCGCGCATCCGCCGGATCATTGCGGCGGTGCCCCCGAGACCGATCACCAGCGTCGGCACGACGAGGTGGGCGAGCAGCGAGCGGATCTTGTCCCAGGTCCAGGGCAGGCCCGAATAGGCGCTGTCGTAGAGCCCGCCGATCGACACCTCGAACCAGCGGTTGGCGTAGAACAGCATCACCAGCGCCAGCAGGAAGGACGGGGTGGCGAGCCCGATATAGCCGATGAAGGTCGCGACGTAGTCGCCGATCGAGTATTGCCGCGTCGCCGAGTAGATCGCGATCGGGATCGACACCAGGTGGACGAAGATCACCACCGCCAGGTTGACGACGAGGGTGAGCCAGAGCGCGTCGCCCACCACCTCGCGCACCGGGCGGTCATACTCGAACGACCAGCCCCAATTGCCCTGGATCAACCCGTTGAAGGCGCCCTCCGGGTTGGGCCACAGGCCGATCCAGCGCAGGTACTGCTCCCAGACCGGCCGGTCGAGGCCGTATTGCTGCATCAGGAACTGCGCCTTGGCGACCGAGGCCGCCTCGCCCTGCGAGCGCAATTCGGCGATCTGGTTGGTCAGGAAGTCGCCCGGCGGCAGCTTGATGATGACGAAGACGAGGGCGGAGATGATGAGCAGCGTGACCGCCATGGTCAGGAGGCGGCGGGCGAGATAGCGGATCACCGCGACGCCTCCTTCGGGTTCGGCCCCCAGTAGAACTGGTCCATCCGGTAAATTCCGATCAGGGCCGTCGGTTTCCAGCTATAGGTCTGCTTGTCGGGCACGTTGAGGAGCCGGGTCTTGGCGACCACCGGCTGCAGCGCCCCGGAGACGGTGCCGATCACCCACTGGTTCTCGGCCCGGTTCTTCAGCATCTCGGCCCAGATCTTGGCCTGCTCGCCATTGTCGGCGGTCGCCATCCAGCGGGCGTTGAGGTCGATGAGCACCTTCGCCTCGGGGATGTCGCAGGCCTCGCCTTCCTTGCCCCGCGTCTCGACGTACTGGCCCCATTTCGGCCAGGCATAGGTGTCCTGGTGGACCGGGGCGAGTTCGTCGGGGGACATCTCGGCGGTCGGCATCGCGAGGTCGAGGCCCTGCGCCGCCACCATCACGGCGGCGCCCGAATAGGCGCGGTTGCGCAGGACCGTGCGGTCCTGCGGCTTGACGAACAGCTTGACGCCGACCTCGCGCCAGAACTCGGAGATCAGCGTCAGCCCGTCGGTGAGCATGCTGCTCTCGCCGTCGGTCTCGACCACGATCTCCAGCTCGCGCCCGTCGGGCAGCAGGCGGATGCCGGCGCCGTTGCGCTGGGTCAGCCCGACCGCGTCGAGGAGGCGGGAGGCCTCGGCCGGGTCGTAGCCGGCGTTGAGGGTGCGGTACTCGGGCTTGTAGAGCGGGCTCTTCTCCACGACGGTGTCGTTGCCCTCGGTGCCGAGCCCGAACAGCAGCGCGTTGTTGAGGGTGCGCCGGTCGATGGCGAGCGAGAGCGCGCGGCGGTAGCGCAGGTCGCGGTTGAGCTGGCGCCAGACCGGGTCGGTGACGGTCAGGTTCGGGTAGAGCGCCAGTTCCGAGCCGCGGGCGGTCGGCCAGAGATGGGTGCGGTAGCCCTTGGCGCGCTCGCCCTCGCGCAGGATCGGGATGTCCTCCATGTTGAGGCCGCGGAACAGCAGGTCGGCCTCGCCGGCATTGGCCTTGGCGGCCAGCAGCCCGCCGGCCGCCACGTCCATGTTGACCTTGTCGATGTAGGGCAGTTGCTGCCCGTTGCTGTCGACCCGGTGGTAATAGGGGTTGCGCACGAAGACGAAGCGGGCCGCCGGCGCGATGGTGGTGACGCGCCAGGGCTGGAGGGTCGGCAGGTCGGGGTTGGTCTGCTCGAACATCGCGTCGAGCCGGTTGTGGAGCGCCGCCCAGCCCTTGACCTTGGCCTGCTTCACCAGCGGATCGATCTCGGCCTTCGGCGTATACTTGGCGTTGAACTTCTTCAGGTAATGCGCCGGCCGGTAGATGAAGGGATCGCGCGGCGAGGCCAGCTCCGGCAGGAAGCGCGGATTCGGCTTGTCCCAGGTGAAGCGGACATGCAGCGGGTCGATCAGCTCGAAGCGCGGCGGCTGCCCGTCGACCATCATGAATTCCGGCGGGCCGGAGGGGCTCAGCTCCTTGTTGAGGGCGACGTCCTCCCACCAGTAGCGGATGTCCTCCGCCGTGAAGGGCTGGCCGTCGGACCAGCGATGGCCCTCGCGCAAGGTGAAGGTGTAGACCCGGTCGCCGTCGTTCTCGAATTTTTGCAGGATATCGGGCTGCAAAGCCAGCTTCTCGTCGTATCCGACGAGGCGGGTGTAGGCATAGGTCGAGATGTAGCGGATGTCCCGGGCCTTCGAGACCAGGGTGACGATGTCGCCACCGGGCTTGCCGGTCTGGCGTCCCTGGGCGGCGGGGTCGACGATGAGGGGTTGCTTGGGCAGGCGGTCGGTGGGTTCCGCGGAGAAGGCGGGGGACGCGAGCAGCGGCAGCAGGACGGACAGAAGCCCGACGCGCCGCCAACCCTCCCCCCTCTGCGGGGGAGGGTGGCCCGGCCGTGAGGCCGGGTCGGGAGAGGGGACGACGCTTCCGGATAAACCTGAGCCGTTCTGAAAGGCGCCACCTGGAACAGCGTCGCGGTCCCCTCTCCCGGCCTGCTCTGCAGGCCACCCTCCCCCGCGGAGGGGGGAGGGGTTAACCGCTGCGCCCGTGAGAAACCGTCCGAGCCGAACCGTCATGTCCCGTCCCTCCCGTGCAGGCGCACCCAGGTGAGGCGGGTGGGCGAGTAGCCGGTCGCGGCGTGCAGGTCGTCGAAGGCGTGCGTGGCGGCGATGGCGCCGCGGGCGGCCTTCGCCTCCGGGTCGTCGGGCCGGTAGACGAATTCCCGTCCGTTGCGGCGCCAGCGCACCGGCTCGCCGGAGCGGGGCGCGGTCAGCATCGCGATGGTCGGGAAGGCCGGGCCCCCGTGGGCGTGGAGCCGGTGCGCCGCGGCGTCGTCGTCGAAGATCAGCCGGGTCAGGCCGCGCTCGCGCGCCTCCAGCACCCGCCGGGCCTGGCTGATATGGTCGTCGAAGAAGCCGACCGCCCTGTCCGCCTCGAGAAGCGGCAGGCGCGCCGCCGACCAGTCGCCGGCATGGTAATGGGCGCGTGCATCGCGGTAGCGCAGCCCCGAGAGGTCGGGATCGAAGCAGAAGATCTCGGCCTGCGGGCAGGCCTGGCGCATCACCCAGGTGGTCAAGCCCCGGAACACCCCCGACTCGACGATCACCTCAGGCGAGAGCGCCCGCATCAGCACGTAGAGCTGCAGCGCGCCGTTGAAGCCGTTGCCGCCACGCTTCTGCGCCACCGGGGCCGCGGCGATCAGGTCCCAGAAGGTCGCGACGGCGGGCGCGGCACCGCCCGGCAGGCTCAGGCCGGATTCCGCGAGGTCGTGGTCGAGGCGCGCGGCGGCGCCCGCGATCAGCGCGTCGGTCTCTGGCCCGGAGAGCGGGCGGTGGTTCCAGTCGGAGACGGCCGGGACGAGGTCGTAGCCGAGCCGGTCGAACAGCCGGCCGAGGAAGCGGCGGCGCAGCCGCTCGACGAAGGGGTGGGGACGGAGGGCGGCGCCGTGGGACATCGGAGTCTCTGAAAGGGTCAGGCGGCTTGCCGGAGCACCGGCCCGGCGACCCGGACGAAATGCCCGGGCTCGATCTCGGTCATGGTGCCGGCCGCGCCGCCGGTGAGGCGGTAGGGCTCGGGCCAGCTCGCCGGGTCGGAGAAGCGGTCGCTCATCAGGAGCTTCAGGTCGAGGGGATGGTCGAGGTCGGGCTCGGGCACCGCGGCGAGCAGCGCCCTCGTGTAGGGGTGGGCCGGGTTCTTGAACAGGGCGGCCTTCGGCGCCTCCTCGACGATGTAGCCCCGGCACATCACCGCGATCGTGTCGGCGATGTAGTCGACCACCGCGAGGTTGTGGGACACGAACAGGTAGGAGACGCCGAGGCTGGCCTGCAGGTCCTTGAGCAGGTTGAGCACCTGGGCCTGGACCGAGACGTCGAGGGCCGAGACTGGCTCGTCGCAGAGCAGCACCCGCGGCTTCAGGGCCAGCGCCCGGGCGATGCCGAGGCGCTGGCGCTGGCCGCCCGAGAAGGCGTGCGGGTAGCGCCGCAGGGACGACTGGTCGAGCCCGACCATGTCGAGCAGTTCCTTCGCCCGCTCGTAGCGCTCGTCGGACGACCCGACGCCGTGGATGCGCAGGGGCTCGGTCAGGAGCTCGTAGACCGTCATCCGCGGGTTGAGCGACGAGAACGGGTCCTGGAACACGAACTGCACCGCGCGGCGAAAATCCTTCAGCTCCCGGTCCTCGAGGGCGAAGACGTCGCGGGGGCCGCGCCCCGAGCCGTCGTCGAAGGTGACTGTCCCGGAATCGGGGCGCAGGGCTCGCATCACCACCTTCGACAGGGTGGTCTTGCCGCAGCCCGATTCGCCGACGAGGCCGAGCGTCCGGCCCGGATGCAGCTGAAGCGAGACGCCGTTGACGGCGTTGATGGTGCGGGTCTTCCCCTTGAACCAGCCCGAGCGCAGGGTGAAGGACTTGCGCACCCCCTCGATCGCGAGGAGCGGCCCGGCCGGATCGGGCCGGTGCGGCTCGCCGGCCTTGCGGGCGAGCACGGCGCTCTTGACCTCGCGGATCGGGGTCAGGCGCTCGCCGGGCGCCATGTGGAAGCGCGGCACGGCCCGCATCAGGGCCTTGAGGTAGGGGTGGCCGGGGCGGCGGAAGATCTCCTCGCGCGTGCCCGCCTCCATCACCCGGCCGCGATACATCACCACCACGTCGTCGGCCATGTTGGCGACGACGCCGAGATCGTGGGTGATGAGCAGCATCGCCATGCCGGTCTCGGCCTGGAGGTCGCGCATCAGCTCCAGGATCTGGGCCTGGGTGGTGACGTCGAGGGCCGTCGTCGGCTCGTCGGCGATGAGGAGGGCGGGGCGGGTGATCAGCGCCATCGCGATCATCGCGCGCTGGCGCAGGCCCCCCGACAATTCGAACGGGTAGGTGACGAGGGCCCGCTTCGGATCCGGGAAGCCGACCCGCTCGAACACCTCGATCGCCCGGGCCCTGGCTTGCTCGGCCGAGACGTCGGCGTGGAGCCGCAACGCTTCGGTGACCTGGTCGCCGACGGTGTGGAGCGGCGACAGCGAGGTCATCGGCTCCTGGAAGATCATCGCGATCCGCCCGCCGCGCAAACTCTGCATCCGGGAGGAATCGGCCTTGAGGGCCGCGATGTCGACGGACGGGTCGGCGAAGCGGATCTGGCCGCCGCTGATCCGGGCGACCTTGGGCAGGATCTGCAGGATCGCCTGCGCGGTGACCGACTTGCCCGAGCCCGACTCGCCGACGAGGGCGACGGTGCGGCCGGCCGGCACGTCGAGGGACAGGCCGTCGACCGCCCGGAACGAGCCGGAATCGGTCGTGAAGTCGACCGTGAGGTCGCGGATCGACAGGAGCGGTGCCGTCATCCTGGTGCCGTGCGGTCCTCTCGGGGGGAGCGTCCCCGGATCTTCACGGGAAGATAGGGTCCGTTTGTGACACGGGCGACGCCGCGGGCGCAAACAAAGCGGCGCCGCGCGATATTCTCGATGCCGGATCTTTCGCCGCATGGGCGGCGAGGTGATCGAGCAGGCGCTCGCAGAAGTCCCAAGTCGCCGCGTCCTGCACGAGGTGGTGGGTGAGGAGCCCGACCGGGCCGCCCTCGGCCACCGCCCGGGCGGCGCGGGCGACGACGGCACCCGGATCGGCGAGCCCGCCGCCGGCGCGCCAAGCGACCGGGTCGATCGTCGCGTGGGCCTGGGCGAGGCCTGCGACCGGGGGCAGGGGATGGGCCGCCGAGACGCCCCGGTAGCCGAGGGCCGGCAGGATCCCGGGCAGGTCGGGGGCGAGGCGGTTCCAGGGCGGCACCAGTACCGGCAGGAGGCGGGGGCCGAGGCGCGCCTTCGCGAGGGCCAGGGCCTCCGCGGCGTCGGCCTGCAACGCCGTGAGGGGGCGGTGCGGGCCGAGCTCCGCCTTCTTTGCGTCGAGCGGCGCGTGGTCGGCGTGGGCGAGGCCGTGGACGAGGAGATCGATCCCCGCCGCGTCCGCGACGCGCGCGGCCAGCGATGGCTCGGCCCGAGCGGGAATCGCCGCGAGCGCCACCGGCCAGCCGGTCCGGGCCGCGAGGGCGAGCAGGCGGTCGAGGGCGGGGGTGTGGGCGACCGCGTCGTCGTCACGCCACCAGAGGGTGGTGGTGCGGCCTTCGTCCGCGGCGCAGGCGAGGGCGTTGGTGAGGGGCGTAAAATCGAAAGGGGCGACGAGCACGGCGGGACTTCCATTCACCGACCGCGATTCAGCGTGCGCGGATTCTTCCTCTCCCCGCGGGCGACAGGGCTGTCCGGGGAAAAGAAACGCCGCAGATTTTTCCCCTCCCCCCTCTGCGGGGGAGGGTGGCGAGTGGAGCGAGCCGGGAGAGGGGGCGCCGCTTCCGGAGAGGTCGCGCGCGCGATGCAGGGCGCACCCTGGATCAGCGTCGCGCTGCCCCTCTCCCGCCCGGCTCCGCCGGGCACCCTCCCCCGCAGAGGGGGGAGGGGAAACCCGCGCTGTTTCTTTTCCCCGGACAGCCCTGACGCCTGCGGGGAGAGGGGCGTTCCGCGCTTCATCCTGTGATGACGGCGTGTGCTCAGGTCGGTCAGCTCCTCGCAGCATCGCCTCCACGATCGCCACGCTCCGTAGCGCCCCGTCCCGTGCGATGGCGTGCCCGACGCCCGGCGGCGGGGCGGCCAGGACCGCCGCCGCGAGGCGTTCGGCCGTGAGGTCGCTCTCCGGCAGCACCCGGGCGAGGCCGTGGGCGGCCAGGGTCTCGGCCCGCAGGCGCTGCTCGGTCTCGTGGCCGGCCTCGAACGGCACCAGCAGGGCCGGGCAGCCGCCCTGCAGGAGGTCGAGCACCGTGTTGTAGCCGGCCTGGCTCACCGAGAGCGCGGCCCGCGCGAGCAGCGCGCGGAAATCCGGCCGCGCCCGCTCGACGACCGCGTTTCCGGGCGCCGCCGCCGCGAGGGCCGCGAAGGCCGGCTCCGGCACGGCGCGGCCGACGAGGATGCGCCAGGAGAGGCCGGGGGTGAGGGAAGCCGCCGCGACCGCCGCCTCCTGCAACGGCAGGCCCGCGGCGCTGGACCCGCCCGAGACCACGATTCCGGCGCGGGGACCATCCGGTGCGGGGATCGCCTCGGCCTCGTCGACGTAGCCGGTGTAGCGGAGGAGCCGCGCCACACCCTCGTCGACCGGCCAGGATGCGTCGAGGGGCAGGAAGGCGGGATCGCCGTGGACCAGCACGGCGTCGTAGGTGTGGAGGCGCGCGTGGGTGGCGGCGATCCGCTCCGGGCGGCTCGGGGTCGCGAGGATGTCGCGGATCGAAGCGAGGAGCAGCGGGCGCGGCGAGGCCGCCCGCACGGCCTCGGTCAGCGCCTCGAATTCCGGCGCCAGCACCCGGCGGCCGAAGGGATAGAGCTCGGTGATCACCGCATCCGGCGAAGCCTCCGAGAAGGCGGCGAGGAGCGCATCGCGGCGGGCCGCCAGGCGCTCCGCCGTCACCGGCGCGCCCTCCGGGTCGAGGAGCGCCGTGAAGGCGGTGCCGGTTATCCGCACCGGCGGCAGCTGCACCAGGCGGATGCCGTCGAGGCGGGGCAGGGCCGCCGGGAGGCCGCCGGAGACGAGCGTCACGGCGTGACCGGCGCCCGCGAAGGCCCGGGCCAGGGCCGCCGCCCGGGTGAGATGCCCGGCGCCGAGCAGATGGGTGACGGCGATCAGGATCCGGCTCATGCGCGCTCCCCCAGGAGCGGGGCGAGCGCGGCGCGCAGGCGGGCCGCCGCCCCGTCGAGGCCCCGCTCCGTACGGGCGAAGGCCAGCGCCGCGATCCGCATCGCCGCGAGGCGGTCCGGCGCCGCGGCGAGGTCGTTGATCGCGGCGGCGAGCGCCGCAGCGTCGCCCGGCGGGGTGACCCGGCCGGTCACGCCGTCCTGGACCACGTCCGCCACGCCGCCGTAGCCGCCGGCCGCCACCGGGCAGCCATGGGCCTGCGCTTCCAGCAACGCCATGCCGTAGGCCTCGTTGACGGCCGGCCAGACCAGCAGGTCGGCGGCACCGTAGAGGGCCGAGAGGCCGGTGGCGTCGACGGCGCCGTGGCGGCGCACCCGGTCGCCGAAGGGCGCGAGCAGGGCCGCCACTTCGTCCGCGGCCGGGCCGTCGCCGGCGACGTCGAGGGTCCAGGGCCGGTTGCCGAGCTGCATCAGCGCTTCCGCGAGGAGGCGGTACGAGGCGAGCTTGTCGCCCTCCCGCATCATCGCGACGGCGAGGAGGCGCAGGGGGCCGGGCGTCCGCTCGGCACCGGCCAGCGGCCACTCCGTCGGGTCGAGGAACGGCGGCAGGTCGGCGAGCACTTGGGGCCCCGGCCGCGCCGCCTCCAAAGCCGGCCGGTCGCGGCGGTTCATGACGAGGATCAGATCCGCCGCGTCGAGGGCCGCCTCGGCCCCGACATGGCCGAGGGCGTGCGGCCCGGACGCGCGCCGGGGCGCCCGCGAGCCCTCCGCCACCACGTAAGGAATGCCCAGCGCCCGCGACACCGCCGGGCCGATCCAGTCCGGCGCCTTGTAGTAGACGTGGTAGGTGAACCAGAGCGCCGGCGGATCGGCCCGGTAGGCCGCGATCAGGCGCTCGGCCTCCGCCAGCGATGCGGCGCGCAAAGCCGGATGCCGCGACCCGTCGGGATCGCGGGTGCGCAACGTGCTGGCGACCTCCGGGGCGAACCCGGCGACGGCCAGCGCCAGCAGCAGCAGCCGCGCCATGGTGCGCTCGCCGGACGGGACCGGGTGGTCGATGGCCTTGAGGGGCGCGTAGAAGGCGACCCGGCTCATCGCCCGGCCGCACGCCTGAGCAGGCGCGCCACGGTCTCGAACCCCGCCTCGGCGCCGAACTCCGCCCGCAGGCGGGCGAGCGCCGCCACCGCGAGGCGGGTCCGCTCGGCGGGATCGCGGGCGAGCAGGTTGACGGCGTTCGAGAGCCCCCCCCAATCCCCCGGCGGCACCAGCCGGCCCTCGATGCCATCGCGAAGAAATTCCGGGATGCCGGCGAAGTCGGTGGCGACGACGGCGAGGCCCTGCGAGGCCGCCTCCATGATCACGTTGGGCAGCCCGTCGCGGTCGCCCGACGGGGCGCGCTTGGCCGGCAGCACGAACAGGTCGGCCTCGCGCAGGAGCGCCACCACCTCGGGCTGGGGCTTCGCGCCGAGAAACACCACCTTCTGCGACAGGCCCAAAGCCGCGGCCTTCGCGCGCAACGCCGCCAGCGCCTCGCCGCCGCCGACATGGGCGAGGCGCCAGTGCAGGTCGGGGGGAAGGGCGGCCAGCGCGTCGAGGAGGTCGTCGAAGCCCTTCTTCGCCACCGCCCGGCCGACGGTGACGATCCTCAAGGGGTCGGCCGGGTCCGACCCGTCCCGCGCCGGGCGGGATTCCGGGGGGGCGGGAAACCGCGACAGGTCGAGGCCGTGATAGACGAGCGTGACCCGCCCCGGATCGCCGCAGACCTCGCGCAGGCGTGCCGCGCCCGCCGCCGTGCAGGTGACCGCGAAGGTGAGCCGCGCGTCGGTCAGCTTCTCGGAGAGCTCCCAGTCCGGCGTGGTCCAGATGTCCTTGGCGTGTGCGGACGCGCTCCAGCTCCGCCCGGAGAGGAGCGCCGCGTAGCGCGCCACCGAAGCCGGGGTGTGCAGGTAATGGACGTGGATGTGGCCGATCTCCGCCGGCAGCTCGCGGGCGAGCACCAGGGCCTGGCCGAGGCGCCGGCCGCGATTGGGCGTGCGGTCGCGGGCGAGGTCGCGCCAGGCGAGGCGGATGAGCGGGACGAGGCCCGGCCGGCGCAGGGCGGAGAGGGCCCCGCGCAGCACCCGGAGCGGCGCTTGGTAGAGGTATTCCGGCAGGTAGGCCACGGGCGCGCGGATCTGCCGGTGCATGGGGTGCACCGCGCCGTCATGCGGCTGGCGCAGCGACCAGATCGCAAGGTCGAGCCCCCGCGCCTCGAGCCCCAGGAGTTCCTGGGCGATGAAGGTCTCGGACAGGCGCGGGTAGCCCTTGACGAGGACGGCGATGCGGAGCGGGGGCATGAGAGGGGAGGCTTACTCGGCGGCCACGCACGTCGCGTCCGCGGCGGCGGCGAGGCGGCGGATCGCCGGCAGGCCGTCGAGGAGGCCGGGAATCGGCCGGGACGAGGGGGTGGGACGGTGGGGCAGGGCGTCGAGCGCCGCGGCCATGCGGGCGGTGTCGTCGTCCGCCCCGGGCTCGATGACGCCGACGAGGCCGAGCCGGGCGGCGGCGCGGGCACGGATCAGCTGCTCGCGCCGCGGCCGCACCCGCGGCAGGATCAGGGCCGGGCGGTCGAAGGACAGGATCTCGCAGAAGGTGTTGTAGCCGCCCATCGCCACCACGCCGGCGGCGCGGCGCATCAGCCGCTCCAGCCGCGCGTCGAAATCGAGGGAGGCCAGGCGCGGATGCGCGGCGATGCGGGCGCGGAAGCGCTCCTGCTCGGCGGCCGGGAAGAACGGGCCGAACACCACCAGCGCCCGGTGCTGCAACCTGTGCGCCTCGTAGGCGCGCACCACCGCCTCGACCAGCTCGACCCCGTCGCCGCCCCCGCCCGGGGTGACGAGGAGGAACGGCTCCTCCGCCGCCTCGTCGGGCCCGCCCGCATCGGGGGCCTCCCGGCGCAGATACCCGGTATAGGTCAGGCGGTCCCCGATGCCGGCGGGCAGCGTCAGCCCGTCGAGGGGGGCGTAGATCGCTTCCAGGCCGTAGACCCAGAGCGAATCGTAGAGCGGCAGCACCGCGAGCGCGCCCTTGCGCTCCCATTCGGGCGCCAGCAGGTCCGGCGCGTCGAGCACGTCGCGCAGGCCCAGCACCAGCCGGCAGCCCCGGGCCTTGAGGCGGTGGAGCGTCGGCAGCACCTCGCCGTGGAAGCCGGCCGGCTCCTTGTCGACGAGGAAGAGGTCAGGGTCGAAGCGGTCGGCGACGTGGCGGATCAGGGCGGCGCGGGTCGCCACCACCTCGGCGAGGCCGTGGCCGGGGCCCAGGCTCTGGTACTCGCCGCTGGCGAGCTTGGTCACGCCGGGCAGGCGCCGGCAGCTCACCCCGGGGGCGAACCGGAAGGCGTGGCTCACCGGCGAGCCCGACAGGATCACCACCCGCCGCTCCGGCGCCCCTGCCACCAGGGCATGCGCGATCGCCCGCGCCCGGCGCAGGTGGCCGAGCCCGAACGTGTCGTGCGAGTAGATCAGCACCCGCTGCGGGGACCCGCCGGGCACGGGCGAGACGAAGCTCATCCTGCGGACATCTCGGTCCGGGGGGACATCTCGGTCCGGTGAAACAGGGAGGCCCGTGCGGACACGGCGGGCCGGGTGCGGCTCAACGGTATCGGCATCGGGTTGCGGACCTCCCGGGCGCGGGACCCCAGACTAGCGCATCCGCCCCCGGCCCGGCTACCCGGGTGGCGCCGTTATGGCTACGCTTGTGGCGCCGCCGCACCGCCGGGCGGGTTGGTGGGGCATTTGCAAGGGCGGCGCGGCCGCTCCCCGGTCGCACGCGTCCGGGGCTGTGAGACGGTTCCAAGGAGTCCCCGATGCCCGAATGCCTCGTCTTCCGCGTGCCGACCCGGCACCCCGCCGACGTCTCGGGCCTCGACGTCCTGATCGAATCCGGCGCGGTCTGCGCCGACGAGATCGTGGCGGTGTTCGGCAAGACCGAGGGCAACGGCTGCGTCAACGACTTCACCCGGCCGCTCGCCGTGATGGCGCTGGAGGCGGCGCTCGGCGCCCGGCTCGGGGTTGCGCCCGCCGCGATCGGCGCCCGGGTCGCCCTGGTGATGTCGGGCGGCACCGAGGGCGGGCTCTCGCCCCACTTCCTCGTCCTCGCCCGGCGCGAGGGGCCGGCGGGGACGGGCCGGGCCCTCGCGGTCGGGACCGCCTTCACGGAGGATTTTTCCCCTGAGGAGATCGGCCGGATGGCGCAGGTGCGCGCCACCGCGGCGGCCGTGCGCCGCGCCATGGCGGCGGCGGGGCTCGACGCGGTCGAGGACGTGCATTTCGTGCAGGTGAAGTGCCCGCTCCTCACCAGCGCCCGCATTCAGGAGGCGGCCGCCCGGGGCGCGGGCGTCGCGACCCACGACACCTACGCCTCGATGGGCCTCTCCCGCGGCGCCTCGGCGCTGGGGATCGGGCTGGCGCTCGGCGAGATTCCGGAGACGACGCTCGACGATGCGGTGATCGGCACCCGCACCGACCTCTATTCCGGCCGAGCCAGCGCCTCGGCGGGGATCGAGCTGATGCGCAACGAGGTCATCGTGCTCGGCAACGCCCCGGGCTGGAGCGGCCCCTTGCGCATCGCCCACCGGGTGATGCGCGACGGCATCGACCTTCCGGCGATCCAGGGCGCCCTCGCCGATCTCGGCTTTCCCGCCGCCGGCCAGCTCCCGCCGGAGGCCGCCGCCCGGGTCGTCGCCCTGCTGGCCAAGGCCGAGCCCTCGGGCGACGGGCTGATCCGCGGGCAGCGCCACATCATGAACGACGACAGCGACATCAACGCCACCCGCCACGCTCGCGCCCTGGTCGGCGGCGTGGCCGCGGCGGCGATCGGCCGGACCGACCTGTTCGTGTCGGGCGGGGCGGAGCACCAGGGGCCGGACGGGGGCGGGCCGGTGGCGGTGATCGGGCGGGTGGGAGTGTAGTCCCGGCCCGGCATCTCTCGGCGTCATCCCGGGGCGAGACTTAGGGAGACACTCGACGACGTGGAAGGTCGAGAGGAGTGGTCGGCCAAGTGACGGTCCTGATAACCCTCCGCGTCATCCCGGGGCCGCGCAGCGGAACCCGGGATCCATAACCGCTGCGGGTTCAGGATGGAGCGGAACGCGTTCCGGCTTTTTCTGCGCCGTTAGCGGTTATGGATCCCGGGTTCTCGCCTGCGGCGAGCCCCGGGATGACGCAGAGAGACATCGGCCTATCAGTCAGATTGACGAAGGAGGTCGATCAAAAAGGTCTCGAGTCTCTGCATTCCGAGTTCCGCTGCCTCGGGACGAGGCGGAAGATATCGAGTATGGCGAGACAATCAAACAAGCACTCGGTCTCTCGGACAGCACCGCTCACCCCGGCGGCACCACATCGATCTGGATCCCACTGTAATACGCCGCCAGATTGGCGATATCGGCATCCGACAGATCCTGCGCCGCCACCGACATCACCTCGTTCTTCCGCGTTCCGTTGCGGAACTCGGTCAGCGCCTTGACGAGATAGGGCTCGACCTGGCCGGCGAGGTTGGGGGCGTCGGGCAGCTTCGAGAGACCGTCGAGGCCGTGGCAGGCCTGGCAGCCCACCGCCTTGGCCCGGCCGGCCTTGGCGTCGCCGGCCGCCGTGGGCACGGTCGCGGCGAGAAGGAGCAGGAGGGCAAGCGCGCGGGTCATGAACGTCTCCTGAGAGAGGGGAGGGGGTGGCCCTTCGGCCGCCCCCTCCTCGAGAAAAACCTACTTCTCGTAGGAGATGCGGTAGATCGCGCCCGCGGTGTCGTCGGAGACGAGCAGCGAGCCGTCGGGCAGGGTCGCGACGTCGACCGGGCGGCCGAGATACTCGCCGCCCTCGGTCAGCCAGCCCTCGGCGAAGGGCTCGGGCTTGCCGGCGGTGCCGTCCTTGTTGACCGGCACGAACATCACCCGGGCGCCGATCGGCGTGGTGCGGTTCCACGAGCCGTGCTCGGCGGTGAAGATGCCCCCGCGGTACTTCTCGGGGAACGACTTGCCCTTGTAGACGATCATGCCGAGATCGGCGGCGTGGGGCGGCAGCTCCGCCTTCGGCGGCACCACGTCGGCCGGGATCTTGTCGTCCTTGTACTCGACGGTGCGCACAGTGCCGCCGCCGTAATACGGGAAGCCGAAATTCTGGCCCGGCTTGGTGATCTGGTTCAGCTCGCCCGGCGGCTGGTCGTCGCCCATGCCGTCGACCTGGTTGTCGGTGAACCACAGGGTCTTGTCGGGCGCGAAGTCCATGCCGACCGAGTTGCGGATGCCGGTGGCGTAGACCTCGCGGTTCTTGCCGTCGGCGTCCATGCGGATGATGCCGCCGATGCCGGTCTTGGCGTAGAGGTCGGACTTCTCCTTCGGCGGCACGTTGTAGGGCTGGCCGAGCGAGACGTAGAGCTTGCCGTCGGGCCCGATGCGGCAGATCCGGGCGGTGTGGTTGTAGCTCTCCTCGGCGGGCGGGATCAGCTCGCCCTGCTTGACCACGACGACCGCCGGGCCGTCCGTGCCCTCGTAGAAGAACTCGGCGGCCGGGAAGGCCAGCACCCGGTTCTGCTCGACGATGGTGAGCACCCCGTCGCGGGAGAAGCAGACGGCGTTCGGGATCTTGAAGTCGACGCCCGGCGCGTAGACCTTCACCTCGTCGGCGACCCGGTCCTTGTCGCGGTCGGTGACGGTGTAGACCTTGGACTTGCGGGTGCCGACCCAGACCACGCCGGCATTCGGGCCGACCGCCATGGCGCGGGCATCCGGCACAACGGCGTAGAGCTCGATCTTGAAGCCGTCCGGCACCTTGATCTTCTGCAGGGTGCGGTTGATCGCGTCGGCGCGCCGGCCGGTCTGCGGGATCGGCAGCGGCTCGGCGACGCCGGTCTGCTTGAAGCTGCCGAGCTTCTCCAGGTTGTCGACCTTGGCCTTGGTGTCGCCAGCGGTCGTGTCCTGCGCGAAGGCGGCGCCCGCCAAGGATACGCCCACGAAGGACACGCTCGCGGCGAGGGCCGCCATCAGGAAGGGCTTCATCGGGGTCTCCTCGCGTATCGGCCGGTTCAGGCGTGGCCGAGCTTGTTGCCCGCCATGTATGCCGGCAGCTCTGACAAGCGGCAAGCACAGCAGGACGCCTCGGCCGATCACGCCGCCGTGATCGGCCGCGCCAAGATCACCCGCGCCAAGATCGGCCGCGCAAGGATCAGCCGCGCAAGGCGGGCGGCACGACCCGGTCGAAACCCGTCACCGCCTCGTAGGCCGCCGCGATGGCGAGCAACTCGGCCTCGGCGTGGTTCGGGGCGATGAGCTGGATGCCCATCGGCAGCCCGGCCGGGTTGAAGCCGACCGGCAGGCTGATCACCGGGCAGCCCGACAGCGTGCCCGGCACCACCACCTCCATCCAGCGGTGATAGGTGTCCATCGGGCGACCATCGATGCTGCGCGGCCAGGTCTCGCCGGCGTCGAATGGGAAGACCTGGGCGGTCGGAAGGGCCAGGACGTCGAAGCGCTCGAACAGCCCGCGCACGCAGTGGTACCAGGCGGTGCGGGTGACGCTGGCGGCGTGCACGTCGAAGGCCGAGAGCGTCTGGCCCTGCTCGACCTCCCAGACCGCCTCCGGCTTCATCAGCGCGCGCTTCTCCGGATCGCGCCAATGGGCCGCGAGGGTGGCGCCGGTGGTCCACTGGCGCATCACCCGCCAGGCGCGCCAGATCGCCTCCGGATCGAAGGCGGGGAGCACCGGCTCGACCGCGGCGCCCTGGGCGGAGAACACGGAAAGGCCGGCCTCGCACAGGTCGAGCACGCCGGGCTCGAACGGCAGATGACCGCCGAAATCGCCGATCCAGCCGATGCGCAGGCCCTTCAGCTCCCGCGGCAGGACGGAGGCGAACATCGCCGGATCCTGGCGGATCGCGTTCGGGGTGCGGGGATCGTACCCGGCCTGGACCGAGAGCAGCAGGCCGAGATCGGCGGTGCAGCGCGCCATCGGCCCGTTGACGCCGAGCTGGGGCAGGAAAACCTCGTCGGTGTGGCCCGGCACCCGGCCGGCGGCGGGGCGCAGGCCCAGCACGTTGTTCCAGGCGGCCGGGTTGCGCAGCGAGCCGCCATGGTCGCTGCCGTCGGCGAGCGGCACCATGCGCATAGCGAGCGCCACCGCCGCCCCGCCGCTCGAGCCGCCGCCGGCCTTCGCCGGATCGTAGGCGTTGCGGGTCGTGCCGAAGACAGGGTTATAGCTGTGCGAGCCGAGGCCGAATTCCGGCACGTTGGTCTTGCCGATCAGGATCGCGCCCGCCGCCCTGAGCCGCGCGACATGGAGCGCGTCGGTCGCCGGCACGGTGTCGCGAAACAGCGGGGATCCTTGCGTGCTGCGGATCCCGGCCGTGGCCGAGAGGTCCTTCACCGCGTGCGGCAGGCCGTGGAGCGGCCCGCGCGGGCCGTTCGCCGCCAGATCCCGGTCGGCCGCCTCGGCCTCGGCCAGCAGCGCGTCCGGATCGCGCAGGGAGACGACCGCGTTCACCGCCGGGTTGTGACGGGCGATCTGGTCGAGATGGGCCTGCATCACCTCCCGGGCCGAGACGGCCCGGTCGCGGATCGCCCGCGCGAGGTCGGTGGCACGCATCGTCACGAGATCGGAGGAGGGGGGCATCGGGTGGTCCTGGAGCGGCGGTGCGGCAGCTTCGCCCGGGGCCGGGGGCGCGACAAGCGCGGCCGGTGCAGGGGTCTGCGTCGTTTCGCGCGATGGTTCGGCGCCGCAGCGCCCGGACTGCATTCGCCATTGGCGCGGGACGACGATCGGACCTCCCCGGGGCGGGCGCGGGCGACCCGACCGTGCACCCTCGTTCTGCACTGCGGCAACCCCGCGACCCTGACCCAGAGGAACCGCGCCCGGTCCGCCCGGTTGTCCGGCGCCTCGCGGCTGCACGTTCGAGCCGTCGCGATAATCCCGCCTTCAAGACGAAACGGACGATTCGATGACCCCTCAGTTCTGGCTCTGGCTGGGCTTCGCCGGCATGAGCGTCGGCGCCGCCCTCATCCTGTTCATCGGCAAGAGCCGCACGAGGGCCGAGGAGACCGATACGATCATCCACGGTCTGGTGCCGATCATCGCCGCCTGCTCGTACCTCGCCATGGCCACCGGCCAGGGCAGCATCGCGCTGCCGGCCGGCCCGGATGCCGGCACGGCGACCCGGGCGTTCTACTTCGCCCGCTACATCGACTGGTCGTTCACCACGCCGCTCCTGCTGCTCGGCCTCGCCAACACCGCGATGCATAGCGGGATGCGCCGGCCGGCGATCGTGTGGGGCATGATCGGCTCCGACCTGATCATGATCGTCACCGCCTTCGTGTTCGGCCTCTCCCAGGTGACGTGGCTGAAATGGACCTGGTTCGCGATCTCCTGCGGCGCCTTCCTGGCGGTCTATTACGGGATCTTCGTCCAGCTGCGGCAGGAGAACGCCCGCGAGCGCGACGACATCCGCGCCACCTTCCTGCGCAACGCCGTCTTCCTGTCGGTGGTCTGGCTCGCCTATCCGGTGGTGCTGCTGTTCGGCGACGACGGGCTCGGCCTGCTCGGGCCGGCGCTCGGCCTCGGGATCATCGCGGTGCTCGATCTCACGGCGAAGGTCGTCTACGGCCTGATGGCAACGGTGCAGACCGCCAAGCGCGTCGATCGCGACATCGCCCAGGGCATCGGGGCGTCGCCGGCCCGGCCTCACCTCGCGGCGGCGGAGTAGGGCGGTGGCGCGCCGGCCCATTCCGATCCCGGCGCCGGCCGGCGCGCGGATGCTCGACGACGCGACCGCGACGCTGCCCCGGGGCGCGGCCGCGTGCCTCATCCCAGCGGCGTCCCTCCTCCTCGCGGCGACCGCCCTCATGCCCCGGGAAACCGGGTGGGCCATGGTGCTCGCCCTCGTCATCGGTCTGGGCGTGCCGCACGGCGCCCTCGACGGCGAGGTGGCGAAGCCCTTCCTGGCGCCGCGCTTCGGCCGGGCCTGGTTTCTCGTCTTCGCCGCGCCCTATCTCGCGCTCACCGCCGCGGTGCTGATCGTCTGGCGGCTCGCGCCGGACCTCACCCTCGCGGCGTTCCTCGGCCTGTCGGTGCTGCATTTCGGCCGCGAGGATGCCGGGCCCGGCCGGCCGGTCGAGGCCCTGGTGCGCGGCGGCCTGCCGATCGCGCTGCCGGCCCTGATGCAGCCGGGCGAGACCGCCCGGATCTTCGCGGTCGTGACCAGTACGGCGATGCCGGTGCTGCCGGGCTGGTGGACCGTCGTCGCCTGGGCCTGGCTCGGCCTCGCGCTCGCCTGGCTCGTCCTGCGGCGGCCCCCGCCGGGGCTGCTCGCCGAACTCGCGGCTCTCAGCCTCGCCTTCCGGGTCCTGCCGCCGCTCAGCGCCTTCGGGCTCTACTTCGTCTGCCTGCACGCGCCGCGCCACATGCGGGCGCTCGCCGCCGATCCGGTGCGGGCGCCGGCGGTCGACGGGATGGGCCGGGCGGTCGTGCTCGCGCTGCCGGTCTTCGGCCTCACGCTGCTGATCGGCCTGCTGCTGTGGCCGACCTATCCCCAGGCGGACGGGACCGAGCGCCTGCTCGCGCTGACGCTCCAGCTCCTCGCGGCCCTGACCCTGCCCCACCTCCTGCTGGACCGGTGGGTCGAGGGCCGGGCCTAAGCTCGCCGCCTCAATCGACCCCGAACAGCCGCTCCAGGAAGTTCTTGTCCTCCCGCGTCGGCCCGCCGCGCTGCGGCGCCGGCTGGCGCGCCGGGGGCTGGCCGCCGCCGACGAGGGTGTCGATCAGGCCGCCGAGCGTCTGCGGCTCGGCCGGGGCCGCCGCCGCCGCGACGGCGGTGCCGCTGCTGCGGCGCCAGCGGGCGGCGCCGGGAAGCGGCACCGGCTTGTCGCCGCGCAAGGCCGCGGTCATGACGCGGTTCCAGATCTCGATCGGCAGGTTGCCGCCCGAGACCTTCTTCGTCGCCTCGCCGTCGTCGTTGCCGAGCCAGACGCCGGTGACGAGGGTGCCGGAGAAGCCGACCGCCCAGGCATCGCGAAAATCCTGGGTGGTGCCGGTCTTGCCGCCGAGGTCCCAGCCGGGGATGTCACCCTTCTTCGCCGTGCCGCTGACGAAGACCTCGTGCAGCATGCCGTTCATCATGCCGACCGCGTTGGCGTCGATCACCCGGCCGAGGCCGCTAGGCGCGCGCTTGTAGATGGTGCGGCCGTCGACGGACTTCACGCTGGCGATCACGTAGGGGATCACCCCCATGCCGCCATTGGCGAAGGCCGCGTAGGCGCCCACCAATTCGAGCGGCGTGACCTCGGAGGTGCCGAGCGCCAGCGAGGCATTGGCCTGGAGCGGGGAGGTGATGCCGAGGCGTTGCGCCGTCTGCACCACCGCCTTGGGGCCGACCTCCTGGCCGAGCCGCACTGCCACGGTGTTGAGCGAGTGGGCCAGCGCATCGCGTAAGGTGACCGGGCCGCTATAGGTGCGCGAGTAGTTCTCCGGGCTCCAGCCCTTGATGTTCACTGGCGAATCGTCCCGCACCGTGTCGGGGGTCAGGCCGCGCTCGATCGCCGCCAGGTAGACGAAGGGTTTGAAGGCCGAGCCGGGCTGGCGCTTGGCCGTGGTGGCGCGGTTGAACTGGCTCTGGGCGTAGTCGCGCCCGCCGATCAGCGCCCGGATCGCCCCGTCCGGCCGCATCGACACCACGGCGCCCTGCGCGACGTTGTAGCGCCCGCCCTTCTGGTTCAGCTCGTCGACCAGCGCCCGCTCGGCGATGCCCTGGAGCGCCGGATCGACGGTGGTCTGCACCGCGACGTCGGTCTCGATCTTGCCGACATAGTCGTCGAGCACGTCCATCACGAGGTCGGCGACGTAGTTGGCCGAGCCGCCGCCCTTCGCCCGCGCGGGCTTCGCCGGCTGGGCCAGGGCCGTCTGCACATCGGCGGGCTTGGCGAAGCCCAGCTCCTGCATCGCCGCCAGCACCTGGGCGGCCCGGGCCTGCGCCGCGGGCAGGTTGCGGTTGGGCGCCAGCCGCGACGGCGCCTGGACGAGGCCGCCGAGCATCGCGGCCTCGGCCAGCGTCACGTCCTTCGCGGGCTTGGCGAAGTAGCGCTGCGCCGCCGCCTCGACGCCGTAGGCGCCGGCGCCGAAATAGACCCGGTTGAGGTAGAGTTCGAGGATCTCGTCCTTGGAGTACTTGTGCTCCAGCCACAGGGCCAGGATCGCCTCCTGGATCTTGCGCGAGGCGGTGCGCTCCTGGGTGAGAAAGAGGTTCTTGGCGAGCTGCTGGGTCAGGGTCGAGCCGCCCTGGGCCACGCCGCGGCGGGTCAGGTTCTGGCCGATGGCGCGGGCGATGCCGACCGGGTCGATGCCGAGATGGCCGTAGAAGCGCCGGTCCTCGATCGCCACGAAGGCGCGCGGCAGGTAGGGCGGCAATTCGCGGATGCTCACCGTGCGCCCACCGGTCTCGCCGCGATTGGCGAGCAGCGAGCCGTCGGCGGCCAGGATCGCGATGTTGGGCGGGCGCTTGGGCACCGCGAGCTGGTCGATCGGCGGCAGCTGCGAGGCGTGATAGGCGACGATGCCGGCGACCGCCACCAGGCCCCACAGGCCGAGGACCATGGTGCCGTAGACCAGGGTGCCGAGGAACGAGCGCCGGCGGCGCCGCGGCGCGGCCGCCGCGCGGCTGGCGCGCTTCGGGGCAGGCTTCGAGGCAGCCTTGGCCGCCGGTCTGGAGGTCCCCTTCGCCACGCCGCCTCCCGCCCGGTCGCCGCGCGAGAGGCGCAGGTCGAGGGCCGCCGGGTCGGCGGGCCCGTCCGCTTCGAATCGCGGCTCGACCCGACCCTTGCGCTCGCGTCCCTTCGCCATCCCGCCGCGTTCCCCTTCACGCCCCGGACAATCCCAGCCCACGCAGGGTGTCGCTGGCCTGCGCGGGGTGTCGCCGGCCCACGCGGGGGTACTCAAGAGACGCTAAATGAGGCGGGTTTAAGGGCCGTTAACCGAAATTTTGTCGAACGATCGTCGTGACTTAGCGCTGTGGCCGCGGGGCTGCGGCAAGCCGTGCCGGAACGGCGCATCCTTGGCCGCGTTGCGGTCGCTCTAACAAGGAGCCGACATGCTGCACCTTCTGGTGGCCGACGGGAACGACCGGGCCGGCCGCGAGACGCATCTCACGGTCTGCGACAAGACCTCGGCCGAGACCTATGCGGGCATCCTGCGGGCGCTAGCCCCCGACGCCCGCTGCCATCTCGTCGCCCCGGCCGATGCGGATGCGGTGCTGCCCCGGGCCTTGTCCGAGTGCGACGCCCTGGTTCTCACCGGCTCGACCCTGCACGTGGAGGAGGGCGGTCCCGCGGTGACGCGGCAATGCGACCTGGTGAAGGCGGCCCTGGAGGCCGGCCTCCCGGTCTTCGGCTCGTGCTGGGGCGTGCAGGTGGCCGCGACGATCGCCGGGGGCCGCGCCGCCCGCAACCCGCGCGGTCCGGAATACGGGCTCGCCCGCTTTATCGGCCGGACGCAGGCCGGGGAGGGGCACCCGCTGCTCGCCGGCCGGCCGGCGGCCTGGGACGCGCCGGCGATCCACGACGACGCCGTCATCGACCCGCCGCCGGGGGCCCGCGTCCTCGCCGGCAACGACCGCCTCGACGTCCAGGCGATCGAGATCCGCCTCGGCGAGGGGGTGTTCTGGGGCACGCAGTACCATCCCGAGCTCGACCTCGACGAGGTCGCGGCGATGCTGCGGCTCTCCACGCAAGGCGTGGTCGAGGCGGGCCTGTGCCGGGACGAGGCGTCACTCCACGCCTACGCCGATGCCTTCCGCGACCTGCACCACGATCCGGAGGGACGCCCCGACCTCGCCTGGCGCCTCGGCGTCGCCGCCGAGGTGCTGGTCCCTGAGCGCCGCCGGCGCGAGATCCGGAATTTCCTCGATCACCTGGTGCGGCCGGCGGCGGAGAGGCGGCGCTGACGCCGCCTCAGGTCGTGCGGGCCGCCGCGAGGCGGGGTGCCGGGCCGGGCCGCTCCTCGCCGACGAGGTGGAAGGCGGCCGGGCGGCGGAACAGGAACCGGGCCGGGGTGTGGCGCACCAGCCGCTCGATCCCGAGGGGCAAAGCCACCGCGGTCGCGGTGACGAGAAGCGAGACGAGGCCGATATCCTCGATGATCCCGCTCTTCACGAGCACGGTGCGCAGGGCCGCCATCGGCAGGAAGAAGGCGAGGTAGATCACGATCGAGCGCTCGCCGCAGGCCCGGAGCATCGCCGTGACCGGGCCGCCGGCCCGGGTCAGCAGGGCGGCCGTCGCCACGATGGCGAGCGCCCCGGCAGCGCCGAGCACGAGGCTCACCCCCGGCAGGCTCGCCAGGTTCGGGCGCGAGGGAAAGCCGGTCGGCGTGAAGACCAGGGCGCCCTCGATCAGCGCCCAGCCGGCGAGGGCGGCGAGGGCCAGGCCGGACCGCGCCCGCACCCAGTCGGCCAGCCCGAAGATGCGGGCCGCGAAGAGATAGCCGGCGACGAAGTAGACGAAGCGGTCGCAGAACTCGTCGATCAGGGTCGAGCCGGTGTGGATGGGGGCGAGCTGCAGCAGCGCGGCGCCGATCAGCAGCACCGGGCCGGGCACCCGGCGCAGGAGCTTCACGGCGACCGAGAACACCGCCAGCAGGTAGATGAACCACAGGGTCGAGTACGGCTCGATCAACCCGTGGGCGAGGTGCGCGAGGAAGGCGCCCGGGCCAGCGCCGTCGGTGATCTGGCCGTATTTCACCGCCGATTGCAGCACCATCCACAGCAGGTAGAAATACGTGAAGTGGACGATGCGCCGGTCGGCGAAGAGGCGCCAGTCGCGGTCCACCACGCGGCCGAGGAACAGGCCGGAGAGCAGGAAGAAGTCGGGGATCCGGAACGGTTTGGCGAACTCGACGACGTGGTGCATGAAGCCCTCGCCCCCCATCGCCTCGCCGGTCCCGAGGGTGGAGTGCATCATCACCACCAGGATGATGCAGATGCCTTTCGCGACGTCGACCCAGGCGAGGCGCCCGGCCTCCGGCGCGGCGCGCGGGCGCACCGGATCGTCCGGCCGGACCGAGAGGGCGGGTTCGGTGTTGGGGCGGGCGGACATCGGCGTCTCCACGAGGATGGCCCGAGGCTCGCAGGGAGACGTAAAGATCGGCGCACGGTCGGCGGGTCGAATCGTGCCGGGATTCGCAACGATCGATTTACTGTCCTGAGTAGCTTCCACCCGGCGTGCTCTGACGCTTGTTGGCCCTCTCGACGATGTTGAAGTCCTCTGAGTCATTCCGGGGCCGCGCAGCGGAGCCCGGAATGACGACGGAGCTTGCACCGCCCGTCGCGGGAAGCGGACGCGTTCTCATCTGCCAGAAATGGCCGCTACCGATAACTCCGCTTCGAGTCCCGCCGCGTCCTGGTCATGCGCGTCGCGGTGTGGAAGTCGTCCGGCTTGGTGCGGATCCAGTCGAGGAAGCGGGCGATCTCCGGCTCGGCCCGCAGGCTCTCGACGTCGCTGAGGCGGCGCGCCAGCTCTGCCTCGCTGTGGCGGGCATGGATCGCCGAGTGGCAGATCTGGTGCAGCTGCACCGTCTCGCCGTGGGTGCCGCCCTTCAGCTTCGGGGTCAGGTGATGCTTGCTCTGGCGGGCGTCGCGCGGGATCGGCCGCTCGCAGAGCGGGCAGACCACCGGTTCGCGCGTGGCCGGGCCGTGGGTGGAGGGGTCGTCGTCGCGCCAGCGCCGGTCACGGCGTCCCAAGGCAAGCTCCCGAGCGGTGAGGATTGTCCTCCGTATCTGGGTCGCGGCGTCCGTGCGTTTCAAGACAGGGGCCGGGATGCCGCAGCACCCCCTCGCGGCCCCCGATTGACAAACCCCGTTCCCCACCCGACAGTCCCCCCGTTACCGAGGGGAGCCCCGCCATCTGGGGCTGAGATTGGACGAGCGTGCGTCCTGACCCTTGAACCTGATCCGGTTCGTACCGGCGGAGGGACGGGAACCTGCCATGACCGACGTGACCCGTGCGTCCTCGCGCCTCGAGGCCGGATCGTCTCCCCGGGAGAGATCCATGAACGCACCCATCCTCGCCGCAGGATCGCCGACGCGCGTCACCACCGGGCCGGTCACCGGCTCGGCGAAGGCCTATGCCTCGCCGAGGGACCGTCCCGACCTCCGCGTGCCCTACCGCGCCATCGCGCTCTCCGATCCCGGCGAGGCCCCGGTGCGGGTCTACGACCCCTCCGGCCCCTACACCGAGACGGATGCGCGCATTGACCTTGCGGCCGGGCTGCCCGAGATCCGCAAGTCCTGGATCGAAGGCCGCGGCTACGCGCCGGTCGCCCCCCGGGCGGTGCGGCCGGAGGACAACGGATTCGCGAGCGAGGACAGGCTGGTGGCGCCGTGCCCGGCCGCCCGCACCATCCGCCGGGGCGCTCCCGGCGAGCGCGTCACGCAATATGAGTTCGCCCGCGCCGGGATCGTCACCGAGGAGATGATCTACGTAGCCCATCGGGAGAACCTGTGCCGCGAGGCGATGCTGGCGGGGGCCGAGGGGAAGCTCGCCGACGGCGAGAGCTTCGGGGCAGCGATCCCGCCCTTCATCACGCCGGACTTCGTGCGCGACGAGGTGGCGCGCGGGCGGGCGATCATCCCGGCCAATATCAACCACACCGAACTCGAGCCGATGGCGATCGGCCGCAACTTCCTCGTCAAGGTCAACGCCAATATCGGCAACTCGGCCGTGACCTCCTCGGCGGCGGACGAGGTCGAGAAGATGGTGTGGGCGATCCGCTGGGGCGCCGACACGGTGATGGACCTGTCGACCGGACGCAACATCCACAACATCCGCGGCTGGATCCTGCGCAACGCCCCCGTCCCGATCGGCACGGTGCCGATCTACCAGGCGCTGGAGAAGGTCGGCGGCGACCCGCTCAAGCTCGACTGGGAGGTGTTCAAGGACACCCTGATCGAGCAGGCCGAGCAGGGGGTGGACTACTTCACCATCCATGCCGGCCTCCGCCTCGCGCACGTGCCGCTCACGGCGCGCCGCGTCACCGGCATCGTCTCGCGCGGCGGCTCGATCATGGCGCGCTGGTGCCTCGCCGGGCACCGGGAATCGTTTCTCTACGAGCGGTTCGAGGAGATCTGCGACATCTGCCGGGCCTACGACGTGTCGTTCTCGCTCGGCGACGGCCTGCGTCCGGGCTCGATCGCGGACGCCAACGACGCGGCGCAATTCGCCGAGCTGGAGACCCTGGGCGAACTCACCAAGGTCGCCCATGCCAAGGGCTGCCAGGTGATGATCGAGGGCCCCGGCCACGTGCCGATGCACAAGATCAAGGTCAACATGGAGAAGCAGCTGGCCGAGTGCGGCGAGGCGCCGTTCTACACCCTCGGCCCGCTCACCACCGACGTGGCGCCGGGCTACGACCACATCACGTCGGGCATCGGCGCGGCGATGATTGGCTGGTTCGGGACCGCGATGCTCTGCTACGTGACGCCCAAGGAGCATCTCGGCCTGCCGAACCGCGACGACGTCAAGACCGGCGTCATCACCTACCGGATCGCCGCGCATGCCGCCGACCTCGCCAAGGGCCACCCGGCCGCGCAACTGCGCGACGACGCCCTGTCCCGGGCCCGGTTCGACTTCCGCTGGGAGGACCAGTTCAACCTCTCCCTCGATCCGGACACCGCGCGCGCCTACCACGACGAGACCCTGCCGAAGGACGCCCACAAGGTTGCGCATTTCTGCTCGATGTGCGGCCCGAAATTCTGCTCGATGAAGATCACCCAGGACCTGCGCGCCGAGGTGCTGGCGATGGAGGCGGCGAGCGCCGTGGTCAACGAGGCCACACCGCTCGGCGAAGCGGCCCGGGCGGCCGGCATGGCCCAAAAATCGGCGGAATTCTTAGGCGCTGGCGGGAGGCTCTACGTCGAGCCCGGCGAGTAGGACCCCATTTCATGCTGATGCAGGCCCAAGCAGCCCCGCCGGGGCCTGCCCCGACACTCGCGCCGGGACGGTCGCGTCCCGGCTCCATCGTGCGCCGCCTCGTCGTCTTCGCCCTCGGCCTGGCGGTGCCGATCCTGATCTTCGGCGGCGTGGTGTTGTGGCAGTTCGCCGGCGCCGCCCGCGAGCGCCTGGAGGCCGACGCGCTCGGCCGCGCCCGGATGGAGGCGGCGGCGGTCGACCGCGAGGTCGCGAGCCTGATCGCGACGCTCGAGGCCCTGAGCCTGTCGAACGCGCTCCAGCGCGGCGACGTCACGGCCTTCCGCGAGCAGATGCAGGAACTCTATCGCCGCAGCGGGCTGCCGGCGACCCTGCGCGACCCCGACGGGCGGCGGCTGATCGACCTCGGCGCCGAGCCGATGGCGGAACGCCTCGACGCGGCGGATGCGAGCGCGCTGAACGGCCGCCCGGCGGTCTCGGGCGTGATCGACGGTCGCTTCCGGGTGACGGTGCCGGTGGTGCGCCGGGGTGGCGACGCGGTGCTCTACCTCCTGTCCTTCTCCCTGCCAACCTCGCGGATCCGCGACGTGCTCGCCTCCGGCGGCGTGCCGAAGGCCTGGGTGCTGACGGTGATCGACCGCGACCAGAGGGTGCTCACCCGCACCCGGGCGCCGGAGCGCTTCACCGGCACGCAGGCCCCCGACGAGCTGCGCGCGGCCAACGGCCCGGAGGGCAGCTGGCGCGGCACCTCGCTCGAGGGCGACCCGTTCTTCGTCGCCTATGCGCGAGCCGGCGTGCCGGACTGGCGCGTCGCCGTGGGCGTGCCGGAGGAGGCGCTGGCGGCGCCGGTCCGGGCGTCGCTCGTCTGGTTCGCCGGGCTCGGCGGGATGCTGGCAGCCGTCGCGGCGCTCCTCGCTTTCGCCTTCGCCCGCGGCATCGCGGCGCCGCTCCAGGCCCTGCGCGACCAGGCGGAGGCGCTCGGCCTCGGCCGCGCGACGCCCGTGCTCGCGGGCGTGCCGGCGGAGGTCGCCGCGGTGAGCGCCGAGATCGCGGGCGCCGCCCAGCGCCAGCGCGAGCGGGCGGCCGAGCGTGCCAAGGCCGCCGCGGCCCTGCGCGCCGAGACCCAGCGCCTCGAGGTGCTGAACCGCCTCGGCACGGCCCTGTCGAGCGAGCTCGACCGCCAGCGCCTCGGCGACACGGTGGTGGAGGCCGCCACCCACCTGACGGGGGCGGCCTACGGCGCCCTGTTCGAGCGGGTGCCGGAGGGTCCCGAGGGCCCCGAGCACTGGCAGCTCCTCAGCCTCACCGGTGCGCCGCGGGAGGCCTTCACCCGGTTCGGCCTGCCGCGGGCGACCACCCTGTTCAGCGAGACCTTCGCCGCCGGCGGGGTGGTGCTGAGCGAGGATGTGACGGCGGATCCGCGCTACGGCAGCCACGGCGGCATGCCGAAGGGCCACCTGCCGGTGCGTAGCTACCTCGCAGTGCCGGTGGTCTCCGGCACCGGCGCCACCCTCGGCGCGCTGCTGTTCGGCCATCCCGAGCCGCACCGCTTCGGCGCCCGCGAGGCGGCGCTGGTCGAGGGCCTGGCCGGCCAGGCGGCGGTGGCGATGGACAATGCCCGCCTGTTCGCCTCGGTGCGGCGCGAGCAGGACCGGTTCGAGGCCGCCGTCCAGGCGGTGCGCGGCGTGCTCTGGACCAACGACGCCACCGGCCGGATGAGCGGCGACCAACCGGCCTGGGCCGCGCTCACCGGCCAGACTCCGGAGCAATATGCCGGCTACGGCTGGGCCGAGGCGGTGCATCCGGACGACCGGGCCGCCAGCGTCGAGGGCTGGAACCAGGCGGTGGCCGAGCGCCGCCGCTACACCCACGAGCACCGGGTGCGCCGCCACGACGGGGTGTTTCGCACCTTCGCGATCCAGGCGGTGCCGGTGCTCGATTCCGACGGCACGATCCGCGAATGGGTCGGCGTGCATTCCGACATCTCCGAGCAGCGCGCCGCCGAGACGGCGCTCCGCGAATCGAACGAGGAGATCCAGCGCTACGCCTACATCGTCAGCCACGACCTCAGGGCGCCGCTCGTCAACATCATGGGGTTCACGAGCGAGATCGAGGCGAGCCAGGACGACATCCGGGCCGCGCTCGCCGGCCGGCCGGACGCGGAACGGATCGATGCCGACCTCTCGGAATCGGTGAGCTTCATCAAGGCCGCGATCACCAAGATGGACGGCCTGATCAACGCGATCCTGAAGCTGTCGCGGGAGGGGCGGCGCACCTTCCAGCCCGAGCCTCTGGCGATGACCGCCCTGGTCCGGGAACTCGCCGACGCCCAGCGCCACCAGGCCGACACGGCGGGTGCGGTGATCGAGATCGGCGACCTGCCGGAGATCGTCGCCGACCGGGTCGCGGTCGGGCAGATCTTCGGCAACCTGATCGACAACGCGATCAAGTACCGGGCGAAGGACCGGCCGCCGCGGATCGCGGTCACGGGCGCGGTCTCGGACGGGCTCGCGGAGTTCCAGGTGACCGACAACGGCCGCGGCATCGACCCCCGCGACCACGGCCGGGTGTTCGAGCTCTTCCGCCGCTCCGGCGTGCAGGACCGGCCGGGGGAGGGGATCGGGCTCGCCCATGTCCGCACCCTGGTGCGGGCGCTCGGCGGGCGCATCGACCTGTCCTCCGCGTTCGGGACCGGCACCACCTTCCGCGTGACGCTGCCGTTGCGTCAGGGTTGAGGGAGTGCAACGCCAGGTTAACCTGGTCCCGGCGTTTTCTACGCCAGCCGCGTGTCCAAGCCCGAGGGAAATGGTCTAGAGAGAGGATCATGGGAGCCTGTCTCCCGCGGTCGGCGCAGGTGCGCTCAGCAAGGAAGAGGCGTCCCGGTCCAGCCGGGCTCTGCGCCACGGGGAGTTGTCAGGTGCCGGCCGTACACATCGTGATGATCGAGGATGACGAGGGCCACGCCCGGCTGATCGAGCGGAACATCCGCCGGGCCGGCGTCAACAACGTCATCGAGTCGTTCCGGGACGGGACCTCGGCGCTCGCCGCCCTGTTCGGGCCCGACGGCAGCGGCGAGATCAATGCCGGCCGGCCGCTGCTGATCCTGCTCGACCTCAACCTGCCGGACATGACCGGCATCGACATCCTGCAGAAGGTGAAGTCGAACCCCCACCTGCGCCGCTCGCCGGTGGTGATCCTCACCACCACCGACGACCAGCGCGAGATCCAGCGCTGCTACGACCTCGGCTGCAACGTCTACATCACCAAGCCGGTGAACTACGAGGGCTTCGCCAACGCGATCCGCCAGCTCGGCCTGTTCTTCTCGGTGATGCAGGTTCCGGAAAGCGCGTGACCGTGACCGAACCGGTCCGCCTGCTCTACATCGACGACGATCCCGGGCTGGCGCGGCTGGTCACCCGCACCCTGGCGGGGCGCGGCTGCGAGGTGGTGCACGCCCCCGACGGCGAGGCCGGCCTCGCGCTGATCGCGAGGGAGCGCTTCGACGTGGTCGCCCTCGACCACCACATGCCGATGGAGACCGGCCTCGACATCCTGCCGCGCATCCGCGCACTGCCCGAGGCGCCGCCGGTGATCTACGTCACCGGCTCGGAGGACAGCCGCGTCGCCGTGGCGGCACTGAAGGCCGGCGCCGTCGACTACGTCTGGAAGGACCTCCAGGGTCATTTTCGCGAATTGCTCGCCGAGGCGGTGGCGACCGCGGTGCTCCAGGACCGCACGCGGCGCGAGAAGGAGCGCGCCGAGGCCGAGGTGCGCGAGGCCCGCGACCGGGCCGAGCTCCTGCTGCGCGAGGTCAATCACCGGGTGGCCAACAGCCTCGCCCTGGTGGCGGCGCTCGTGCGGATGCAGGCCAACACCGTCACCGACGCCTCCGCCCGCGCGGCGCTGGAGGAGACCCAGACCCGCATCACCGCGATCGCCGGCATCCACCGGCGCCTCTACACCTCCGACGACGTGCGGGTGGTGGCGGTCGACGCCTACCTGGCGACCCTGGTCGAGGACCTCGACGGGGCGATGAACGCCACCGGCCAGCGCCACCGCCTCCTCCTCGACGCCGAGCCGGTCGAGGTCGCGACCGACAAGGCGGTCTCCCTCGGGGTGATCGTCACCGAACTCGTCACCAACGCCTACAAGTACGCCTATCCCGAGGGCGTCACCGGCGAGATCCGCATCACCGCGCGCCGCGACGGCGATACCTTGCGCCTCACGGTCGCCGATGACGGCGTCGGCTGGCAGGGCAGCGGCCTCCCGCGCGGCACGGGGCTCGGCTCGCGCATCGTGCGCGCCATGGCGTCGAACCTGCGGGCGCAGATCGACTACGCCCAGGCCGAGAGGGGCACGGCGGCGAGCATCGATATCGCGCTCTAGAATGCTGCCGGTCGCGGATGCAAGATCGTGTTGCGCTGGCTGTGTTGTTCAGGCTCCCCCTTTCCCGGACGACTGAAACGAAGTGGAAGGAGATCCGGGATCCAGCGTAAGGACTTGCCGCGAAGCGGCTCTAACTGCTGTAACGTTGCAAAGATTGAGCCGCTTCGCGGCAATTCTCCCCTGGATCCCGGATCTCCTTCCGCTGACGCTCCAGTCGTCCGGGAGAGGGGCGAGGCCGGGACATGAGCGGGACGCGCTGCGGTTGCGTGCTTCCGGCCTGCCCAGCCTTCAGTTTCACCCGATCCGCTTAACCCCCCCGCAAGCCCCACCCGCTACACGAGGAAGCTCGCGCGGCGCGGACGGAGCAGCGGGATGGCGGCCGGGGCTTCGATCGGCGAGGCGGAGGCGGGCGGGAGCGCCGGCACCGCGCTCGCGGTGTTCGGCGTGCGGATCGCGGCCGCCGCCTGCGCCTTCGTGGCCCAGGTGCTGATGGCCCGGCTGATGGGGGCCGAGGAATACGGGATCTTCGCCACGATCTGGGTCTGGACCGCTCTGCTCGGCCACGCCTCGACCTGGGGCCTGTCGCAGGCCGCCTGCCGCTTCCTGCCGACCTATCGCGCGCAAGGGGCCGCCGGGCCGGAGCGTGGATTCATGGCCTTCGGGGCGGTGTTCTCGCTGGCCGCCGCCGCTCTCCTGGCGGGGTGCGGCGCGGCCCTGCTCTGGCTCGTCCCCGGCCTCGTCTCCGGTGACTATTCCGGAGCGCTCCTCGTGGCGGCCCTGGTGCTGCCGCTCTTCGCGCTCCAGGATTTCTGCGAGGGCGTGGCGCGAGGCCGCAACTGGACCCTGCTCGCGGTCGTGCCGCCCTACCTCCTGCGCCAGGGTCTGATCATGGCGTCGATGCTGGCGGCGGTCGGGTTCGGCGCGCCGGCCGAGGCCGCGATCGCCGTCGCCTGCACGCTCGCCGCCACCGCCCTGTCGCTCGCCTGGCAGGCCGCGATCCTGCTGCGGCGCCTGGGGCCCGAGCGGCACGCCGCCCGCGCCCTCTACCCTTATCGCGACTGGCTGCGGGCGGCCCTGCCGATGGCGCTGATCGACCTCGCCGGCTCAGGGTTCAACTTCGTCGACGTGCTGGTCCTCGGCTTCCTCTTGCCGCCGGCGGAGGTCGGCGCCTATTTCGCCGCGACGCGGCTGCTGCAATTCGTCGTCTTCGTCCAGTACGCCGCCTCCTCGGTCACCGCGCAGCGTTTCGCCGAGGCGCAGGCGCGGGGCGACCGGGCGGGGCTCGAGACCCTGGTCCGGCGCTGGTCGCGGCTGACGCTGCTCGCTACCCTGGCGACCGGGCTTGCCGTCGTGGCGGCGGGGCCGCTGCTGCTCGGCCTGTTCGGGCCGCATTTCCGCGAGGCCCTGCCGCTCCTCGCCCTCCTCGTCGCCGGCCACGGCCTCGCCGCCGCCTGCGGGCCGGCCGAGGACCTCCTGACCATGCTGGGGGCCGAGCGCGCCTGCGCCGCCGTCACGGTCGCGCTCCTCGCCGCGGCGATCCTCCTCACCCTGGCGCTGGTGCCGCCGCTGGGGCTGACCGGCGCGGCGCTCGCCGCCGCCCTCGTGACCGCCGGGCGGGGCATCGTCCTGGCTGTCCTCGCCCGTCGCCGCCTCGGTCTCCTCACGCCGGCCTTCGCCCGATGAACGCGCACGCGCTTCCGTTCCCGACGCTCGCCGCCGCTCCGGCCTGCGAGGTCACGACGCTCGCGGCCTTGATCCGCGAACCGGCGGCCTGGGACGCCCTCGTCGCCCGCGCCGCCGGGCCGACGCCCGATTACGCGCGCCGCGTGCTGGAGGCGCATCGCGACCACGGGCTGGCCCCGGCGGATCTGCCCTGCCTCACGGTGCGCGCCGGCCCGGACCTGCTGGCGCTGCTGCCCTACCGGATCGGGCGCGGGCCCCTCGGCCTCGGCCGGGTCGCCCGGCCCTTCGCGTCGCCCTACCTCACCGTGACCGCACCCCTGGTGGTCTCGGGGTCCGCGGGCGCCCCGGCCCTGGATTGCCTCGTCGCCGGCATGCGCGCCCTCGGGCTGGCCTGGTGGTGGCCGCTCCTGCCGGCGGACGCGGCGCTTCTCGCCGCGCTCACCCGCCACGATTGGGGCCGCGCCGAGGTCTCGGGCTTCGCGCGCCCGGTGCTCGACCGGCGCGCGAGCCACGACGCCTTCCTGAAGGAGCATCCCCACAAGGGCCGGCTCAAGGACCTGCGCCGCCGCCGCCGGCGCCTCGACGAGGCCGGGAGCGTCACGTTCGAGGCGGTCGGGCCGGACGGCGATCTCGCCGACGCGGTCGCGGCCTTCCTCGACCTGGAGCGGCGCGGCTGGAAGGGGCGGGCCGGCACCGCGCTCGCGTGCCGGGCGGAGACCGCGGGTTTCGCCCGGGACCTCTTCCGGGCCGGGGACGGACCGGTGACGGCGCGGGCCGACCTCCTGCGCCTCGACGGGCGGGTGGTCGCCGCGAGCCTCGCGCTGGTCTGCGGCGGCACCGCGACCCTGCTCAAGACCGCCTACGACGAGGACCTGCGCGCCCTCGCCCCGGGCGTGCTGCTGGAAGCCGAGATCGTGCGGACCCTGCACGAGACCCGTTTCGCCGATCGACTCGATTCGGCGACGCTGGCAAGCGCGGTGCTCGACGACCTCTACCCCGAGCGCACCCGCGTCGCCGAGATCGTGGTCGCGCCGCCGGGCGGGCCGTCGCCGGAGCGGATCGCCGCCCGGGCCCGCCGGCAGCACGCCGGCAAGGCATGGCTCAAGGCCCGGCTGATGCACGTGCGCGGGCGCTGACCTTCACACCCTGGGCGGTTGATCGAAACTTCGCCTCTGAGGGCAAGCCCATCGAGAAAGCGATACGTTTACGATGAGTTGACCATCAGGGTCGAGGTGACGCCGCCAGCCCGTGCGGGAGAGGGGTCGTGGCGATCGTCGATCGAGCAGGGTGGCCCGGTTGCCGCAACGACCCTGAGCCGCAGAGCTGCTCGGCTCGACGCTGAGTGCTCGGTCGTGAACCCGCGCCGCCCTCCCGCGGAATCGTCGATTTTCGGCTCCCTCTCCCGCTCGGAAGAGCCGTGAGGCGTTCAATCCTCAATCCGTCTATGCGCGGCCGATCGGACGCCGTTCAAGTTCAGCGCCGCGCAGGATCCGCGCGTCTGGCCGCATCGGAGCCGGTAGGGTAGGGGTGGGCGCCACTCCCGCCCCCATCACCGCATGCCACTCAGCCCCCTCGTCGCCGTTCCCCTCGCCGCTCTCCTCTCGTCCGGATTGATCATCGCGTTGCGGCCGCTGCTCCAGCGCTACGCCCTCGCGCGTCCGAATGCCCGCTCCAGCCACCGGATTCCGACGCCGCAGGGCGGCGGCATCGCGGTGGTCGCGGCGGCGCTGGCAGCGATGGTCCTGCTGGGAGGCGTGCCCGGGGCCGAGGTTGCGGCGCTCGCGACGGGAGCGGTCGTCCTAGGCGCCGTCGGCGCCGTCGACGACCTCCGGCCGCTCCCGGTGCGGGTGCGCCTGCCGCTCCAGGCGGTTTGCGTGGTATTGGTCCTCACCGCCGCGGGCGGACAGCTGGTGCCCGGCCTCCCGCTCTGGCTCGAGCGCGGGCTGGCGGTCCTGGCCGGGCTGTGGTTCGTCAACCTCACGAATTTCATGGACGGGCTCGACTGGATGACGGTGGCCGAGATGGTGCCGGTGCTTGGCGCGCTCCTGGTCTTCGGCCTCGCCGGCCGTCTGCCGACGGACGCGACCCTGGCGGCGGCGGCGCTGCTGGGCGGACTCCTCGGCTTCGCGCCGTTCAACCGGCCGGTGGCGAAGCTCTTCCTCGGCGATGTCGGCTCGCTGCCGATTGGGCTGGTCGTCGCCTGGCTGCTCTACCGGCTGGCCGGCGAGGGCGGGCTCGCCGCCGCGATCCTGCTGCCGCTCTACTACCTCGCCGACGCGACCCTGACCCTCGGCCGCCGGGCGCTCGCCGGCGAGCCGGTCTGGCAGGCGCATCGCAGCCATTTCTACCAGCGCGCCACGACCAACGGCCGCTCCGTGCCCTTCGTGGTCGGGGCGGTCCTCGTCCTCAACCTCGCCCTGGCGCTCCTCGCCGCCGCGACCCTGGCGGTGCCGGGCTGGACGACGGCGCTCCTCGCCCTGGCGCTGGGTGCCGGGCTCGTCGCCGGCCTGCTCCGGCTCTTCGCCCTGCCCGCCATCCGGAACGCCGCCGCATGACCGCTCCCCTCGTCGCCCTCACCGGCTCGACCGGCTTTATCGGCCGCCACCTCCTGGCGGCCCTCGCCGCCCGGGGCTACCGGGTGCGGGTGTTGCTGCGCCGGCCGGTGGACTTGCCGCCGGGCATCAGCGGCGCGGTGGTGGGCGACATCGCCCGGCCGCAGAACATGGCGGCTGCCCTGTCGGGCGCCGACGCGGTGGTGCACTCGGCCGGCCTCGCCCACGCGATGTCGGGCGCGCCGGAGGACGATTACCGGACCTTCAACACCGAGGCGACCCGCGGCCTCGCTCAAGCCGCGGCGCGGGCCCGGGTGCGCCGCTTCGTGTTCCTGTCCTCGATCCGGGCCCAATCCGGCCCTTCCGCCGCCGGCACCCTCACCGAGGCCGACGCCCCGGCACCGACCGACGCCTACGGCCGCTCGAAGCTCGCCGCCGAGGAGGCGCTGGCGGACATCGACATCGATCACGTCTCTTTGCGGCCGGTGCTGGTCTACGGGCCGGGCCAGAAGGGCAACATGGCGGCGCTGATGCGGCTCGCCGCCGCGCCGTACCCGCTCCCTCTCGGGGGGCTCGCCGGGCGGCGCTCCCTGGTCTCGGTCGCATCCCTGAGCGATGCCGTCGACACGGTCCTGCGGGCGCCCGGCCCCTTGCGCCGGCCGCTGATCGTGGCCGAGGCCGAGCCCCTGCGGGTGCCGGAGATGATCGCGGCCTTGCGCACCGGCCTCGGCCGCCGGCCGGGCCTGGTGCCGGTGCCGCAGGGCCTCCTCGATGCGGCCCTGGCGCTGACCGGGCGGGGCGAGTTGCGCGAGCGCCTGAGCGGCTCCCTCGTCGCCCGGGCGGCGGGGCTGGAGGCGCTGGGATGGACCGCGCCGGTCGAGACCCGGAGCGGCCTTGCAGCCCTGGCCCAGGCTGGCGGCTGACGATCGGGCGTCGCGCCTAATCCCGGAACAGGCCGACGATCAGCGCGCCGAGACTCCAGATCCCGCGCGCGACCCCCACGGTCATCTCGACGAGGTCCGGCAGATCCCACCAGGACCAGCTTTCCTTGTCCGCCCGGTCATCCTCTCGCCGATCCTCGGTCGCCTGCTCATCCGCCACGGCTCGCCACTCCGATCAGGACCCATGCCTCGAACGGGTCACGGCGGCCGACCGGCCGCCGTGAGAGTGGACCGATCGCCGCGGCGGGATCAATCCTCGGCGTCGTCCTCGTCGGGCTGGCGGATGCCGTACCGGTTCTCGAGGTTGACGGTGGTGCGCGGTGCGGGATCGCGCGGCGCCGCGTCGCGCGCGCCTTCCGGCCCGAAGGAGCGGGGCGGGCGGGCGGGGCGGTCGCCCTGGTCGCGGCCGATGCGCGGGATCAGCTGCACGATGTCGACGAAGTCGTCCGCCTGGCGACGTAGCTCGTCGGCGACCATCGGCGGCTGGGTCTGCACTGTCGAGACCACGGTCACCCGCACGCCGCGGCGCTGCATCGCCGCCACCAGAGGCCGGAAATCGCCGTCGCCGGAGAACAGCACCATGTGGTCGATATAGGGGCTGAGCTCCATGGCATCGATCGTCAGCTCGATATCCATGTTGCCCTTGATCTTGCGGCGGCCGCTCGAGTCGGTGAATTCCTTCACCGGCTTGGTCACGACGCGATAGCCGTTGTAGTCGAGCCAGTCGATCAGCGGGCGGATCGAGGAATATTCCTGATCCTCGACCAGTGCCGTGTAATAGAAGGCGCGGACGAGGTTCTCGCGGGCGCGAAAATCAGCGAGGAGCTTGCGATAATCGATGTCGAAGCCGAGAGCTTTGGTGGTAGCATAGATGTTGGCGCCGTCGATAAAAAGGGCGCTGCGGGGGGGGTTGGGCATCATTTATCCTTGGACGTGCAGTACGGCCGCACGGAAAGAATCACTTGCGAAAAAAGCCGCCATGAGCAAAGCAACTGCCCCCTGAGTATCCAGGCGGGGGCAATCAGCGCGGGTGCCGCACACCGCATAGCGACCGCAATGGTCGCAGCTAAGTCTGCGCTGCCGCGCCTGTCAAGCGGCGGCGCGGCAGCGCGGTGGGGACGGATCAGGGAGCGTCAGGCGCCCGGCAGGGCCCGGCTGCCGGGTTTCACCGCGGGGATCGCGGCGAGTTCCGGCGGCAGCTGGTCGGCGGGGTAGTTCGGGATGTCGAGGGTGACGAGGGCGACGAGCGGCAGGCCGAGATCGGCCTTGCCCCCGGAGCGGTCGATCAGGCAGGCCGCGCCCACCACCTCGCCGGGCTCCTCCGTCAGGGCCGCGAGGCACTCGCGCGAGGACAGGCCGGTGGTGACGATGTCCTCGACCATCACCGCGCGGGCGCCCTTCGGGATCTGGAAGCCCCGGCGCAGGGTGAAGGGCTTGCCCGGGTCGCGCTCGACGAAGATCGCCTTGGCGCCGAGCGCCCGGGCGGTCTCGTAGCCCGGCACGATGCCGCCGACCGCCGGCGAGACGACGTAGTCGATCCGGCCGTACCGGTCCGTGATCCGCTCGGCCAGGGCGGCGCAGACCCGCGCGGTGCGGACCGGATCGGTGAAGATCGCCATCTTCTGCAGGAACACCGCGCTGTGCAGCCCGGAGGAGAGCACGAAATGGCCCTCCAGCAGGGCGCCGGCGGAGCGGAATTCGGCGAGGACGTCGTCGGAGGTCATGGCACCTTCAGTGGTTGTTCGAGCGCATTTTCCGACGAAGTGGATACCGGTTCGTCGAAGAAGATGCGGGACAATCAAAAACCTGGACACCTCCCGACCGCAGCGCGATCGTGAGGTGCTCCAGCGCGTCACTGAGCCGGGGCTTGTGGCAGCGCCCCGGCCCCGGCGCAATACCGCCTTACCCGTTCACCCGGTCGACACGGCTCACTACGCGCTTGGCCCGCAATTCCGACACGATGGCGTTGAGGTGCTTCAGGTCCCAGACCGCCAGATCGATGGTGACGTCGGTGAAGTCCTGCGTCCGGCGCTTCATCGAGATGTTGTCGATGTTGCCGTCGTGGTCGGCGATCACCTGGGCGATCTGGGCGAAGCTGCCGGGCTCGTTGATCGATTGCAGGGCCAGCCGCGCCGGGAAGCGCTGGTTCGAGGCACCGTCCACGTCCCAGCGCACGTCGAGCCAGCGGTCGGGCTCGTTGTCGAAGGCGGCGAGCGCCGGCGACTGGATCGGGTAGATGGTCACGCCCTCGCCCGGCGTCAGGATGCCGACGATCCGGTCGCCCGGCACCGCGCCGCCGTCGGGGGCGAAGCGCACCAGGAGGTCGCGGTCGAGGCCGCGGATCGGGATCGCGCCCTCCTCCGCCCCGTCGGCGGCGCCGTCCTTGGCGGGGCCCTCCTTGCCGGGAGCCTTGCCCGGCCAGGTCAGGCGCACCGTCTGGTCCTTGTCGAGGGACAGGCGGCCGGCGCCGTTGACGTGCGGCCGGGGCTGGCCCGGGCCGGCCTGGGCCGCGGCGGCGCCCCGGCGCTCGTCCTTGTAGTCGGGATAGACCGCCTTCACGACGTCGCCGGAGAACATCTCGCCCCGTCCCACCGCCGCGAACACGTCCTCTGTCGATTGGCGGGCGAGCCGCGGGAGGGCGCCGCGGAGCTTCTCGTCGGAGAAGTTCTTGCCTGCGCGTTCGAAGGCGCGGTCGAGGATCTGGCGGCCGAGGCCCGCATATTGCCGGCGCACCGCCGAGCGGGTGGCCCGCCGGATCGCGGCGCGGGCCTTGCCGGTGACGACAAGGGATTCCCAGGCCGCCGGCGGGATCTGGCCGTCGGCCCGGGCGATCTCGACCTCGTCGCCGTTCTGCAACTCGGTGAGGAGCGGGGCAATGCGGCCGTTGATCTTGGCGCCGACCGCGGTGTTGCCGACATCGGTATGGACCGCGTAGGCGAAATCGATCGGCGTCGCGCCCCGCGGCAGGGCGATCAGCCGGCCCTTCGGGGTGAAGCAGAAGACCTGATCCTGGAACAGTTCGAGCTTGGTGTGCTCGAGGAACTCCTCCGGGCTGTCGCCCTCGGCGAGGAGCTCGATGGTGCGGCGCAGCCACTGGTAGGCGCCGCTCTCGGTCGCGAGGTGCGGCGCGCCGTCCTTGTAGAGCGCATGCGCTGCGATGCCGTATTCGCCGATCTCGTCCATCTCGGTGGTGCGGATCTGGAGCTCGACCCGCTGGCTCTTCGGCCCGATCACCGTGGTGTGGATCGAGCGGTAATCGTTCTGCTTCGGGGTCGAGATATAGTCCTTGTAGCGCCCGGGCACCATCGGCCAGGTGGTGTGGACGACGCCCAGCGCCCGGTAGCAGGTGTCGACCTCGTCGACGATGACCCGGAAGCCGAAGATGTCGGAGAGCTGCTCGAACGCGACCGACTTGCGCTCCATCTTGCTCCAGATCGAGTAGGGCCGCTTCTGCCGTCCCTTGACGGTGGCGGCGATGCCGGCATGCGCCAGCTTGGCGACGAGGTCGCGCTCGATGCTCTCGACCAGCCGCTCGGACTTGGCCGAGAGGTCGGAGAGGCGCTTGGCGATCGTCGCGTAGACGTCGGGCTTGAGGTTGACGAAGGAGAGGTCCTCCAGCTCCTCGCGCAACTCCTGCATGCCCATGCGGCTGGCGAGCGGCGCGTAGATGTCGAGGGTCTCCTGGGCGATGCGGGCGCGCTTCTCCGCCGGCATGTGCTGCAGGGTGCGCATGTTGTGCAGCCGGTCGGCGAGCTTGACCAGCAGCACCCGGACGTCGGCGGCGATCGCGAGCAGGAGCTTGCGGAAGTTCTCGCCCTGCGCGGCGCGCTTCGAGACGAGGTCCAAGCGCTTGATCTTGGTCAGCCCGTCGACGAGCTTGCCGATCTCGGGGGTGAAGACCCGGTTGATCTCGTCCAGCGTCGCGGCGGTGTCCTCGACGGTGTCGTGCAGCACCGCCGCCACGATGGTGGCGTCGTCGAGCCGGAGATCCGTGAGGATGGCCGCCACCTCGAGCGGGTGGGCGAAGAAGGGATCCCCCGAGGCGCGCTTCTGCGTGCCGTGCGCCCGCATCGCGTAGACGTAGGCCCGGTTCAGCAGCCCCTCGTCGGCGCCGGGATTGTAGGCCTTGACCCGCTCGACGAGCTCGTACTGGCGCATCATCCGCCGTTGGTCTCCTTGCGCACGAAATCGCCGGCTTCGCGGCCGGCGCGGGGGCGTCGCGGCGTGCCGAGTGATCCGGTTGCGCTGAACGCCGACGACGCTTGTGGAGGTCCGACCGTCAATATCGAGCCGAACGGGCGGCCGCGCCAGCCCCTAAACGCCGCGGCAGCGCCGCTTCCGTGCCGCAGCGCGAAATAGGCCACGAAAAAACCCGGCCTCGCGGCCGGGTCTCGCCGGTCGGGCGACCGGATTCGAATCGGATTGGATCTTTGGGGGGAGGGCGCGACCGCCCTCCCGGGGAGGCTCAATCGCCTTCCTCTTCCGTCTCGGTCGGGGGCGCGAGGTTCTCGAGGCCGCGCAGCAGGTCCTCCTCGCTCATCCGGTCGAACGTGATGTCGTCGCCGTCGCCCGAGCCCTGCGGCGCCACCGCGGCGGCGGCGGGCGAGCTGGAGAGCAGCGGCACCGTCTCGGCCTCCGGCTCGTCGACCTCGACGTATTTCTGCAGCGAGTGGATCAGCTGCTCCTTGAGATCGTCCGGCGTGATGGTCTCGTCGGCGATCTCGCGCAGGGCCACGACCGGGTTCTTGTCGCGGTCGCGGTCGATGGTGAGCGGGGCGCCGGAGGAGAGAAGGCGGGCGCGGTGGCCGGCCAGGAGCACCAGCTCGAAGCGGTTCTCGACCTTGTCGATGCAGTCCTCAACGGTGACGCGAGCCATGCGCGACCCCTTCCTTGGTCAAACGAAAATCTCGGAGTAGCGGCCTCCCTACACGAGATGCCGTTTTGCAACAAGCATGCGGTGGCGGCGCGCGTGTCCCGCATCGGCAAGGCTTAATGTTTCTGGATGATTGCGCGACGGCGGGCGGGCCCTCATGTCCCGCCGGGCGGCCCGGTGCCACGGGCCGACAGGTCGGGCGGAGCCGCGGATGAAGGAGACGACCCGATGACGAACCGTCTGAGCCGGCGCCACCTGCTCGGCTGCGGCTGCACGCTTGGCGCCGCCATCGCCGCCACTGCGGTGCTCCCGCCGGGCCTCGCCCGCGCCGCGGCGCCGTCGACGAAGCGCACCACCCTGAATCCCGACCAGGCGCTCGAGGCGATGAAGGAGGGCAACCGGCTGTTCAAGACCGACAGCCCGGTGCGGTCGGTGCAGGGCCGCGAGCGGCGCATCGAGATCGCGCTCGGCCAGACGCCGTTCTGCGTCCTCGTCAGCTGCTCGGATTCCCGCGTCTCGCCCGAGATCCTGTTCGGCCGCGGCCTGGGCGAATTGTTCATCGTGCGCAACGCCGGCAACACCGTCGACACGACGGCGCTCGGCTCGATCGAGTACGCGGTGGCCAAGCTCGGCGTGCCGCTGGTCCTGGTGATGGGCCACAGCCGCTGCGGCGCCGTCGAGGCGGCGGTGGACGTGGTGACGAACAACACGGTCTATCCCGGCGCCATCGGCCAGATGATCGAGCCGATCGTCCCGGCGGTGCTGGGCGTGCGCGGCAAACCCGGCGACCTCGTCGAGAACGCCGTGCGGGCGAATGTCAGCCGGGTGGTGCGGCGCCTGCGCACCGCCTCCGAGCCGGAACTGCTGACGCCGCTCGCCGAGAAGAAGCTCCGGATCGTCGGCGCCGCCTACAGCCTCGATACCGGCGAGGTCGATTTCTTCGACGAGGCCTGACACCGGAGGAACCTGACCCGACGGCGCAGGCCGGCGAAGACCCTGCGAATTTTGCGCGCCGGCCACGCTTGACTATGGCCGGCGCCTCTGCGACTGGCGCCGCCCAATCGCTGCGTCCCGCAGCCGCATGCCGCGGCTCGCGAGCCGCCAGTCGCAGCTCTCAAGGGCAGGAAGCACCCCGCACGTGTCGCGCGCCTTCATCTTTCCGGGCCAGGGCAGCCAGGCCGTCGGCATGGGCTCCGCCCTGGCCCAGGATCACGCCGCCGCCCGCGCGGTCTTCGCCGAGGTCGACGAGGCCTTGGGCCAGAACCTCTCGCGCCTGATGTTCGAAGGCCCGGCCGAGGAGCTGACCCTCACGGCGAACGCCCAGCCGGCCCTGATGGCGTCCAGCATCGCCGTCCTGCGGGTTCTGGAAACCGAGTACGGCCTCGATCTGTCCCGCGACGTCGCCTTCGTCGCCGGCCACTCGCTGGGCGAGTACAGCGCGCTCGCCGCCGCCGGCTCCCTGTCGCTCTCCGACGCCGCGCGCCTGCTGCGCCTGCGCGGCGAGGCGATGCAGAAGGCGGTGCCGGTGGGCTCGGGCGCCATGGCGGCGCTTCTCGGCCTCGACGTCGAGGCGGCGTCCGCGGTCGCCGCCGAGGCGCGCCAGGGCGAGGCAGGACAATCCGAAGTCTGTGATGTCGCCAACGACAACGGCGCCGGCCAGGTGGTGGTCTCCGGGACCCGCGCCGCGGTCGAGCGGGCGGTGGCGCTGGCGCAGGGGCGCGGAGCCAAGCGCGCGGTGATGCTGAACGTCTCGGCGCCCTTCCATTGCAGCCTGATGGCGCCGGCCGCCGAGGCGATGCGCGCGGCGCTCGACGCCGTCGACCTTCGTCCCGCCAGGGTCCCGGTGATGGCGAACGTGCTCGCCGCCCCCATGAGCGAGCCGGCGGCGATCCGCGACGCGCTCGTCGCGCAGGTCACCGGCACGGTGCGCTGGCGCGAATGCGTCGCCGCGATGGCGGCGTCCGGCGTCGACGCCTTCTACGAGATCGGCACCGGCAAGGTGCTGTCGGGCCTCGTCAAGCGCATCGCCGCGGGAACCTCCGCCACGCCGGTCGGCACCCCGGCCGAGGTCGCGGCCTTCACGCTCTGAGAAAGTGACCAGCATGTTCGACCTCAGCGGCCGCAAGGCCCTCGTCACCGGCGCCACCGGCGGCCTCGGCGGCGCCATCGCCCGGGCCCTGCACGCCCAGGGCGCCCACGTGGCGGTCTCCGGCACGCGGCGCGAGGCCCTGGAGGCGCTCGCGGCCGAGCTCGGCGAGCGCGTCCACGTCCTGGAGGCCAACCTCTCCGACACCGCGGCCGTCGAGGCCCTGGTCCCGGCCGCGGAGGCCGCGCTCGGCGGGCTCGACGTGCTCGTCAACAATGCCGGCATCACCCGCGACAACCTCTTCCTGCGCATGAAGGACGAGGAGTGGGACAGCGTGATCGCCGTGAACCTGACGGCGGCCTTCCGGCTGTCGCGGGCGGCGGTGAAGGGCATGATGAAGCGCCGCTACGGCCGCATCGTCAATGTCGGCTCGGTGATCGGCGCGACCGGCAATGCCGGCCAGGGCAACTACGCGGCGGCCAAGGCCGGCCTCGTCGGCCTCACCAAGGCGCTCGCCGCCGAGGTGGCGAGCCGCAAGATCACCGTCAACTGCATCGCGCCGGGCTTCATCACCTCGCCGATGACCGACGTGCTGAACGACAAGCAGCGCGAGGGCATCCTCGCCACGGTGCCGATGGGCCGCCTCGGCGAGGGCGCCGAGATCGCCGCGGCGGCCGTGTACCTCGCCTCCGACGAGGCGGCCTACGTCACCGGGCACACCTTGCACGTCAACGGCGGCATGGCGATGTTCTAGTGGCGCTGCGCCGCATTCCCCAGGCGGGGGTCACGGTTTCTTAACCGGAGGTGAAGCGGCCCTCGCCAGGGCTAAATCCCTGTGTTAAGCACCCGCCGGCCGTGCAAGGGGATTGACGGACCGGCCGTCCGCGGCTTTTCCACGACATGCGCGACCGGCACGCCCGGCCGCATCACGAACTCTCCCCGGGGCTCCGCCCGCACGCGGCGGCTCCGAACAGTTCCACGAGCAGTAACTTAAGGACCTACACGATGAGCGATATCGCGGACCGGGTGAAGAAGATCGTCGTCGATCACCTGGGCGTCGAGCCCGAGAAGGTGACCCCGAACGCGAACTTCATCGACGATCTGGGCGCCGACAGCCTCGACACCGTCGAGCTGGTGATGGCGTTCGAGGAGGAGTTCAACGTCGAGATCCCGGACGACGCCGCCGAGACGATCCAGACGGTCGGCGACGCGATCAAGTTCCTCGAGAAGAACGCCGGCTGATCGCCGCAATCCTCCGCTAACAGGATAAACGCTTCCGTCATGGGATCGGGTCGGGATAACGCGATGCGTCGAGTCGTCGTCACGGGCCTCGGAATGGTGTCGCCGCTGGGCAGCAGCGTCGACGTCACGTGGAGCCGCCTCATCGAGGGGCAAAGCGGTGCCGCCCGCGTCGAGGCCTTCGACGTGTCGGATCTGGCGTGCAAGATCGCCTGCTCGATCCCCCTCGGCGACGGCAGCGACGGCACCTTCAATCCCGATCGCTGGATGGAAGCCAAGGAGCAGCGCAAGGTCGACCCCTTCATCGTCTACGCGATGGCGGCGGCCGGCCAGGCGCTCGACGACGCCGACTGGCACCCGACCTCGCACGAGGATCAGTGCGCCACCGGCGTCCTCATCGGCTCCGGCATCGGCGGCATCGGCGGCATCTACGATGCCTCGGTGACGCTGTTCGAGAAGGGGCCGCGGCGGATCTCGCCGTTCTTCATCCCGGGCCGGATCATCAACCTGGCCTCCGGCCAGGTATCGATCGCCCACGGTCTCAAGGGCCCGAACCACGCCGTGGTGACGGCCTGCTCCACCGGCGCCCACGCGATCGGCGACGCGGCGCGCCTCGTCGCGCTCGGCGACGCCGACGTGATGCTGGCCGGCGGCGCCGAATCGCCGATCAACCGGCTCTCGCTCGCGGGCTTCGCCGCCTGCCGGGCGCTCTCCACCGGCTTCAACGACGAGCCGCAGCGCGCCTCCCGCCCCTACGACCGCGACCGCGACGGGTTCGTGATGGGCGAGGGCGCCGGCGTGGTGGTGCTCGAGGAGTACGAGCACGCCAAGGCCCGCGGCGCCAAGATCTACGCCGAGGTGATCGGCTACGGCCTCTCGGGCGACGCCTACCACATCACCTCGCCCTCGCCGGACGGCGACGGCGCCTATCGCTGCATGAGCGCGGCGGTGAAGCGCGCCGGCATCGCCCCCTCCGAGATCGACTACATCAACGCCCACGGCACCTCGACCCCGCTCGGCGACGAGCTGGAGCTGAAGGCCGTCGAGCGCCTGCTCGGCAACGCCACCGACGTGGCGATGTCCTCGACCAAGTCCGCCACCGGGCACCTGCTCGGCGCCGCCGGCGCGATCGAGGCGATCTTCTCCGTGCTCGCCATCCGCGACGGCGTCGTGCCGCCGACCCTCAACCTCGACAATCCCTCCGTCGAGACTGCGATCGACCTCGTGCCGCACAAGGCGCAGAAGCGGAAGGTCGACATCGCCCTGTCGAACTCCTTCGGCTTCGGCGGCACCAACGCGTCGCTGATCCTGCGTCGGGTATAGGCGGCCCGCAGCGGCCGACCGCCCCCCGGACAACGCCGATCGATCGAGAAAGCCCCTCCTGCCCGCGCGGAGGGGCTTTCTCGCATGTGGCCTCCGGCACGCACCGGCTCCATTTCGCCATAAAACTTGCTAGGGTCTCGGTCGCTCTTCCGCCCATCGGGCCGGCACGCGCGTCCACCGGCCGGCTCCGCGGACGCGCCACGACAGGACCGCCATGTTTCGCAGATCGAAGACGCAGGACCCGGCGCCGAGCGCGCCGGAGCCGGTCAGCCAGCCGAACCGGCTCGCCCCGCGCAGCCCGAGCGAGGCCATCAAGCCCACCGCGGCCCCGCCGCCGCCCGAGAAACCCGTGCGCGAGCGCGGCGGCCTGCTCTCGGCGGTGAGCGGCTTCCTGACCCTGTTCGTCATCCTCGGCCTCGGCGCCATCCTGGGCCTCGTGGTGCTGGAGCGCCAGACCAACGAGGCCGGCCCGCTCCAGGCCGACAAGGTCGTGGTGGTGCCCCGCTCCAGCGTCGGCGAGATGGCCGACCTGCTCCAGCGCGAGGGCGTGATCGCCCATCCGATGCTGTTCGAGCTCACCGCCCGGTTCGGCCGGAAGGCCGCGCTCAAGGCCGGCGAATACAACTTCAAGGCCCATGCCAGCGTCGACGACGTCCTCGACGTGCTGGTCCAGGGCCGCCCGGTGCAGCACGCCATCACCATTCCGGAGGGCCTGACGAGCGAGCAGATCGTCGCCCGCCTCAACGACAACGACATCCTGACCGGCGACATCAACGAAACCCCGCCGGAGGGCTCGCTCCTGCCCGAGACCTACAAGTTCGAGCGCGGCGATTCCCGCCAGAAGATCCTCAACCTGATGCGCACCAAGCAGCGCGAGGTGCTGAACCAGATCTGGGCCCGCCGCTCGCCCGACGTGCCGGTGCGCACGCCGCAGGAGATGGTCACCCTCGCCTCGATCGTCGAGAAGGAGACCGGCCGGGCCGACGAGCGCCCGCGGGTCGCCGGCGTGTTCGTCAACCGGCTGCAGAAGCGGATGCGGCTGCAATCCGATCCGACCATCGTGTACGGCCTCGTCGGCGGGCGCGGCACCCTCGGGCGCGGCATCCTGCGCTCCGAGATCGACCGGGTGACGCCCTACAACACCTACGCGATCGAGGGACTCCCGCCGGGCCCGATCGCCAATCCGGGCCGCGCGGCCCTCGAGGCGGTGGCCAACCCCTCGCGGACGAAGGACCTGTTCTTCGTCGCCGACGGCACCGGCGGCCACGTCTTCGCCGAGACCCTGGACGCCCATAACCGCAACGTCGCCCGCTGGCGCCAGGTCGAGAAGGCGAAGGCCGCGGCCGATCCGGCCTCGCAGGTCGGCGTCGACAAGGTCGAGCCGCCGCCGCAGGCCGATCCCTCCGCTCTGCCCCCGCGCACCGCGCTGCCCGGCGCGCCGATGGCCTATGACGGCGGGGAGGCGAACCCGGGCACCCGCTCGCGCGCCTTCGACGCCTCGGAGGGGACCGCCCGCGATCCCCTGCGCAACAAGACCTTCGACCTGAACTCGCCGAAGACCGTTCCGGTCCTGTCCCAGCCCAGGACCGGGCCCGGGGCGCGGTAACCCGCAAGCCTGCCCCAGCCCCTGTTCCGCCGCGGGTCTTCGCTGAACCCCCGGCTCCTCCTGTAAAATCTGTCCAGAGCGCCCCGATGCCCATCGCCAGCATGACCGGCTTCGCCCGCGAAGCCGGAACCACCGGTCCCGCGCACTGGGCCTGGGAGCTCAAGAGCGTCAACGGCCGCGGGCTGGAGATCCGGGTGCGGGTCCCGGCCGGCCTCGACGCCGTCGGCGAGGAGGCCCGGGCCCTGGTGCAGAAGCGCCTCGGCCGCGGCACCTGCCACCTCACCCTCACCCTGTCGCGGGCGGAGGCCGCGCCGCGGGTGCGCATCAACGAGGCGCTGCTCGCCTCGCTCGCCGAGGCCGTGACCCGGGTGCCGATGCCGCTCGGCATCACGCTCCCCTCCGTCGACGGCCTCATGGGGATTCGGGGCGTGGTCGAGGTCGAGGAGGAGGCGGCCGACGACGAGGCGTTGCGGCGCGACCTCGCGGCCGCCGCCCTCCGGCTGGTCGAGGCCCTGGCGGAGGGCCGCCGTGCGGAGGGGCGGGCGCTCGCCGGCATCGTCGGCGGCCAGCTCGCCGCCATGGCCGACCTCGTCGAGGCGGCGGAGGCCTGCCCGGCCCGCCGGCCGGAGGCCGTCAAGGCGCGCCTCGCGGCGCAGGTCGCGAGCCTGATGGAGGCCGGCAGCTTCGATCCGGCGCGCCTGCACCAGGAAGCGGTGCTGCTCGCGGCGCGGGCCGACGTGCGCGAGGAGATCGACCGCCTGCGCGCCCATCTCGCCGCCGCCCGCGAGCTCCTCGCCGCCGGCGGTGCCGTCGGGCGCCGGCTCGACTTCCTGGCCCAGGAGCTCGGCCGCGAGGCCAACACGCTCTGTGCCAAGGCCAACGACGTGTCGCTCTCCCGCATCGGCCTCGACCTCAAGGCGGTGGTGGAGCAGTTCCGCGAGCAGGTCCAGAACGTCGAGTAGCGGAGATTTGTCCCCGCCCCGTCGCCGCTTCCCGGTTGCGCCCCCGCCGGACGGGCGGCATTGGAGGGGATCCCGGGCGAGAGTCCCGGGCGAGGGCCGCGGGACGGGACCTCGGCGGCGAGCCGGTTCCGCTCCGGCGAAAGGGTGAAGCAACGCGATGGTGTCGACCATGGGCTCCGAACTCCTGACCACACCGGTGGCGCGCCGGGGCCTCGTGCTGATCCTCTCCTCGCCCTCGGGGGCCGGCAAGACCACGCTCACCCGGGCGCTGGCCCAGCGGCCCGAATGGGGCCTCGAACTGTCCGTCTCGGTCACCACCCGGGCGCGCCGGCCGTCCGAGATCGACGGCCAGCACTACCGCTTCATCGACCGCGACGCCTTCGAGCGCCTGCGCGAGCGCGATGACCTGCTCGAATGGGCCGAGGTGCACGGCAACTATTACGGCACCCCCCGGGGCCCGGTGGAGAAGGCGCTCGCGGCCGGCCGCGACATGATCTTCGACATCGACTACCAGGGCACCCGGCAGGTGCGCGGCAAACTCCGTGACGACGTCGTCACCATCTTCATCCTGCCGCCCAGCTTACGTGAGCTCCGCCGCCGGCTGGAGCGCCGCGCCGAGGATTCCGCCGAGACGATCGAGCGCCGCCTGCTCAACGCCCGCACCGAGATCGAGCGCTGGTCGGAATACGACTACGTACTGGTCAACGACGACCTCGACCGCTCGTTCAAGACCCTGGAGGCCATCCTCGCCGCCGAGCACCTGCGCCGCGAGCGCCAGGTCGGCCTCGCCGGCTTCGTCGGCGGCCTGCTGGCGGAGGGGGAAGGGCCGAAGGCCTGACGCACGGGAACGAATCGCTCGCGATCGAAGTTGCCGGGTGGTCCCACCCGTGACGTCGCGCTCCTGCCGCGCCGGGCAGCCCGAGGAAGTGAGCGATGCGTGAGCTGGCCTGCGACGTGGCGGTCATCGGGGCCGGCACGGCGGGAATCGCGGCGCAGGCCGCGGCCGCCAAGGCGGGCGCCCGCGCGGTGCTGATCGAGCGCGGTCCCGGCGGCACCACCTGCGCCCGGGTCGGATGCATGCCCTCGAAACTCCTGATCGAGGCTGCCCGCGCCGCGCACGACGCGCGCAATGCCTCGCCGTTCGGTGTCACGACCGGCGAGGTCCGGGTCGACGGCGCGGCCGTGATGCGGCGGGTGCGCGCCTTGCGCGACGACTTCGTCGCCTCGGTTTTCGCGGGGCTCGACCGCATCCCGCAGGACCTGCGCATCGCCGGCACCGCCCGATTCATCGATTCCACCACCCTCCTCGTCGACGACCATACCCGCATCACCGCCGGCGCCGTGGTGATCGCCACCGGCTCGACCCCGAGCCTGCCGCCGCCCCTGCGGCCGGTCGCAGACCGCGTCCTCACCACCGACACCCTGTTCGAGATCGAGTCGCTCCCCGAGACCCTCGCGATCCTGGGCGCAGGGCCAGTCGGGCTCGAACTGGCGCAAGCCATGGCCCGCCTCGGCGTTCGGGTGACCCTGCTCGATCCCGCCGGCGCCGTCGGCGGCGCCCGCGATCCGAAGGTTGCGGCCTGCGCCGCCGAGTTGATCGGCGCCGAGTTCGATCTCCGCCTCGGCGCCACCGTCGAGACGGCCGAAGCCGCCGGCGACGGAGTGCGGCTGACCTGGCGCCAGGAACCAGGCGGGCAAGAGACAGGCGGGCAAGAGAGCGGCACCTTCGCGCGCGTGCTCGCCGCCGCCGGGCGTCCGCCCAACCTCGACGCCCTCGACCTCAGCGCCGCCGGGATCGCCCGCGACGAGGACGGCCTGCCGGACTTCAACCCGCGTACCCTCCAGTGCGGCACCGCTCCGATCTTCATCGCCGGCGACGCCAACCAGGAGCATCCGGTGCTCCATGAGGCCCAGCGCCAGGGCTGGATCGCCGGCGGCAACGCCGCGCGCTTCCCCCAGGTCGAGGCGCCGCCGCCCTGGCCGGCCTTCGCGCTGGTCTTCACCGACCCGCAGGTCGCGGCGGTCGGCCGGGCCTTCGACGCGGAGGCGGCGCGCGACTGGATCATCGGCGAGACGTCCTTCGCCGATCAGGGCCGTGCCCGGGCGATGGACCGGGCCGCCGGCCTGATCCGGGTCTATGCCGAGCCCGATGGCCGGCTCGTCGGCGCCGCGATGATCGGACCCGGGATCGAGCACCTCGCCCACCTGACGGCGATCGCCGTCCAGGAGGGCTGGAATGCCGCGACCTTCCTCGACCGGCCCTTCTACCATCCGACCCTGGAAGAAGGGCTGCAGAGCGCCGTCAGGGCGATCACCCAGCGGACCGGCGGTACACGGTGACGAAACGTCAGCGCATCCCCGGAGCAATCACCCGTTGCGGTTCCGTTCAGGGTTGGTAGTCGTTAAGGTGCGGGACCTGTCGCCGGAGGCGCCGCCCTCCCGGGCCATCGATTCGCCGGATACACCGTGACCTTGCCCGACCAAACGATGGCCCCGACGATCGATCTCGACGCCCTCGCGCCGCTCGACCTCGACCGCCTGCGCCAAGGCGTGATCCAGATCGACGGCCGCGGTGTCATCCATCTCTACAACCGGTCCGAGAGCCAGTTCTCCGGCCGCGCGCCCGAGCGGATGATCGGCCGCAACTTCTTCACCGACGTCGCCCCCTGCACCCACCTGCCGCATTTCTACGGACGCTTCCGCGAGGGCGTGCGCCGGGGCCGGCTCGACCATACCTTCTCCTTCGTCTACGGCTTCGACCCGCGGCCGATGCAGGTCCGGATCACTTTGCGCCAAGCCGCGGCGCCAGACCGCTACTGGATCATCACCGAGCCGCTGGAACCGCTGGAGCACGGGCACAGCCGGGAGGCGGTGCTGGCGGCGGTCAACCAGCGGGTGCGGGCCGAGCCGGTCGATCCGCGCCTGTGCGAGCAGGAGCCGATCCACATTCCCGGGGCGATCCAGCCCCACGCCGTCCTGATCGCGGCGGATCCCGAGACCCTGACCGTGGTCGCCTGCAGCGGCAACGTCCGCGACGTGCTGGACCGGGATCCCCTCGGCCTCGACCTCGCGGCCCTGCTCGGGACCGGGCTCGCCGACCGCATCCGCGAGAGCCTTCAGGGCGACGGCGTGGATCCTGGGCGCCTCGTGCGCCAGCGGGTCGGGCTGCCCGGTGCCGACGGCCTGCCGGTCGAGCTCTCGGCCCACCGCAACGGCGACCGGATCATCGTCGAGTTCGAGCTGGCGCCGGCCCATCCGGAGGATTTCCGTTCGGCGAGCCAGCTCGACACCGAACTCGCCATCAGCCGCCTGCGCGGCGCGGCCACGCTGGAGGACGCCGCCGCCGTCGCGGCCCGCGAGACCCGGGCGCTGACCGGCTTCGACTGCGTCCTGGTCTACCGCTTCGATCCGGACTGGAACGGCGCGGCCATCGCCGAGGACAAGGACCCGGCCTGGAATCGCAGCCTCTTCGGCCTGCACTTCCCGGCCTCCGACATCCCGGCCCAGGCTCGCGCCCTCTACACCCGCGCGAAGAGCCGCTTCGTCATCGACCGCGACTACGTGCCGGTGCCCCTGGTGGCGACGCCCGCCTCCGCCAACGCGCCCATCGACCTCACCTTCGCCCAGGCGCGCAGCCTGTCGCCGATCCACCTCGAGTACCAGCGCAACCTCGGGGTGAACGGGTCGATGTCGATCTCGATCCTGGTCGAGGGGCGGCTCTGGGGCCTGATGATCGGCCATCACCGCCGGCCGCACTACGTCACGCCCGAGACCCGCGCCGCCGCCACCGTGCTCGCCGACGCCTTCGCGATGCGGGTCTACGAGCTGGAGAGCCGCCGCCTGTGGCAGGAGCAGCAGGCCCATCTGGCGCTGGAGAGCGAGCTGGTGCGCGAACTCGCCCGCTCCGACGATTTCGTCAGCGCGCTGACCGAGAACGCCCACACTTTGCTCGACCTGTTCGAGGCCCGCGGCGCCGCGACCGTGTCGGACGGCGCGGTTCGCCAACTCGGCCAGACCCCGCCGCCCGGCGCGATCCTGGCGATCGCCGCCTGGCTGCGCGCCACCCTGCCGGCGGACCGCGCCAGCTACGCCACGGCGGAATTCGCCGCCGCCCACCCGCCGAGCGCGCCGTACGCCGAATCGGCCAGCGGCCTGCTGGCCGTTTTCGTCGATTCCGAGCGGCGCCACCTGCTCCTGTGGTTCCGGCCCGAGATGCCGAGCACCGTCACCTGGGGCGGCGACCCGCGCAAGCCGGTGCTCGCCGGCAGCGGACCGGTGGCGGTGCTGCCCCGGCGCTCGTTCGAGCGCTGGGTCGAGGAGCGCCGCGGTGTCTCCGAGCCGTTCGCGCCCTGGCAGGTCGGCATCGCCGAGGCCCTGGCCCAGGCGGTCGAGGGCGTGGTCCTGCGCCAGAGCCGCAAGATCACCGAGCTGACGGGTCTCCTCGCCGACAAGGAGCGCCTGCTCACCCAGAAGGATCTGCTCACCCGCGAGATCGACCATCGGGTCAAGAACTCGCTCCAGATCGTCTCGGCCTTCCTGCAGATGCAGCGCCGCCAGGTGACCGATCCGGCCTCGCAGGCGGCCTTCGCCGAGACCGCGGCCCGGGTGATGAGCGTGGCGCGGGTCCATGACAGCCTCTACCAGGCCGAGAGCGTCGAGGAGGTCGATCTCGGCCAGACGATCGAGAATCTCTGCGCCGACCTCGCCGGCATGGCGGGGGAGGGGCACGCGGTCGATCTCGAGGCCGAGCCCGGCCTGATGGTCCCCTACCGCAAGGCGGTGGCGCTCTCGCTCATCGCGACCGAGCTCATCACCAACGCCTTCAAGTACGCCTTCGCGGAGGCCGGCGGCCGCGTCGCGGTCTGCGTGTCGGCTGAGACCGAGGGGCGGATCCGGCTCTCCGTCTGCGACGACGGACGAGGCCTGCCGATCGATTGGCCCGACGCTCCGGCCCGGGGCACCGGCCTCGGCATGAAGCTCGTCCGGGCGATGCTCGACCAGATCAACGCCCGGCTCGAAGTCGAGAACCGCCCCGGCGCCTGCTTCACGGTCACCGCGTGAGCGACATCCTGGTGCGCCTGCGCGCGGAAACGCAGTCCGCGCACGAGGCGATCGAGCGCGATCTGGCCTGGGAGACCCGTGTCACGACCCGGGACGGCTACCGCGCTCTGCTCGCCCGGTTCTGGGGCTTTCACGCCGAACTCGAGCCGGCCCTCGCGGCGGTTCTCCAAGACGACGCCTTCCTCGATCCGCGCCGGCGGCTCGCGCATCTCGCCGCCGACCTGCGGTTCCTCGGCCTCGGCGACGCGGCGATCGCGGCGCTGCCGCGCCCGCATCTCGCCCTGCCGCGCGACCGGGACGAGGCTTTCGGAGCCCTCTACGTCCTCGAAGGCTCGACCCTCGGCGGTCAGGTGATTGCCAGGCATATCGGGCGCCAGCTCGGGCTCACGGCGGAGGAAGGCTGCCGCTACTACGCGGCCCACGGCCGCGAGACCGGCGCGATGTGGAAGGCCTTCCGCCAGCGGCTCGCCGAGGAGGCCGCGCGCGGCCGGCCGGAGACCATCGTCGCGGCAGCGACCGGGACCTTCGACGCCATGCGGCACTGGCTCTGCGCCGCGCCCGTCCCGATCTCGGACGGGGAGGGGAGGGCCCCTGTCGCGAAAGTTTCGCAGAGGGGTTGACGGGTCCGGGAGTGGCCCGTATACCCCAGCCCATCGGCGCCGGCCGCTCCCGCGGACCGGTCGCTGAAACGTCTTCGAGACAGTCTGGGCCGGCAAGCCTGACCTTGGTCAGGTGCTGGTCCTGTTGTTGCCGATGAT
>NZ_FPCB01000006.1:0-354603 GCF_900116815.1 Methylobacterium sp. 174MFSha1.1 | reverse complement strand
ACCACAACACGATGAAGACCAACACAATATGCTTGCCGGACGAACGTGCTTGGCCGGTCTGGTGGTCAGAGCGGGGTGATCGCAAACCCGATCCCATCTCGAACTCGGCCGTTAACCGCCCCAGCGCCTATGGTACTGTGTCTCAAGACACGGGAGAGTCGGTCACCGCCAGACCTGCCAAGCACGCACACCTTCCCTCTTCGCGAACACACCCTGGCGCGGGGTGGAGCAGCCCGGTAGCTCGTCAGGCTCATAACCTGAAGGTCACAGGTTCAAATCCTGTCCCCGCAACCAACCACATGAACAAGCCCGCCAGCGAAAGCTGGCGGGCTTTTTGCCGTCACGCCCACCGGTGAGAGACGGCCCGGAAGCCGAGCCATTCCCCCGCAGCTGCCCGATCCGCGGCATTCACCGGCAATCCAGAAAAATCCGCGTCCCGGCCGCATCCTCCGCACGAAAACCGGTCTGACCGACCCATGGCCTCGGTGAGGGCGAACAGCGCCCGATCGGAGATGTGCCATGAGAACGATCACGATCCTCACCGTCCTCGGCCTGCTCTGCGGCACGGTCCCGGCTCTCGCCCAGGACCATGACTCATCGGGCAGCCGCGGTAACCAGGAATTCATCGGTGTCGATCTCGACAACGGTGGCGTCTACTACAACGGCCGCGATTCGGGGCGCTATTGCGTTTACCAGACCGTCGAGGTGTTCAACCGCCTCACCGGCTACATCGAGCCGCGGCGGGTACGCCGGTGCGGGCGTGGCCTCTACCTGCGCTGAGGGCGCTCGCGATGCTGACCACCCTCTCGCCGCTCCACCTCGCCCTCCTCAGCCTCGCGCTTGGGCTCATCGCTCGGTAGCGTTGGCGACGCCGACGACCGCGACTTCGACGATCGCTACGCCATGCAACGGCCGGCTTTCGCCTCCACGCTCCGGCCGCTCGTGCCGGGATGCCGGCTATCGCAGGAGCCGAGACCGGGAGGCCGCCTCCCGCCCAAGGGCAAGGAGACCACGCATGACGAATGCCATGGCGGTGCGGGGGCGCGTCGCCCGCATCGGGTTCGCCCTCCTGCTGCAGGCCGCAAGCCTCCTCGCCCCGCTCGCGGCCCGCGCGGCACCCGAGGTGCAAGCTCCCGAAGCCTCGGCCTTCGCCGACAACGCCGATTCGGTCGCCGTCGTGATCGGCAACAGCCGCTACAAGCAGACGGTGCCGGTCGATTACGCGCATCACGACGCCGAGGCGATGCGGTCCTACCTCGTGCAGCGCCTTGGCTACCGCGACGCGAACGTCTTCGTCGTGAAGGACGCGACGTTGAACGAGTTCAACCAGGTCTTCGGCACCGAGCGGAACCCGCAATCCGGCCGGCTGTGGCGCAGCGTGCGCGAGGGACGCTCGAACGTCTTCGTCTATTACTCGGGTCACGGCGTGCCGGATCTCGCCAGCCGCCAGCCCTTCCTCCTGCCGGAGGACGGCAACCCGAACCAGGGCGAGAGCGGCTACGCCCTCGAGACGCTCTACCGCAACCTCGACCTCGTGAAGCGAAAGATCGGACCCGGGCGCCAGCTCGTGGTGATGGTCGATGCCTGCTTCACCGGCGAGACCGGACGGAAGGGCGAGAGCCTGCTCGCGGTCTCCGCCCCCGGCTTCGCCCCGGCGAAGCCCAAGGCGGAGAGCGGGATCGTGCGGCTGGTTGCGACCTCGGGCGCGACGCCGGCGAACTGGGACGAGGCGAACCGCCTCGGCCTCCTCACCAGTCGCTTCCTGATGGGCGTCTCCGGCCTCGCCGACCAGAAGGACCGGCAAGGAGACCGCGGCGGCGACGGCGACGGGCAGGTGTCCTGGGCCGAGCTGAAGGGTTACCTGCGGCGTGAGGTCGAGGACGCGGCGCGGCGCACATCCGGCCGCGAGCAGGTGCCGGAGATCGACGACGCGCCGATCGTGCTCAAGGCCTCCCTGCCGGTCGACGCGGTGGCGAAGGGGGTCGCGGCGGTCCGCGACGAGGCGGCGTGGCGGCGGGCCGAGAGCGCGGGCACGCGGGAGGCGTTCGAGGCGTATGTCGGCACCTGCGGCGAGGTCTGCGCCTACCGGCCCCAGGCGATGGACCGGCTGCTCGCCGGGCGCCAGCGCGACGCGGCGGCGATCGATCAGGAGAACTGGGCGAAGTACGGCACGGCGCGGCAGTACCAGGCCTATCTCGATACCTGCACCGAGGTGTGCGCCTATCGCGGCCTGGCGGAAGGCTATCTCGGCGGGTCCGATCCGAACGGCGACCCGCGGGTGAAGACCTGCGACGCGCTCGCGGCCGGCACCGACGATCCCGACCGGCCGAAAGGCGTGACGGGCGTGAAGTACGGCCGGATCGAGGCGGCGTCCGCGATCGAGGCCTGCCGCGGGGCGTCCGCCGCCTATCCCGCCCTGCGCCGCCTCGCCTACCAGCTCGGCCGCGCCTACGACCGGGCCGACCGGTCGAAGGAGGCTTTCGGGGCCTACGACAAGGCGGCGAAGGCCGGCAGCACGGCGGCGATGAACAACCTCGCGACGCTCTACGAGAACGGCCAGGGCGTGAAGCGCTCGCAAGCCGAGGCCCTGCGCCTCTACCGCCAGGCCGGCGAGGCCGGCAACGTGGTGGCGCTCGCCAACGCGGCCCGGATGCTCGAATACGGCAACGGCGTCCCGAAGAACGAGGCCGAGGCGGTGGCGCTCTACAAGCGTGCCGTGGAGGGCGGCGACGTCGCCTCGATCAGCAAGCTCGTGCCGCACTACGCCACCGGCGCCTACGGCTTCCCGAAGGACCTGCGTCAGGGCTTCGACCTCTTCCGCAAGGCGGCCGAGAAGGGCGATCCCGTCGCGATGGCGACCATGGCGACCCTGATCGACAACGGCTTCTCCCGCTACTTCCCCGGGGTGAGCGCCGCCGACATGGTGCTGCGGGCGCTCAAGCGCGGCGAGATCGGCGCCGCCTCGGTCTCGGCCACCGACACCGCGGCGCAGAAGCTGAAGCCGGAGACGATCCGCACCGTGCAGCGCGCGATCAAGCAGGCCGATTACTATCCGGGCGCGCTCGACGGGCGCTTCAACCCGGTCTTCGTGCGCGCCCTCGACCAATATGCCAAGGCGAACGAGGCGGAATGAGGCTCCTTCTCGCCGCGTCGCTCGCCGGGCTCCTCGCGGCCTGGCCGGCCCGGGCCGATCCCGGCACCGAGGCGCTCGCGCCCTTCCTCGATGCGGTCGCGGCTTGCGCCGGACGACCCGATCTGTCGCTCGCCGTGATCGGCCCCGAGCCCGGCCAGACCGCGTGGTCGCGCGAGCAGGCCGAAGAGGTGCGGCTCGCGGTCGAGAGCCGGCTCCAGGCGACCGGACGGGTCCGGCTCGCGGCCGCCGCGGACGTGGTGCGGGTGAAGGCGCTGCGCGAGGGCACGACCGGCTTGTCCGGCCCGGAGGCCGAGGCGCAGATCCGCTCCGCCTTCGCGGGCGATGCCAGCGTGTTCCTGGTCGAGCCGCGCCGGGCCGGCGAGACCGCGTCGCTCCGGCTCCAGGCGATCACCCGCTCCGCCGCCTGCAAGGCGACGAGCGAGCCCCTGACGGTGCCGATCCGCGTCGGCGCCGGCGTCGCGGACGTCGATGCCGAGATGGAGCGGGCGGTGAAGGCCTTCGGGCAGGCGGCGCCGAACGCGACTGCCGTCGAGGTCTGCCCGTTCGAGGCCGAGGGCGGGCACTCGACCTGCGCCGGGGCGCTCACCGATCGCCTGCTGATCGCCCTCGACGCCGAGGCGCGCTCGGCCAACCGCATCCTCAAGGGCGGGCGGCTCGAGGTGCGCCGCCGCCCGCCCGGTATCGCCTGCGCCGGCCCGGTCACGGCGCGCGGGCGCTTCCTCACCGACCGCGAGCGCCGCTCCTGGATGGAGCTGGAGTTCCAGCGCGACGGCGCGGTGCTGGCGCCGACCGGGCGGCGGCGCATCGCCGTCGAGGGTTTGGGCTGCGACCCGACCCCGCGCCCGTTCCTCGACCACCTCGCGGCGACCGCGCGCACCGATGGCGGCCGGCTCGCGGTCGCGGCGACCGCCACGCCGTTCTCGGCCGGCCAGCGGCTGGAGCTGCGCATCGAGTCGCGGGCGCGCCAGACCCTCTATTGCTGGGTGGTGGCGGCGGACGAGACCGCCTTCGTGGCGCTGCCGGTGCGCGGCAATCCCGCCTCGCAGAATCCGCTCGGCCCCGGCGACGTGCGGCGCTACCCCCGCGGCTACGGCCTCGACGAGATCGTCGCCGGCGAGCCGTTCGAGAATCTCTTCGCCTGCTTCGGCATCCCCGGCGGCCTGCCGCCGGAGCTCGCCGCGCGCTGGCTCGCCGCCGCCCCGGGCGGCGAGGCCGAGGCGCGCCTGCTCCAGCCGCCGGAGGTGCTCGACCTCGTGGAGAAGATCCGAGCGGTGCCGGGCGTGACCGAGGCGACGGCGCGGATCGTGGTGCGGTGATGGGGCTTCGTGGGGACGATCGCATGCGAAACCTCTTCATCGCCCTCCTCTGCCTTGCCGCCGCACCGGCCTGCGCCGAGGGCTTCGCGATCCGCGACCTCACCGCAGTCGCGAGCGAAGCCGGCACCGCGTTGGGCATCGGTTTCGTGTCGCGCGCCGCGCCCGACCGGCTGACCCTGATGTGCACGACCTGCGAGGGCGCGCCGATGGTCGACCTGCTCCTCGGCCGTCAGGCCGACGGGACCGAGGAGCGGGTGCGCGCAGGGCAAACCTCGATGGCGCAGCTGGAGGCGCTCTGCCGAGAACGCCGAACGGATTGCCGGCTGTCCGGGCTGTCGGTGGCCCCGGCGGTCGGCTGGGTCACGGGCTACGGCGTCGGGTCGAGCGCGGGCGCGACCGCCATCATCCTGCGCGGCGGCGACCTCTTGACGATCCGGGTGCTCGCCGGCAGCGCCGAGGCGGCTGCGCGGCCGATCGAGATCCTGTCGCGCACGGTCGCCGCCCGCATCGTCGGTCGCTGAGAACAGCCGCGGGGTGACGGACGAGCAGGCCCGGAGTATCTGGTGGATGACGCGCAAGAAGGCGGGCGCATGACCGGCGGATACGACGAGCGTTGCGCGGCCGACCTCGCCGCGGTGGCCGAGGGCCGCGACCTCTCGCGCGAGGACCGCGCCTGGCTCGCCCGGGTGGTCGCCGGCGCGGTGCGACCGAACCGCGACAAGCCGCTCTGGGACCTCGCCCACGCGCTCGCCGCCCTGGCGGGGCTCACTGAGGCCCGGGACGGGCGCGACCTCGTCACCCTCGCCCTCGACCCCGGGCTGGCGCGGGCCGACCGGCTGGAAGCGCGCTTCGCGGGGGCGGCTATCGCCGTCGATGCCCGCGGGCTCACCGGGGCGTCGGGCTGGCGCACCACCTGGGCCGGGCTCGCGCGGCTCCTGGCGCTGGCCGAGTTCGTGCTGACGGCGGAGGACCTCTCGCATTTTCCCACCCTCACCGGCTGGCTCGGCGACCTCGCCGCGGCGCCGGACGCGGAGGGCGCGGCGGCGTTCAGCCGGCGGCTCGCCCGCCACCTCGCCGCCTACCGCCAGGCGCACCTGCCGCTCGCGCCGCTGGAACGGCGCTTCCGGGCGATCCTCAGCTTCCTCGACGGGCGGCGCGCCTTCACCGACGACGACATCCTCGCCTTCTGGCGCGCGGAGATGAGCGAGGGGGAGCGGCCGGGCTTCCGGACGGTGGCCGAGCATTTCGTGACCTTCGAGGCGGCTTCCGCGCTCCTCGGCGGCCTCGCGGAGCTCTCCGCGCCCGCCTCGCTCGACGCGGTCGAGGGCTGGGAGGAGCGGCTCGACGCCTCGCTGGCGGACCTCGCCGCGGCCGAGCCGGCAGAGGCGCTGGCCGCCCTGCTCGACGGCCTGCCGGAGGGCCCGAAGATCCTGACCGGAGCCGAGCGCGACGACCTCGCCGAGTTCCTGCGCCTGGAGCCGTTCCACCGCACCCGCCCGCTGACGACGCTGCGGGCGGCGAGCTTCGGGCGGGTGCAGTCGGGCCTCGCCAACCGACTGCGCCGGGGCAGCGGGGGACCGAGCATCGCCGAGCGCACCGCCTGCGCGGAAGCCGAGACATACCCGGCGCTCGCCGCCCGGGCCGAGGCGCTGACGGCGCATCTCGACCGCATGCTGCGGATCGCGGCGGCGCTCCGGGTGCCGGCGGATGCCGACGGCCTGGCGCCCGAGATGCGCGACGCCCTCGCGGCGGCGCTCGCCGATAGCCGCCGGGTGCGGCGCGCCGGCTTCGACGATCCCGCGCGCCTCGCGGCGGGTTTCGCGGCGGCGGATGCGGCGCTGCTGCGGCTCGCCGAGGAGGCGGGCCGGCTCGCTCGCGCCATCGACAGCCTCGCCCGGCACCGGCCGCTCGACGCGGCCTTCGCGGCGGACCGGGACGTCTTCGCCCGCACCTTCGCCGAAGCCTACGCGGCGGAGGCGGGCGCATGAGCGACGAGGCGCGCCTGCTCGCCGAGATCCACGCCGCCCGCGCGCTGATGCGGGGAAGCGGGCCCGCGCGCGAGGCGGAAACCGGCCCGAGCGCCGCCGCGCTCTGGGCCTACGCCATCCGCGCGGCGGACGGGCCGGTCGATCTCGCGGTGGTGCGGGCGATCCGCACCGATCCCGCGACCGCCCGGCGCTACCGGGCGCTGCTCGCCGGGCAGGCCATCGCCCACGCGCCGCTCGCAGTCGCAGCCTCGGACGGCGCGGTCACGATCCGGCGCGTCGGCGCCTTCACCCTCGAGATCCTGCCGGCGAGCGAGGACGGGCCGCCGCTCCTGGTGCTGCGGGGCGAGGAAGCGCGGGCCTTGCGGGCAATCGAGGCGCTGCTCGGCGACGAGATCGTCCGGCTCGACTTGCCGCAAGCCCTCGACGACGCGATCGTGGTCGCCCTCGATCCAGAGGTTCCGGAGGCGGCGCGGCTCGGCGCGATGCTGCGGGATCCGGCCTGCGCGGTGTTCCTGCTGTGAGGGGACGTCGTCGGGCCGGTCGGACGCCGGGATCTGTCCGGGCCCGTCGTGAGTCTGCAAGCCTCTCCTTCCCTTCCGGGAATCTCCTTCCGTTTCGTTTCGGAGCCTGTTTGACTTTCTCAACTCTCCTTCAACCCTCAGGGTCATTCCGGGGCCGCGAAGCGGAGCCCGGAATCCAGACGCTCAGGTCGTACAGAACGAGGCGGATAGGCGTCAGCTTTCTCTTATACCATCTGCGGTTCTGGATTCCGGGCTCCGCTACGCGGCCCCGGAATGACGTGGAGCTTGATCAATCTGTGGAGGCCAGACAAACAGTCTCTCAGAAATCGCGGCGGTCGCGGTCACTGGAGGCCTCCTTCAAGGCCCCCGTTGGTCGCACCTCAGGATGAGGTCGCGGAGAGGACCGAAAAGATTTTCCGTGGTCCCTCCTGACAAGGCGAACAGGCTCTCGGCCGTCCGGGAAAGGGGCGGAGCCCGCGACGGGATGAGCCCGATCTCGATCCTGATCGTGGTGCCGACGACCGGCGGTCCGGTGGTCGTGCGCAGCCTCAAGGCCCGCCCCGGCCTGCCGGCCTCCGCCGCCTTCGCGGCGGGCGATTACCGGCCGCTGCCGTGGTCGGGCGACTACGCGCGGCTCGCGGCCGGCGGCGGGCCGTTGTCGCGCCTCGCGGAGGCGGGCCCCTACGAGCTGCGGCTCTCGGGCTCCTTCGATGCCGGCCGCTCGTGGGAGGTGCCGGTCTGCCTCGCCCACGGCCTCGTGGCGCAGGGCCACACCCTCACGTCCGAGCCGGAGGCGGCCGACCTCGTCCTGTGGGCGACGGGAGCGGTCGACCTCGACCTCGCGGTGCTGCCGGGCGATTACGCGCTCCTCGACAAGATCGCGCGCTCCCGGGCGCTGCTCGACGCGGCCGAGCGGGCCGAACTCGCGGTGCTGTTGCCCGGCGGGCCCGAGAGGGCCGAGGCCGAGCGGGCGTTTCGCGCGCTCGGCCGGACCCGGCCGCCGGTGTTCCTGCCGGGCACGGACGTGCCGGGGGCGCTCGCGGCCCTGGCGCGGCCGGCGCCAGTCCCAGCCGTCCGCCGGCTCCCTCTCCTTCCCCTGGCGCTCGCCGCCGTCTCGATCGCCGCGACCTTCGTCGCCGGATTCGCGCTGCTCCGCGCGCACACGGCAGCGGACCGGCCGGTCGTAGCCGACGCAACCTCCGCCGCGGTCGCGCCGCACCCCGACACGGCGCCCGCCCCGGAACCGGTGAGCCCGGTCGTGGTCGAGGAGCTGGCCGCCCCGGCGGGCTCGTCGTGCCGGCGCGTCGCCTTCGGGGCCGATCCGCCCGCGCGGCGCCCGGTCCCCCTCGAATCGCCCGACCGGCTGCGGCCGAGCCGCCTCGCACCGGAACTGTGCGGCCTAGCCTTCCGTCCCGCCGCACCCGGCGGGCGCGTCGCGGTCGGTCCCGAACTGGCCGCCGCCGCGCTCCCCCCGACGCGCCTGACCGACGGCGCCGAGGCCTATTTCCTGCGCGAGAACGGCCGGCGAAACCTCGTCTACGCGGTTCAGGTCGTTCGAGACCAGGTCGGCCCGTCAGGCTCGACCATTCCCGGCCACGTCGTCGACAATCAGGGCGCGACGAGCGTCCGGAATCCGGGCGGGCGGATCACCCATGCCCTCGTCCCGTGACGACTTGATCCGGGCGGAGAACGACTTTCTTTGACTTGCGCGTCGGCAGACGGCATAAAGCCGCCGCCGAGAGGAGGACAGCGATGGCCACAAGCCACCGGACACGCCGCTCGACCAAGGGGGAAACTTGCACAATCATCGGCCTGATCCTGGCGCTCGGCGCCGCTGAGCCTGCGCGGGCGCAGAGCGTCGGTTTCGATCCTGCGGATTACGGTCGCGCGCAGCTGCCGCTGCGGCAGACGACCGGCGACGCGGCGGCTTACGTCGACCGCAACAAGGGCGCCTTCGAGCCGATCGCCGAGCTCGATCCGAAGGACGGTCTCGCGGCGCTCGCCCGCCCGATCGGCCGGGTCGACATCGTGCTGAAGAACGGCCGCACAGGCCAGATGGTCGGCGCCTCCTGCACCGGCACGCTGCTGCCGGGCGACTACGTGCTGACCAACCACCACTGCCTGCCGCAATCGGGCGACCTGACCCCGGTCAAGGCCTCGATCCTGATGGATTACCTGACCCTCGACGGAGCGGGCTCGCGGCGGTTCGAGATCGACCCGAAGCCGGTCGAGTTCGACGCGCGCCTCGACTACGCGCTCGCCCGCGCCGCCGGCAACCCGACCGCCACCTACGGCGCCGCCCGGCTCTCGGGCGAGGCGGTGGCGGGCAACCGCTCGATGCTGGTCATCCACCACCCCCTCGGGCGGCCGAAGGTGATGAGCCGCTTCCGCTGCTTCGCCCTCAAGGAGCAGGACGGCGGCCCGGACCTGCGCCACCGCTGCGACACGCTCGGCGGCTCCTCCGGCTCGCTGATGTACGACGCCTCGGTGGCCGGCGTGGCGCTCCACAAGGAGGGCGGCCTCGATCCGAAGGATCCGTCGAGCTTCAACGCCGCGACGCGCCTCTCGGCGATCCTCGGCCGCAGCCGCATCCTGTCCGAGATCGCCGCCCGCCAGGGCCGGCCGCCCGCCGCCACGGCCGCCGCCGACCCGGCGCCGCAGCCGACACCGGCCACCCCGCCCAAGACCGACCCACCCAAAACCGTCCCGCTCAAGCCCGACGGCCCCCTCGATCCGGCCGGGATGAACGCGATCCTGCGCGGGCGCTGACCTCGTCGCGAAAAATCGTCCGCCGGCGCGGCGAAAGCCGCTCTGGCTCGTCCAGGCATGGGGTGTGGGGGCGAAAAGCAACGCCCGCGAGGAGAGCCATCATGGAGAGGATCGACGCGCGGCCCGCCCGGCCGGCCGCCCCGGAGGAGAGCGCGTTGCGGCGCACGGCGCAGCGGCGCCTCGGCCGCTCCTGCCTCGCCCTGCTCGTCGGCCTCGCCGCCGCGCTCAGTGGCACGGCGCGCGCCAACCCGCTGACCGAGGCGCCGGGCCTCCCTGAGCGGGTCGACGAGGCCGGGCCGGCGGAGGCGCAGGCCCGCAACCCCTCCGCCACCGCGATCATCCGCTCGCTCGCCCCCTTCGCCGACGGCAATCCGGGCCTCCCCACGCGGGCGCTCAGCCCCGACGACGGCGGGCCGTCGGTCCGGGTCGCGGCCCGCTCGGTCGATCTCACGGTGTTCTTCGCCTATGACAGCGCCCGCCTGACGCCGGAGGCGCGCATCCAGCTCGAGCCCCTGGGCCAGGCGCTGGCCTCGCGGGAGCTTGCCGGCCACGGCTTCCTCATCGCCGGCCACACCGATGCGGCGGGTGCGCCCGCCCATAACCGGCGCCTGTCGCTCGCCAGGGCGCGGGCGGTGCGGACCCACCTCGTCGAGACCTACGGCCTCGATCCCGCCCGCCTGCGCGTGCACGGCTGGGGCCCGAGCCGCCCAAGGGATCCGGCCGCGCCGCTGTCGCGGGTCAACCGCCGGGTCGAGGTGAGCCTGCTCGCCCCCGCCCGCCAGGGCGCGCTGCGCTTCCTCGGCGAAGCCTCCTGCGACGAAGCCCCGGCCGCAGCCATGGCCGCAGCTCTGACCGACCCGCGCCTGCGCGTCGCCCTCGACCTCGACGACTTCGCCGCGGCGCCGACGCCGCGCCCCTGCTCCGAGTGAACCGACATCCCCGCTTCAGGAGGACCACGATGCTGCCCATCCGTGCCGCCGCGCGCCTCGCCGCGCTCTCCCTCGGCCTCGCGCTCGCCGCCGGCCCGGCGCTCGCCCAGCCCAAGCCCAACGTCGTGGTGATGGGCGAGGATGCCGACGAGGATGCGGTGCCGCGCGGCAACCGCATCTTCCAGCGGGTCATCGCCGAGCTCTCCGAGACGATGAACCTGCGCGGCTACAACGTCTACGACGAGACCGCGGTGGCGATGGGCTTCACCCAGCCCAACCGGGTGCGCCGGCGCGACGCCGAGCTGATCGAGGTCGCCAGGGCGGTCTCGAACCCGCCCCTCGACGTGGTGGCGGTGTTCCAGATCTACGCCTCGGCCTCGAAATCCGCCTATTCGGACATCGTGCGGCCGGAGGTGAGGATTCCGGGCCGCCTCCTCAACGTGCGCACCGGCCAGTCCCTCGGCTCCTTCGAGGTCGCGGGCGTGCAATTGCCGCCGCTGCCGCAGGGCTGCGACCGTGAATGCCTGCTGGAGCGGGTCGGCGGCGAGGCGAAAATCATCGCCGGCGACGTCGCGGCGGCGCTCACCGCGAAGCTCGACGGGGTGGTGGCGCCGCGCCGCGGGGCGGAGCCCGGCGCGGGAGCGGGCGCGGCGCCCGGCGCAGGCGCGGCGGTGGCCGCCGCGCCCGGGGCCGAGGCCTGCGGCGGCCTGCCGACGGCCTACGTGGTGCGGATGACCGGCTTCTCCGCCCAGGAGGTCCAGGCGGCCGAGGAGTACATGGCGGCCTTCCGCTGCTACGAGCACCACCGCCCGGTGCGCGCCGGGGCATCCGCCGCCGAGTACTGGTACGAAACCCGCTCCGATTCCGCCCGGCTCGGCCGCAACCTGCGCCTGATGCTGGAGCACATGAGCGCGCCGGGACAGGTCCAGTTCTCCGGCAACACCTTCGTGCTCAGCCGCGTCGCGACCCGCTGATCGTCCGGAGATCCACGATGACCACGATGACCTCCGCCCTCCGCGCCGCCGCCCGGGCCCTGGCCGTCCTCGGCCCGCTCGCCTGCGCCTCGCCGGTCCTCGCCGCCGAGGCGGTCTTCCCGCCCGCCGCCTCCGTCGGCCTCGCGCCGCCGCCCGGCATGACGCCATCGAAGGCCTTCGCCGGGTTCGAGCACCGCTCCGGCGCCTCGATCCTCATCACCGAGATGCCGGCCGAAGCCTACGGCCAGCTGGTGGAGAAGTTCACGCCCGACGCCCTGCGCGCCACCGGCTTCGAGGCGCAGGGATCCGGCGCGGCCCTGAGCGTCGCCGGCGGCGAGGGCCGGGTGCTGCGCGGCCGCCAGGCCGCCAACGGGCAGAGCTACACCAAGTGGGTCGCGGTGGTGCGGGGCGGGGCCGGCACCGGCCTCGTCACCGTGCAGGTGCCGGAAGCTGCGCGGGCGCAGGTGCCCGACGCGGCGGTCGAGGCGGCGCTGACCACGATCGCGTTCCGGGCCCCCGGCAGCCTCACCGAGCAGATGGCCGCCCTGCCCTACACCGTCGGCGACCTCGCGGGCTTCCGCCCGGTGCGCACGCTGATGGGCAACGCCCTGATGCTCACCGAAGGCCCGAAGGACATCGATCCCGACGGCGCGCAGCCGCTGGTCGTCGTCGCCCCGGCGATGGGCCGTGCCGCGATTCCCGCCGGCCAGGAGGGTGCCTTCGCCCGCAAGGCGCTCGCCACCTTCCGGGAGATCAAGGACGTGACGATCACCGACGAGGAGCGGACGACCCGGGACGGCGCCGTCTTCCTGCGGCTGCGCGCGACAGGCACCGATGCGAAGAGCGGCCGCCCGGTCGCGGTCACGCAGGTGATCCGCTTCGACGGGCCGGGCTACCTGCGGGTGCTGGGCCTCGCGCCGGCGGACCGCGCGGAGGCGCTGGCCCGCGCCGAGCGGGTCGCCACCTCGGTGGCGATGCGGTGAGGCGGGGCGTGGTGCCCCGGTTCCCCCTACTCGCCGTCATGCTGCTCGGCCCCGCGACGGCGGGGCCGGCGGGCGGCGTCGCGCCGGTGCTGCGGGACTGGACCGCCCTCAACGGCGCCTGCCGCGGCGGGCGCGGCGATGATCCCGCCACGCTCGCGGCCTGCGAGCGGCGCGAGGCGCTCCATCGGCGGCTCACCGCGGCGGGCTGGTGCTACGGTCGGCCCGGCGATGCCGGCTATCAGCGAGCCTGGCGCACCTGCGGCGGGACAGGGCGGTGAGCGCATGGCCTCTCCTCCGGCTCGTCGTCCGGCCTCTTCCCCGGCGCAGAGGGACCCGGCTCATGCTCCTCCTCGGCGTGGCGATCATCTGGACGCCGTTCCTGCTCCTTCTCCTCTCCCTGGCGATCGCCCGCCTGACGGGGTGCGAGGTCAACGAGGGACGGTCGACTCCCTGCCGGGTCGCCGGCATCGACATCGGCGGCGCGCTCTACGCCATGATGGTGATGGGCTGGCTCGTCCTCCCGCTCCTGCCGTTCATGGCGCTCACCCTGATCGGCGGGGCACTCGCCGGGATCGTGGCCCTCGTCAGGGCGTGGTGGCCGTGAGCCGGGTGGGTCGTCTCGCGCTCGCCGCCGCGGGATGTCTCGCCGCGCTCCTCGCGCCGATGGGCGCACGGGCGGGCGAGGTCGTCGCCGAACGCGCCTTCCCGCCGGCCGGGGCCTGCTACGGGAGGCACTACGACGCCGCCCACCTCGCCCGCCATCCCGGCCAGGTCGTGACCGGCCTTCGCCTCGCGGGCTCGTCGCGCGACCTGGTCCGGATGCGCGCTGCCGCCGGCCGGATCGATCCCGAGCTGACCCTGACGCTGCGCATCGACTTTTCCGACGGCACCTCGTCCGAGGGCGAGATCGGCTGCCTGGAGGAAAGGGGCCGGATCCGGCGCTGCGGGCGGGCAGCGAGCTGCGCCGGCGATTTCGGGCTTCAAGCCCTGCCCGACGGCCGCCTCGCGATCGTCAACGACGATGCGGCCTCGCGGGAGCCCGGAGCCGTGGCCGCAGGCGCGGGCTTCAGCCTGGATGCCGGATGCCCGCCGGGCGGCCGGGCCGGACGTTTCGTGCCGCCCGATGCGCAGAACCGGCTCTTCCGACTCGACCGGCTGCCGGTCGCTACCTGCGCCGCGGCGGGCCCGCGCCGCTGACCATCCCTCGTCGCCTGAGCGCGGAGCGCGTCATGATCCTCAACGCCCGGCTCGTCGCCATCCTCATCACGCTTCTGTCCGCCGCAGCGCTCGCCCAGGACGCTGGCGGCCCACCGCTCCCGGCGCAGATCCGCGGCAACGCGCCGGACGCTCCCTCGGCCGAGGCCCCCGCCCTCCCCTTCGCCACCTCGGCGGCCTTGCGCGCCGAGACGGTCGCGCGGCACGTCCGGGAGCTGCGCGCGACGAACCCGATCGCGGCCGCCGAGGTCGCCCGGGAGATGGCCCGTCACGATTACGACGCGATCTTCCAGGGCTTCCTCGACGGCACTGAGCTTCGGGCGGGCGATGCCGGGGACGTGCTCACCGCCTTCATCGCGCTGCAATGGATGGTCGCCAACGACGCGACGGTCGAGCCGAGCGCCGCCGCGCTCCGGGCGGTGCGGCGGCAGATGGTGGTGCCGCTCGCCGACAAGCCCCCCCTGTCGCAAGACGCGTCGCGCGCCGCCTTCGCCGAGCAGGTGAAGCTGCGCGCCGTGCTGCACCATGCCGGCTGGCAGGCGGCGAAGCGGCTCGGGATGCTGCCGACCTTCCTCGCCGGCCTGTCGAAGGATTTCATTCCGCCGGCCAAGCTTCGGGCGGTCGTGCTCACCGACGACGGGCTGGTCGGCAAGGGCGCGCGGCGCCCGGCGCGGGAGGCACCGGCCGCCGCGGCCGCGTCTCCCACCACTCCTGCGCCCACCACTCCTGCACCCGCCGAACCGGAGCCGCCGGCCGAGCCGCGCCACGCGGCGAACTGGGCCGGGGTCGAGGGGGTGTATTTCCGCGCCGCGACCGGCGTCGGGGTCGGCGGCATGGTGGTGATCGAGTACGAGCCGCTGATCCTGTTTCGCGACGGCACCAGCTACGAGATCGCGGATGCCGCCCTCGAAGACGTCGATCTCGCGGCCGAGCGGGCGGCCCATCCGCGCCGGTTCGGCCGCTGGACCCGCGCGGGCGACGCCTACCGGCTGACCGGCCAGGGCGGCAAGCCGCAGGATTACAAGCTTCAGGACGGCTCGTTCTTCCGCGCCTTCCCGGCGGAGGCCGGCGAGCGGACGATCGCGCGCGCCTACCGGCGCCTGTCGGGCGGCGGCACCAGCGCGATGGGCGGCGACGTCACGGTCGCGGTTTCGAACCGCTACGACTTCCGCCAGGACGGAACCTACGGCCGCGGCGGCTCGCTCGGGGCGACGAATTCGGGGGCGAGCACCGGGGTCGGCTCGGCGATCGGCCGCCGGCGCGCACCGGAGGGCGGGCGCTACGCGCTGGAGCGCCACACGCTCACCCTCGCCGGCCCGGACGGACGGAGCCGCCGCCTGTTCTTCGCCTTCGGCTCGCAGGGCGACCCGGCGCGCCCGGACCGCGAGATGGCCTTCATCGGCGGCAGCGTGTTCTCGAACCCGGATTGAGGTCATACCAAATCCGGAAGATCACTTCCGGATTTGGTATGACAAGCCCGCGCGGCGCCTGAGCGAAGCCGAAATCCGCATTGCGAAAGCGATCCGGCAGGATCGCCTGAAGCAACCAGTCGGATTTCGTATCACGCCTCGCCATTCGCACCCGACTCGGGCATGGCCGGTCCGCGGAGCGGATGGCGGGACGGAGGGGCGCGGTTGAGTCGGGGAGTACGAGTTCGTCGCTGGGTCGTCCTGCTCGTCCCGCTCCTGGTCTCGGCCTGTGCGGACGACGACGGCGCGGAGCGGCGGCACGCGCTCGGCGAGCGTCCGAGCCTCGAGGCGGCGATGCGGGTCGCGGATCCGCGCCGGGGCGGGCACCTCTTCGCCCGGTGCGCGGCCTGCCACACCATCGGCCCCGGCGCGGGCGACCGCAACGGTCCCAACCTCTTCGGCGTGATGGGCCGGCCCGTTGCGAGCAACAGCCCGCGCTACGGCTACACGGCGGCGTTGCGCTCCGTCGGGGGAACCTGGACGCCGGAGGCGATGGACCGCTGGATCGCCGACCCCGCGAAGGTCGCCCCAGGCACGCGCATGACCATCGCGGGGCTCCCCGATCCGTTGGACCGGGCCGATCTCATCGCTTACCTGCAATCGCAGCCGGCGGAACGACGCTCCACGCGATGACGAGCCCGGATGAGCGCGATCCGCCGCTGTGCGACGTCGCACAGGGCGGGCGCCGGCATTGGCGGCGCCGCTTGCACTAACATCGACGGCACGCCCATAAAGCGCGCTGGACCGAGAGCCGGGAGGCGATGTCATGAGCGCGCCGCAGGGGCTGGCCCGGCTGCTCGCCACCAACGCGTTCTTCGCCGAGATGGGCGAGGACGCGATCACGGCCATCGCCGGCCTTTGCCGGACGCGCAGCCTCGCGCGGCACGAGGTGCTGTTCCAGAAGGGCGATCCGGGCGACGCGCTCTACGCCCTGCGCCGCGGCCAGGTCCGCATCGCGACCGGCACCGCCGACGGACGCTCGGTGACGCTCAACCTCCTGGGGCCGGGCGACGTGTTCGGCGAGATCGCGCTCCTCGACGGCCATCCGCGCACGGCGGAGGCGGTCGCGCTCGACGCCACCGAGCTGTTCGTCATCGAGCGGCGGGACTTCCTCGGCCTCCTCACCCGCGACGCGGCGATGGCGGTCCGGATCATCGGTTTCCTCTGCGGACGGCTGCGCTGGATGAGCGAGCGCATGGAGGAGGCCACCCTGCTGCCGCTCGACACGCGGTTGGCGCGGCGCCTCACCCTGCTGTCGGAGGATTACGGCGCGGAGATCCAGGTGACGCAGACCGAGCCCGCCGCCTTCGTCGGCGCGGCCCGGGAGAGCGTCAATCGCGTCCTCCAGGACTGGCGCCGCGCCGGCATCATCGATCTCGGCCGCTCGCGCGTGACCGTGAAGACCGCCCGGCGCCTGGCCGCCCTCGGCGCGCGGTCGGGGGTCTGACGGATGGCGAGAAGGAGTTTCACCGCATGAGACACGTCGCCCGCGCGGCGAGCGCCTTCGCCCTCACCCTCGTCGCCGGGGCCGCCGCGGCCCAGGCACCCTGCCGCGAGGAGACCCGGTTCGATCCGCCCCTGCGCGTGCTGCGCTGCGCCGACGGGCTCGTGCTCGAGACCGAGCAGGGCAGCGGGCTGCGGCCGATCGACCGCAACGGCGACGGACACCTGGAAGGCGCCGAGCTCGGCGGCCGTGCGGTCCTCGTCACCCTGCCGCCGAACCGGCGCGTGCGCCGGGAGGGCTTCCAGATCCTGACGCCGCACGCCATCGCCTCGGTGCGCGGCACGGTCTACGCCGTCGACGTCACCACCGCACGGAGTTCGATCTTCGTCGAGCGGGGACGCGTCGCCGTCGCCCGGCGGCAGGCCCCGGAGAGCGCGGTCACGCTCGGCCCCGGCGAGGGCGTCGACGTCGACGCGGAGCAGGGCCCGCTCACGGTGCGGCGCTGGCCGCAGGAGCGCGTCCGGGCGCTACTGGAACGCTTCGGGCGCTAGATGGCGTCCGCCGGGCCGGGACCGCGCCGCCGGAGGGACCGGCTCTTCGCGCTCGTCGCGCTCGCCGCCGCCCTCTCCTGGAGCGGCTGGCTCGCCCAGCTGCATCTCGCGGGCCGCGCGACACCCCTCGACCGGGTCGAATCGGCCCTCGTCGACCTGCGCCTGCGGCTCGCCGGCCCGCGCCCGCCGCCGCCCGGCGTGGTGATCGTCGCCATCGACGACGAGACCGTGCGGCGCGAGGGCGGGTTCCCGGTCTCGCGCGCGACGATGGCGCGGCTGATCGACGGGATCGCGGCGGCCCGGCCGCGGGTGCTGGCGGTCGACATCCTGTTCCTGGAAGCCGGCCGCCAGCCGGATGCCGACCGGGCGCTCGGCGCCGCCCTCGCCCGGGTACCGGCGGTGCTGGCCGCGGCGGCCGTCTTCGAGGGGGTTTCGAGCGAGGACGGCATCCCGGTCGCCGCGTCCCTGCACGCGCCGACCGAGGTGATCGCCGGCGCGGCGGCGTCGGGCGTCGTCAACGTCTCGGAGGACGCCGCCGGCGTGCCGCGCCACCTGCCCCTCGTCGTGCGGACGGGCGAGGGCGTCGCCGCCGCCTTCGTGCTGCGGGCCGCCGCCCTGGCGGCCGGGCACGATCCGGTCGTCGAGCGGGACGCCGTCCGGATCGGTGACAGGACCGGCCCGCTCGACCTCGGCCGCCACCTGCCCCTGCGCCCCTACGGACCGCGGCGCACGATCCCGACGATGAGCGCCGCCGGCCTCCTCGACGGCACGGTGCCGTCCTCCGCGCTCGCCGATCGCGTCGTCGTGGTCGGCGTCACCGCGCTCGGCGGGAGCGACACCTTCGCCACCGCCTTCGATCCGGTCCTGCCGGGCGTCGAGCTCCTGGCGACCGGGATCGGCCAGCTGACGACCGGCGACGGGCTCCGGCGCGACGTCGGCGTGCGCCGGCTCGATGTTGCAGCAAGCGTGGTTGTCGCTGCCGCCGCCGCGCTCCTGATCGCCCTCGCCCCGCCCGGCCCGGCCATCCTCCTCGCGCTCCTGCTCCTGGCAGGATGGCTCGCGGCCGGCGCCGTCGCCTTCGCCCACGGTGCGTGGTGGAGCGCCGCCCTGCCGCTGGCGGCGGCCGGGCTCCCGGTGCTGCCGCTGGCGGTCGCGCGCCAGCTCCTCGACCGCCGCCGGGCCGCCGGCCTGGCGCGCTCGGAGGCGACCTTGCGCCGGCTGCAGCCCGCCGCGCTCGCCGACCGCCTCGCCTGGGATCCGGGCTACCTCGCCGAGCCGGTCGCGCGGGACATCCCGGTCCTGTTCATCGACCTCTCCGGCTTCACCCGCCAGAGCGAGCGCCTCGGGCCGGGCCGCACCCGGGCGGTGCTGAAATCGTTCCACGACCTCGTCGACGAGACCGCCGCCCGCCACGGCGGCCTCGTGGTCAACTTCATGGGCGACGGGGCGATGGTGGTGTTCGGCGCCCTCGATCCCGATCCCGCCGCGGCCGCTGGCGCCGTCGCGTCGGCCGCGGACCTCGTCGCGCGCACCGCCGCCTGGATCGCGGCCGACCCGGAGCTCGACGGTGCCGGGCGCACCCTCGACGTGCGGATCGGCGCCCATTACGGCCCGGTGATCCTCTCGCGGCTCGGCAGCGACACCAACCAGCACGTCACCGCGACGGGCGACACGGTCAACGTCGCGAGCCGCCTGCTCGCGATCGCCTCCGAGGCGGGAGCCCGCCTCGCCGTCAGCGCCGACCTCCTGGCCGCCGCCGGGATCGCGACGCCGGGCCCCCTGTTCGAGCGGCGGCGGGCGACCGCGATCCGCGGCCGCGCCCGGACCCTCGACGTGTGGCTCGGGCGCGGCGCCGAGCCTGTGTGACCCGGATCACGGATCGCCGGCGGAAACTGATCCAGGGTGGCGTCACCCCAACAGGGAGACACGACCATGACGACGACCTCGACGACGATGATGATGGCGGCCGGCCTCGCCCTGGCGACCGTGGTGGGCGGTGCCGGCCAGGCCGAGGCCCGCGGCTTCGGGCATGGTGGGTTCGGGCGCGGCGGATTCGGCCACCACGGCGGCTTCGGCTATCGCGGCGGCTACGGCCATCGCGGATTCGGGCATGGCGGGTTCGGCTACCGCGGACGCTTCTACGGCCGCGGCTACCGGCACCGCTTCGGCGGCCTGGGCTTCGGCTATCCCGTGAGCCTCGGCGCCTATGACGGCGAGTGCCGCGTGGTCTTCAGTGCGGTGTTGGGCGGCTACACCCGGATCTGCGGCTGACCGACCGCGCTTTCGGCGCTGCGGAGGCCGGACGGTGCGGCGTGGCACCGGGGAGCGGCCGGATCGGCCCGGCTGCTCCCTCACCGGTCGATCGGCGAACCCGGCCGCGCCTTGACGCCGCCGTCGTGTACCTGGCTCGGCCGGGCTCAGCTCGGCAAACGACGGTTGCCCACGGCAGCATCCGATTTCACCGATCGGTCAGACAATTTCTAGACCATTCCCTTATACGACTTTCGCTTAGTCTGGTCAGATAATGATTGAGCACTCCTCCCCTCTCCCGTGTGGGAGAGGGGCCGGGGGTGAGGGTGACACGCTTCAGTGAGAAACTCGGACCGTCGTGCTGGCAGCTCGACGCTTAGTGGATCGTCCTGAAGCCGAGCCACCCTCGCGCGATCTCCGATCGCCCCTACCCCTCTCCCACTCGGGAGAGGGGATCCCGCACTCTATTTGAACCGGAACAGAACAAGCGGAGACGATATCACAGGAACCCGATCGAGAACCACGGCACGAAGGTGAGCACCAGGAGCCCGAGGAACAGCGCGCCGAGATAGATCCAGATCCGGCGCATCCCCGATTCCGGTGCGACCCCGCCGATGATGCAGGCGGCGTAGTAGCAGAGGCCGAAGGGCGGGGCGAACAGCCCCAGTCCCATCGCAAGGATCACGATCATGCTGTAATGCACCTCGTGGATCCCGAACTGGTGCGCGATCGGGAAGAGCAGCGGGCCGAACAGCACGATCGCCGGGATGCCTTCGAGCAGGCTGCCGAGCACGATGAAGGCGACGACCGAGATCAGGAGGAAGCCGGTCTTGCCGCCCGGCACCGCCGCCATCGCCCGGGCGAGGTCGTGCGAGAAGCCCGATTGGGTCAGCGCCCAGGCCATCGCGCTCGCCGCCCCGACGATGAACAGGATCGCCCCCGACAGCGAGGCGGTCCGCGCCAGCATCGGCAGGATCTCCCGCCGCTTCAACCCGCCGCGATAGATCACGAGTCCGAGCACCAGCGAGTAGACGATGCCGATGGTCGAGACCTCCGTCGCCGTCGCGATGCCCTCGACCACCGCGGTGCGGATCAGGAACGGCAGCAGCAGGGCCGGCAAGGCGATCAGCAGCGTCTTCTTCACCACCGAGACCGGCGCGCGCGGGATGACGACCGCGTCCTCTTCCTTGCCGGCGCGGTAGCGGGCCACCGCCGCCAGCACGAGGGCGAGGACCAGGGCCGGCAGGATCCCGGCGGTGAACAGCGCGGCGATCGACACGCCGGTCGCCGAGGCGATGGCGATCAGCACGATCGAGGGCGGGATCGTCTCGCTCATCGCCCCCGAGGCGGCGAGGATCGAGAGCAATTCGCCGTCCTTCATCCCGCGCTTGCGCATCTCGGGAAACAGGACGGGGGCCACCGCCGCCATGTCGGCGGTCTTCGAGCCGGAGATGCCCGAGACCAGCAGCATCGCGCCGAGCAGCACGTAGGACATGCCGGCCCGCACGTGGCCGAGCAGCGAGGCGAGGAACGCCACCATCACCCGGGCCATCCCGGTCGCGTCGACGAGCTGGCCGAGCAGCACGAAGAGCGGGATGGCGAGCAGGATCAGGCTGCTCATCCCCTCGTCCATCCGCCCGACCACGATGGTGAGCGGCGTCGAGGTGGTGGTGAGCAGGTAGGCGGAGGTGGCGAGCGCGAACGAGAACGCGATCGGCACGCCGGCCAGGATCCCGATCCCGAGCAGCCCGACGAAGAAAACGAGGAGCGCCCAGTTGCCCATCGCCGTGAGCCAGGGCGCCCCGAGGGCGAGGAGCGCGACGATCCCGAGGAGCACGGCGCCGACCCCGATCAGGTCGGCCGGGCGGTGGCGGGCGAGGCGCAAGGCGCAGGAGAGCAGCGCCAGCACGAAGCCGACCGGCACGGCGAGCGCCCGCACCGTGCCCGACCAGCCGAGCGCCGGCGTCTCCACGAAGGACTGGTCCTCGGTGTAGTCGTAGGCCGCGTGCATCAGGAGCGCCAGGAAGGCGAAGACCGCCCCGATGGCCAGCGCCTCGCACCAGGCTCGCGCCCGGGGCGAGAGCGCGCCGACCACGAAGGTCAGCCGCATGTGCTCGCCCCGTTGCACCGCCACGACGCTGCCGAGCATCGCGAGCCACAGGAACAGGATCGAGGCGAGCTCGTCGCTCCAGATGATCGAGTGGCCGATCGCCCGCGAGACGATGCCGGCGAACAGGATCACCGCCTCGGCGGCGACGAGGATCGCCGCCGGCACCTCGACGGCGAGGCGCAAGGCCCGCTCGGCCGAGGAGAGCCAGTCGGCGGGAAGGGCCGCGGGCCGGGCGTGGAGGTCGGCCACCGCGCTCATGCCAGATCCCCCGTCACGGCTTCGAGGGCCTTCCACGCCTCTGGGCCGAACTTCTCGCGCCAGTCGCGGTAGAAGCCGGCCTGGGTCAGGCCCTTGCGGAAGGCCGGCCGGTCGGCGGTCTCGAAGGTGAGGCCGCGGGCGGTGAGCTGCCCTTTCAGCGTGGCGGTCAGGCGCTGGACGTCCTCGCGCTCCTCCATCGCCGCCCGGTCGAGCTCGCGCCGGACGATCTCCTGGAGCGGGCCGGGCAGCTTGCCGAAGGCGCGCCGGTTGGCGACGATCCAGAAGGGGTCCCAGATGTGGTTGGTCTCGGTGAGATATTTCTGGACCTCGTAGAGCTTGCCGGCCTCGATCGTCACCAGCCCGTTCTCCTCGCCGTCGACCAGCCGGGTCTGCAGCGCGGTGTAGAGCTCGTTGAAGTTGATCGAGGTCGGGCTCGCCCCGAGACTGGAGAACAGCGAGGTGAAGATCGGCGCCACCGGCACGCGGATGCGGTAGCCCTTGAGGTCGTCGGGCGTCTTGATCGGCTTGGCGTTCGAGGTGATCTGGCGAAAGCCGTTATCGGCGGCCTTCGCCGCGACGATGAGGCCGGCCTTCTCGATCTGGGTGCGGACATACTCGCCCACCGGCCCGTCGACCCCGCGCCAGACGTGGTCGTAGTCGGAGAAGGCGAAGCCGACATTGGTGATCGCCGCGCCCGAGGCCACGGTCGAGATCACCGAACCGGCGATGTTGAGGAACTCGATCCCGCCCGAGCGCACCTGGGTGATCAGGTCGGTGTCGGAGCCGAGCTGGCTCGCGGGGAAGAACTTCAGCTCCATCCGCCCGCCGGAGGCCTCGCGGATGCGCTGGCAGGCCTGGTCGAGCCGGGCATTGATCGGCTGCGTCAGGGACTGGCCGGTGGCGAGCTTGTAGGTGAACTCGGCGGCGCGCGCCGGCTGCGTGCGGATCGCGACGAGCGGCATCGCGGCGGCGCCGGCCAGGAACAGGCGGCGCGACGGTCCTGATTGGGGCGTGGACGTCATGGGTTTCCTCCGGCGCGCCGTCATCCGCGGGACCCGCGGTGCGGCATCGTTTGGGTCGAGACGGAGGAGGCGCGAGTCTTGGCGCTCGTCATCCTCCCGGTCGGCGCCCGTTTCTGTCCGCAGGGTCTGTCCGGGTGAAGGAAGAGGCGCGTCTCCCCTCTCCCGTGTGGGAGAGGGGCCGGGGGTGAGGGTGACACGCTTCAGTGTGAAACGCTGAGCGTGGTGCTGGCAGCGGCACGGTTCGCGTCTTCTGCGGAACCGTAGCACCCTCACCCCTACCCCTCTCCCACACGGGAGAGGGGATCCCGCGCCATTTCCTTATCGGACAGCCCGGCTTCATCCGGGCGGCTCGTCTCGCTTGGTCGCCGAGAGTAGGAACCGCGTCGATGTAGGACAATCCAGATTATTTGCGGTTTCGTGTAGCGCGGCTAAAGTGTCTGCATGTCGGTCCCGCTCCGCGCCATCACGGTCTTCCACGCCGTCGCCCGCTCCGGCAGCATCACCCGGGCGGCGGAGGATCTCGGCGTCACGCCCTCGGCGGTGAGCCAGCAGGTCCAGTCCCTCGAACTCGCCCTCGGCACGGCGCTGATCGGCAAGGCCGGCCGCGCCATCGTGCTGACCGAGGCCGGCGAGCGCTACTTCGAGATGATCGGGCCCGAGATCGACCGGATCACGGAGGCGACCGAGCGCATCCAGGGCTTCCGTTCGGTGACGACGCTGACCGTGCGGGCGACCCCGAGCCTGTCGACGAAGTGGCTGCTGCCGCGGCTCTCCGGCTTCATCACCGCCCATCCCGACATCGAGCTGCGCCTCGACGGCACCAACGAGCCGACGGCGTTCCAGAAGGAGAACGTCGACATCGAGATCCGCCACGGCACCGGCGGCTGGCCCGGCCTGTTCGCCGAGGGGCTGGTGGAGGAGAGCTTCCGGCCGGTCTGCGCCCCCGACCTCGCCGCGCCCGGCAGCCTCGCGGCGGAGGATCTCTCCCGCCACCTGCTGATCCACTCGGTGAAGTCGCAGGTGCAGTGGCCGCACTGGTTCACCCGCGCCGGGATCCGGCCGGCCGCGCGCTGGCGCCGGCTCCTGTTCGACCGCACCCACATGGCGATCGACGCCGCCGCCGGCGGCCTCGGCATCGCGCTCGAGAGCGACCTGATGATGTGGGGCGACCTGCGGGCCGGGCGCTTGACCTGCCCGCTCGCCTCCCCCCCGCGGATCACCCTCGTCACCCAGTGGGTGACGTGCCCGCCCGACCACCTGCGCCACCGCAAGGTCCGCGCCTTCCTCGACTGGATTCGCCACGAGCGCGACGCGTGGGCGGCGGAACGCGACGCCGCGAGCCTTTAGCGGAGCTTCACGGTCGCCTCGGAAATCTGGATTGTCCTTCACGGAGCCGGCTTCTAGCGTTCCGGCCGTCAGATCCCGCCGGGCCGCTCGCACGCGCCGCCGGGGTCGCGCCGAGACCGGCCCCGCCTTCCCTCGAGGACAGGCGGCGAGAGACCGGTCGGCAAGAAAGACCGCTGGAGGAAACCGATGAACCTCTCCACCCTGCTCCTCGCCCGCGCTTCGTCCGGCCGCCCGGTCCGCGTCGGCCTGATCGGCGCCGGCAAGTTCGGCTCGATGGTGCTAGCCCAGGCCCAGCGCATCGAGGGGATGCACGTCGTCGCCGTCGCCGACCTCGATGCCGGCCGCGCCCGCGCCTCCCTCGCCCGGGTCGGCTGGCCGGAGGAGCGCACCAGCGCGACCTCGATGGGCGACGCGGTCAAGAGCGGCCGCACCTTCATCACCGAGGATGCCGGGGCGCTCAGTGCCTGCGACGAGATCGAGTGCATCATTGAGGCGACCGGCCACCCGATCGCCGGCATCCGCCACGCCATCCAGGCGATCGACGCCCGCAAGCACGTCGTGATGGTCAACGTCGAGGCCGACGTGCTGTGCGGCCCGCTGCTCGCCGAGCGGGCACGGCGCCAGGGCGTCGTCTACTCGATGGCCTATGGCGACCAGCCGGCGATCATCTGCGAGCTGGTCGACTGGGCCCGCTCCTGCGGCTTCGAGCTGACCTCGGCCGGCAAGGGCATGAACTTCGAGCCGCGCTACCGCTACTCCACCCCCGACACCGTCTGGGGCTTCTTCGGCTGGACCGAGGAGGAGGTGCGGAAGGGCGACTTCAACCCGAAGATGTACAACTCCTTCACCGACGGCACCAAGGCGGCGATCGAGATGGCGGCGGTCGCCAACGGCACCGGGCTCGACTGCCCCGATGACGGCCTCGCCTTTCCGCCGACCGGCCTGCATGATCTCGCCCGGGTCTTCCGCCCGGTGAGCGACGGCGGAAGGCTGCCGCGCTCGGGCCTCGTCGACATCGCGGCGAGCCAGGAGCCGGACGGGCGCGAGGTGTTCAACAACATCCGCTACGGCGTGTTCGTCACCTTCAAGGCGACGAGCGAGTACACCAGGGCCTGCTTCAAGCAGTACGGCCTGCTCACCGATCCGTCGGGCTGGTACGGCTCGATGTGGCGGCCCTTCCACATGATCGGGCTCGAGACCAGCGTCAGCGTGCTCTCGGCGGTGCTGCGCAACGAGCCGACCGGCTGCTCGAAGGAGTTCCGCGGCGACGCCGTCGCCACCGCCAAGCGCGACCTCGAGCCCGGCGAGATGCTCGACGGCGAGGGCGGCTATGCGGTGTGGGCAAACGCGATTCCGGCCTCGAAGAGCCTCGCGCTCGGCGCCCTGCCGATCGGTCTCGCCCACAACGTCAAGCTCAAGCGCCCGGTCGCCCGCGACCAGATCGTGAGCGTCGACGACGTCGAGCTCGTCAACGACCTCGACGTGGTGGCCCTGCGCCGCCAGATGGAGGACACGACCCGGCAAGCGACGACCCCGAAGGCAGCCTGATCTCCGATCACCGGCGGCGCCGGATCGTCCGGCGCCGCGCGCTCCCCTTCGACAGGGTCCATCATGTCCCCCTCCCGGCCCTTCGTGGTCATCGCCGAGTTCCGGGTGCGGCCCGGCTGCCTCGACGCGTTCCTCGACCTCGCTCACGACGACGCCCGCGCCTCGGTGGCGCACGAGCCCGGCTGCCGCGCCTTCGACGTCGCGGTGAGCGAGAGCGACCCGCTCGCGGTGGTGTTCTACGAGGTCTACGACGACCGCGCCGCCTTCGACGCCCATCTCGAGACCCCGCACCTCGCACGGTTCCGGGCCGGCTTCCCCGCCCTGATCGCCGAGGAGCGCCCGGTGCGCTTCCTCGCCCGGACCGTCGGCGGGGCGGAGGCCGGCTGACGGCCGGCCCGGATGCCGCGGCGGTGACCGGGCGGCGGCTGGCGACCTGCGGCGGCAGCCCGCCGTCGGATCGGCGCGGATCCGGCTCGGCCGGGGGTGATCCCATCGGGCTACCGCCTGTAGGATCCCTCCCCGGCCGAGTCACCCGGCCGCCACGAGGGCCCCGATGAGCGACACCGACACGACACCGGAGGTCATCGCGACCGCGGGCCTGGCGCGGCCGGCCGAGATCCGGATCGATCCCTGGGGCCTCTGCCACCTGCGGGCGGAGAGCCTCGACGACCTGTTCTTCCTGCAGGGGTTCAACGCCGCCCGCGACCGGCTCTGGCAGATCGACCTGTGGCGCAAGCGCGGGCTCGGGTTGCTGGCGGCGGATTTCGGGCCCGGCTACCTGGCACAGGACCGCGCCTCCCGCGCCTTCCTCTATCGCGGCGACATGGCCGCCGAGTGGACGAGCTACGCCCCGGACGCCCGCGCGATCGTCGAGGCCTTCACCCGCGGCGTCAACGCCTACGTGGCGCTGACCCGGCGCGAGCCGGAGCGGCTGCCGGAGGAGTTCCGGCTCTTCGGCACGGAGCCCGCATTCTGGGCGCCCGAGGACGTCGTGCGCATCCGCAGCCACGGCCTGACGCGCAACGCCCTATCGGAGGTGCTGCGCGCCCAGGTGGCCCCCCGCTGCGGCGACGCGACCGACCTCCTGCGCAAGAACCTCGAGCCGCGGATCGCGCCGGGCAATCCCGGCGACCTCGACCTGTCGGCGATCCCCCTCGCGGTGCTCGACCTGTTCAAGCTCGGCACGGCCGGCGTGCTGTTCACGCCCGAGCGCCTCGCCGCCACCCTCGGCGAGGCCGAGGCGTGGACGAGCGTCACCGATCTCGGCGAGGTCGTGCGCGACGCATCCTGGGAAGGGTCGAACAACTGGGCGGTCGCCGGCAGCCGCACCGCGACCGGCCGCCCGATCCTGGCGGGCGATCCCCACCGCGCCCATGCCGTGCCGTCGCTGCGCTACCTCGTGCACCTGAGCGCGCCGGGCTTCGACGCGATCGGCGCCGGCGAGCCCGCGGTGCCGGGGATCTGCATGGGACATAACGGCGAGGCCGCCTTCGCCATCACGATCTTCGGCGCCGACCAGGAGGACGTCTACGTCTACGAGACGAAGCCGGGCGATCCCGACCGCTACCTGTATCAGGGCGAGTGGGAGCCGATGCGGATCGTCGAGGAGACGGTCGCCGTGAAGGGCGCGCCGGACCAGGCGCTGCGCCTGCGCTTCACCCGCCACGGTCCGGTCCTGCACGCCGACGGGACCCGCGCCTTCGCGTTGCGCTCGGTGTGGTTCGAGCCGGGCTCGGCCGCCTACCTCGCCAGCCTGTCGACCATGCGGGCGACGACGCTGCCCGATTACCGCGCGGCGGCGCGGCGCTGGGGGGCGCCCTCGCTCAACCACGTCTATGCCGACGCGGGCGGCACGATCGCCTGGTTCCCGGCCGGCTACACCCCGAACCGGCCGAACTGGGACGGGCTGCTTCCGGTCCCGGGCGACGGCCGCTTCGAATGGGCGGGCTTCCACGACCTCGACGCGATGCCGCGGCTGGAGAACCCGCCGGAGGGCTTCGTCGCCAGCGCCAACGAGGCGAACCTGCCGGCCGACTGGCCGCATGCCGAGCGGCCGGTCGGCTACGAGTGGCTGGAGGCCAGCCGAGCCCGCCGCATCCGCGCGGCGCTGTCGGAGGCCGGCGGCCACGATGTGACCGATTCCACCGCCTTGCAGACGGACGTCGTCTCGATGCCGGCGCGCCGGCTGCGCCCGCTGGTGGAGCGGCTCCCGGCCGAAGGTCCGGCCGGGCCGGCGCGCGCGCTGCTGCTCGCCTGGGACGAGCGGCTGACGGTCGGGTCGGGCGCCGGCCTCCTCTCCGAGTTGTGGTGGACGCGCCACCTGAAGCCCGCCCTGTTCGCCCGCCTGATCGACGATCCCGCGTTGCGCGCCCTGATGCAGCCGGGCGACGTCGAGGGCATCCTGCAGGCGCTGGAGACGCCCGATTCCCGCCTCGGCGACGATCCGCGAGCGGGCCGCGACCAACTCCTCGCCGAGACCCTGGCGGCGGCCTTCGCGGACGCCGCCACCCGCTTCGGCGCCGATCCCGCCCACTGGCGCTGGGGCGCGCTGCATCACGGCTTCTTCGCCCACGCGGCGAGCGCGGCCGCCGACGCGGTCTTGCGGGAAGCGCTCGATGTCGGGCCGCTGGAGAAGCCCGGCAGCGCCTCGACGGTGATGCACGCGGCCTATCGCGGCGGCGATTTCCGCGTGACCAACGGCGCCTCGGTCCGCTTCGTCGTCGACGTCGGCGACTGGGACCGGAGCGTCTGCATCAACGCCCCCGGCCAGTCCGGCGACCCGCGCTCGCCGCATTACCGCGACCTCGCGCCCCTCTGGGCCCGGGGCGAGTACGTGCCGATGCTCTACAGCCGGGCGGCGGTCGACGCCGCGAGCGTCGCGACGATCCGGCTGGTGCCGGATCATCCGTGAGTGGGCAGGACAAGAGAGTTGCCCGGTCCGGGCGCCAAACCTATCGTCCCGGCGCCAACAATCCTGCCGGGGCGGCCGCGTCACGCTGCGCGCCGGCGGCGGTGAGAAGGGCACGAGGGAACGCCATGCTGAAGACCATCGATCCGCTGCTCAACGGGCAGCTCCTCGCCCTCCTCGACGAGATGGGCCACGGCGACGAGATCGTCATCGCCGACGCCAACTTCCCCTCCGCCAGCAACGCCCGGCGGCTCGTCGACATGCCGGGCACGACGGCGCCGGCGCTCCTCGACGCGGTCCTGTCGCTCCTGCCCCTCGACGATTTCGTCGAGAGCCCGGTGGCGGTGATGGTCGCCCCGCCCGAGACCCGGCCGCTCTATGACGGCTACCAGGCCAGCGCCGACAGCGCCGAGGGCCGCAAGATCGTCATCAGCGAGATCCCGATCCCCGATTTCTACGCCCGCACCGCCAAGGCCTTCGCGGTGATCCGCAGCGGCGAGCGGCGCCTCTACGCCAACATCCTCCTGCGCAAGGGCGTGATCTACCCGTGAGCCTGGGTGGTGGCAGTCGGTGGAACGCTGCCCGAGGATCGGTCATAAGCCGCTCCTTTCCCGGAGGACTGAAGCGATAGCGGAAGGAGATCCGGGATCCAGCACGGGAAGTGCCGCGAAGCGGCTCTACATGCTGCAACGTTGCAGACATAGAGACGCTTCGCGACTTTTTGCGCTGGATCCCGGATCTCCTTCCACTTCGTTTCAGTCGTCCGGGAAAGGGCGTCGTGGACCGCGGCGCCGCAATCGGACGACCCTCTACCCGCTCAGCGCCCGCGCCGCCTCGATCGCCAGCGGCGCGAACCGCTTGCGGAACTCCTCCAGCGACCATTCGCTCAGCGAGCCGGCGATGTGGACCGCGCCGAGGGGGCGTCCGGGCCCCGCGACCACGGCGGCGCTGAGCACGACCTCGCCGATCAGCGCCTCTTCGGTGGCGAAGGCGTAGCCGTCGCGGCGCGCCTCCTTCACCTTGCGCCAGATCCTGGCCGGTTCGAGCAGGGTCTTCTGCGTCAGCGGCCTGCGGTCCGAGCGGGCGAGGATATCGTCGACCGCCTCGTCCGGGAGTTGCGCCAGGCAGGCGCGACCGCCGGAGGAGGCGAAGGTCGGCACGCGGCGGCCGGCCAGCGTGGCGTAGAAGGTCTCGCGCTTGCTCTGCAGCCGCACCGCGTAGAGCGTGGTGAGGTCATCGAACAGGCTGAGGTCGACGCGCTCGTTGGCGGCCTTGCGCAGATCGACGAGGACCGGCATCGCCCGCTCGATCAGCGGGTTGGCGCGCAGGTAGTCGAAGGAGCGGTCGAGGATGCGCCGCCCCGGGACGAGCCCGCCGTCGCGGCCGCGCTCGAGGTACCCGCGGCTGAGCAGCGTCTGCGCGATCCGCTGGGCGGCGCTCTTGTTCGTCCCCGCCGCCTGGGCGAGCTCGCCGAGCGACATCGGGTGCGGACTGGCGGCGAAGGCTTCGAGCACGTCGAGGGCGCGGGCCACCGATTGCAGAAAAAGCCGGTCGTCGACACCGCCGCGCGAGTCCCCTCCTGCGTCACCCTCGTCGTCCATCCGCATGCGTCCGGTCGTTTCCTTACGTCGAGGGCGGTTCTACACCACCGGTCGCTTGCGTGAGCAAGACGGTCGTATCGCCAGGCGATGTCACGCTGCGTCAGGCCACGTGGCGTATGGCCGTCAGGGGAAACGAAATCGCGCGGGCTTTCTCCCTCCCCCCTCTGCGGGGGAGGGTGCCCGGCGCAGCCGGGCGGGAGAGGGGCAGCGCGACGCTGCTCCAGATGGCGTCCGTCACCAAGGTCGCGACTTCTCCGGAGGCGTCGCCCCCTCTCCCGGCCCCCTCCGGGGACCACCCTCCCCCGCAGAGGGGGGAGGGAAATGGCATACGCCGTTTCTTTCCTCGGACAGCCCTGTCGCCCACGGGGAGAGGGGCACCCGCGCCGGTCTCGTTCAGGAGTTTTTCCCGGACAGTCCCGTACGCACCGGAAACACCCGCGGCGACAGTTCCTCCAGGCTGCGCCCGGCCCAGTCGCGGCCCGGCGCGCCGGCGATCACCTCGGCCTGGCCGCGTCGCAGCATCGCGATGTCCTCGGCGATTTCGAAGGTCGTCACCTCACCATTGCGCACCACCTGGGCGCCGTCGACGTAGACGTCGCGCACCGCCCGATCGTTGGCCGAGTAGATCAGGCTGCGCAACGGCTCGTAATCGGGCCGCATGTACGGGTTGCTCATGTCGATCACCGCGAAGTCGGCCTTGCAGCCGGGGGCCAGCCGGCCGAGATCGGGCCGCCGGATCAGGTCGGCGCCGGCGCTGGTCGCGGCGGTGAAGGCCTGGGCGGTGGTGGCGCCGGTATAGCTGCCGGCGCGGATGCGGCTGGCGTAGCAGGCCATGCGCAGCTCATCGAGCATGTTGTGCGGGAAGCTGTCGGTACCGATCCCGCAGGGGATGCCGGCCTCGACGTAGCGGCCCAGCGAGTTCAGCGCGATACCGCGGCGCGCGAACACCACCGGGCAGTGGGCGACGCCGGCGCCGCTGTCGCGCAGGCGCTCAAAGTCGTTGGCGTGGGGGAAGTGCAGCCAGGGATGGTCGTTGAGGAAGATGCCGTGGCCGATGACGAGGTCGGGGCCGAGGGCGCCGATCTTGTCCAGCCAGCCGATCGGGGTCTCGCCGGTGCGGCGCAGGATCTCCTGGAATTCGACGATGCTCTGCGCGGCGTGGATCTGGATCGGCTGGCCTCGGTCGCGGGCGGCGGCGAGCGCCTCGAGGATCTGGCCCTCCGTCACCGTGTCGATCTGGGCCGGGCAGAGGAGCCCCGAGATGCGCCCGCTCGGGTGGCGGCCGGCCTCGTCCATCAGGTCGATCGCCTCGCGCAACAGGCGGTCGCCGCGGGCCGGATCGAGGTCGTACTCGACCGAGTGGCCGTTCGTGGTCTTCCACGGGCCGGAGCGGAACATCGCCCAGAGCACGGCCCGGATGCCGGTCTCGGCGTAGTGCTCCGGCCAGTCGGGGGTCGGCTGACCGAGGTCGCAGATCGTCGTGACGCCACTCTTCAAGAGTTCCGAGACGGCGACGCGGCGGGCGTGCTTCGCGTAACCGGGCCCGATGTTGAAGACCGGCATGAACTCGTAGAGCGAGCTCTGGCCGAGCTTGGCGCTGCCGAGCTCTTCCAGCATGCCCTTCCAGCCGGGCTCGTGGCCGGGATGGGAGTGGATGTCGACGAAGCCCGGGATCAGCATCAGGCCGGCGCCGTCGATCTCTCGGGCGACCGGGCCGTCATAGTCTTTCCCGACGAAGACGACGTCCTTGCCCACGAAGGCGAGGTCGGCGTTCCGGAGATAGCTGTGAGAGCCGGACTCGGCGTCCCAGGCGACGATCCAGTCGCAGTTCCGGTAGAGCGTCGCGCCTGTGGCTTCGGTCACGGGTCCCCTCCCCTTCTCTCGTCTTGTCTGATCAGGCCGCTTCGCCGCCGCGGTCGTAGACGACCGTGCCGCCGCGGAGGGCGAGGTCGCAGCGCGTGCCGGACAGGATCTCGTCCGGCGCCGCCTTCGTCAGGTCGCGCGAGAACACCGCGATGTCGGCGGCCAGCCCCGGCACGAGACGGCCGCGATGGCCCTCGGCCTTGTTCACGAAGGCGCCGAGCGCCGTGTAGGCGTGCAAGGCCTCGGGCATCGACAGCCGCTCGTCCCAGCCGATGACCGTGCCGCGCGAGGTCTTGCGGGTCGTCATCGTGTAGAGGTTCGGGAACGGATTGATGTCGCAGACCGGCGCGTCGCTGGAGGCGGCGGCAGCCAAGCCGCGGTCGAGCCAGGTCTTCATCGGGTAGGAGGCGGCGGCCCGGGCCTCGCCCAGCACCGAAACGTAGAGGTCGCCGAAGTCGTAGATGAAGACCGGTTGCGGCACCGGCTCGACGCCGAGCCGCACCATGCGGTCGATCTGGCCTGAGCTGTTGAAGCCGCAATGCTCGATGCGGTGGCGCCGCGCCGGGTCGGGCATGGCCGTGAGCGCCTTGTCGAAGGCGTTGAGCGTCTGCTCGATCGCCGCGTCGCCGATCGCGTGGACGGCGAGCTGGTAGCCCTTGGCGTGATAGTCCGCCACGAAGGCGTCCATCTCCGGGTCGGTCAGGAGCGACAACCCGTGGGTCTCCGGCTCGCCGAGATAGGCCCGGGACATGGCGGCGGTGCGCCCGCCGGCGCTGCCGTCGGTGAAGATCTTGACCGGGCCGACGCGGAGCATGTCGTCGCCGGTGCCGGTGATCACGCCGTCCTTGAATGCCTGCTCGACGATGCCGCCGGGCCCGCCGAGCAGGCATTGGTTCACCCGCACCGGCAGGCGGCCGCTGCGCTGGGCGTTGCGGTAGGCGGCGACCTCGCGGTAGCCCGCCCGCATGCCGACGCCGGCATCCATCACGCTGGTGATGCCGTAGGACAGGCACGCCTTGCCCGCCCGCTCGATGCCTGCGACGAGGTCCTCGTCGGTCGGCGGCGGCAGCACGGCCTTCAACCGGTCGCGGCCGGTCTCGGCGAGGAGCCCGGTCAGGCGGCCGTTCTGCTGCTCGATCGCGCCGCCCTGCGGCACCGACGTCGATTCGTCGATGCCGGCGAGCCTGAGCGCCATCGAGTTGGCGATCGTCACGTGCCCGCAGGCGCGCACGAGGGAGACCGGGTGGTCGGGCGCGACGGCGTCGAGTTCCTCGCGGAAGGGATGCCGCTTCACGTCGAGCTCGAACTGATCGTAGCCCCGCGCCAGGATCCAGCGGCCCGGCGGCAGCGTCCTCGCCCGCTCGCGGATCTTGCCGAGGAGATCGTCGAGGGTGCGGGCGGCGGCCGGCGTCACGTCGACGTCGAGCATGCCGAGCCCGTAGGGCAGAAGGTGCATGTGGGCGTCGTAGAGACCCGGCGTCGCGAGCCGGCCGTTGAGGTCGATCACCCGCGTCCCCGGCCCGATCAGCGGTTCGAGCTCGGCCGCGGAGCCCGTCGCCAGCACTTTGCCGGCCCAGAGTGCGACGGCCTCGGTCATGCCCTCCTTAAGGCCGCAGAAGACGCGGCCGTTGGTCAGGATCGTGTCGGCTTTCGGGAACGCCGCCATTGATTTCTCTGCTTTCTATCGTGTCGGAGCCGATCAGGGTCGCCCACCAGTCTTGAAACCCTCCGCGTCATTCCGGGGCCGCGCAGCGAAGCCCGGAATCCAGACGCGCAGGACTTTCAGAACAGGGCGGAACGCAACCCGCCTCTTTCTTCGCCATCAGCGGTTCTGGATTCCGGGCTCCGCTGCGCGGCCCCGGAATGACCCTGAGGGGGTGAAATCGTCCACAGCCCATCGAAGCAGATCCCGTCACGCCGCATTCGTCCCGGCCGCCATCATGGCGGCGCGCTTGCGCTCGTAGAGCGCCAGCCGGGCCTGGAGACGCGGATGGCGCTCGCCGCCACCGACGCGGGTGAAGGCGGGAATCGTCTCGGCGAAGTGGCAGGCCGCCTCGTGCGCCGGTCCGATTCCGCGCAAAGGCGGCACCTCCTCGCGGCAGCGGGCCTGCGCGAAGGGACAGCGGGTGTGGAAGCGGCAGCCGGCGGGCGGGTTCATCGGACTCGGCACGTCGCCGCCGAGCGTCGGGCGCTGGTTGCGGTGGGCCGGGTCCGGCACCGGGGCGGCCGCGAGCAGGGCCTGCGTGTAGGGATGGCGCGGCGCGGCGTAGAGGGCCTTCGCCGGGGCGGTCTCGACGATCTGGCCGAGATACATCACCGCCACCCGGTCGGCCATGTGCTTCACCACCGCCAGCCCGTGCGAGATGAACAGGTAGGCGAGGCCGAACTCAGCCTGCAGGTCCTTGAGCAGGTTCACCACCTGCGCCTGGATCGAGACGTCGAGGGCCGAGACCGGCTCGTCGCAGACGATCAGCCGGGGCTTCAACGCCAGCGCCCGGGCGATGCCGATGCGCTGGCGCTGGCCGCCGGAGAATTCGTGCGGGAAGCGGTCGGCGTGGTAGCTCGCGAGGCCGACGAGGCCGAGGAGCTCGCGCACCCTCGCCGCCCGGGAGGCGGCGTCGCCGATGCCGTGGACCAGCATCGGCTCGGCCAGGATCTCCTCCACCGACATGCGCGGGTTGAGGCTCGCGAACGGGTCCTGGAAGATCACCTGCATCTGCCGGCGCAGGGGCCGCAACGCCGCCCGGCCGTCGCGGGTGACGTCCCGCCCGTTGACGCGGATCGCGCCGCCGCTCGGCTCGATCAGCCGCAGCGCGAGCCGCGCCAGGGTGGACTTGCCGCAGCCGCTCTCGCCCACCACCGCCAGGGTCTCCCCGGCGGCGAGGCGCAGCGACACGCCGTCGACCGCCCGGACGGCGCCGACCTGCCGGCGCAGGATCAGGCCCTGATGCACCGGGTAGTGCTTGCGCACGTCGTCGAGTTCGAGGAGCGGCGTCATCCGTTCGCCTCCACGGGGGCCTTCCAGCAGGCCACGTCATGGCCGGCGGCGATGTCCGAGAGCGGCGGATAGCCTCCGCGGCATTCCTCCCCGGCGAAGGGGCAGCGCGGGTTGAACCGGCACCCCGCCGGCAGGGCGAAGGGCGGCGGCACGGTGCCGCCGATCACGACGAGCCGGTCGCGCTCGTCCTCCATCCGCGGCATCGAGCCCATGAGGCCGATCGTGTAGGGGTGCTGGGGATCGTCGAAGATCGCCGCGACCGGCGCGCGCTCGACGATGCGGCCGGCATACATCACCGCCACCTCGTCGGCGACCTGGGCGACCACGCCGAGATCGTGCGTGATCAGGATGATCGACATCCCGGTCTCGGCCTGCAGCTCGCGCAGGAGGTCGAGGATCTGCGCCTGGATCGTCACGTCGAGCGCCGTCGTCGGCTCGTCGGCGATGAGGAGCGCCGGGCGGCAGGCGAGCGCCATCGCGAGCATCACCCGCTGGCGCATGCCGCCGGAGAGCTGGTGGGGATACTCGTCGAAGCGCCGCTCGGGCGCCGGGATGCGCACCTGGCGCAGCGCGGCGACCGCCGCCTCCTTGAGCGCCCGCGCGGGCAGGTCTTCATGCTCCCGCAGCGCCTCGACGATCTGCGTGCCGATCGTGTGGACCGGGTTCAGGCTCGTCATCGGCTCCTGGAAGATCATCGCGATGCGGCTGCCGCGCAGACGCCGGAACTCGGCCGGCGCCAGCCCGACGAGCTCGCGCCCCTCGAGCCGGATCGAGCCGCCCGTGATCCGGCCGGGGGCCGGCACGAGCCCCATCAGCGAGAGCGACAGCATGCTCTTGCCGCAGCCGCTCTCGCCGACGATGCCGAGGGTGCGCCCCGCGGGCACCGAGAGCGAGACGCCGTCCACCGGGCGGATCGCGCCCCGCGGCGTCGCGAAGGTGGTGGTGAGGTCGCGGATGTCGAGGATCGGCGCCGGCGCCGGCGCGGGGGCGCCGCGCGGCGTGACCGTCGGATGGTCCGGGCTAGGATTCGGGCGGGCGGCGGCGAGGGGCAAAGGATCGGCCCCCTACCGCTTCAGGCTCAAATCGAGGCCCTTGTAGAGGCCGGCGCCGTAGAGCCCGTGCGGCCGCACGCCCTCGACGCGGTCGCCCGACACGACCCAGAGCTGGCGCGTGACGAGGGGGATCCAGACGTTGGCGGCGGTGAGCAGGCGCTGCGTCTCGGCATTCGCCTCCTTGCGCTTGGCCGGATCGGTCGCGGTGGCGGCGGCGTCGATGAGCTGGTCGGTCTTCTCGTCCTTCCAGTTCATGCGGTTCGGCGTCGGCGCCTGCGTGCTCTTGAAGTAGAGGTTCAGCGCCTCGGTCGCGGTCCCGTAAGGGTAGGACAGCATGAAGGCGTCGAATTCCTGCGTCGCGAGCTTGCCCCAGGCGACGGTCGCGTCCCAGAGCTGGATCCGCATCTCGATGCCGACCTTGCGCAGGTCGGCCTGCATCGCCTCGGAGATGCGCGGGTTCTGGTCGTCGCGGATGCCGTAGACCAGGAAGCTGGCCTTCTGGCCGTCCTTCACGCGGATGCCGTCCGGCCCGGGCGTCCAGCCGGCCTCGTCGAGGACCTTGGCGGCGCCGGCCGGATCGAATGTCGGCATCAGCGTCGCCGCCTTGGCGTCATAGTCGAGCACGGTCGGGCTCAAGAGCGAGTGCAGCGGCGTGCCGTGGCCGAAATAGACCGCCTTGGCGATCGCATCCTTGTTGACCGCCATGCTGGCGGCGCGCCGGATCGCCGGATCGCTCGCGACCGGCTTGTTGACCCGGAAGGCGAAGAAGACGTCGTAGATGTAGTCCTTCTGCTGCTGGACCTTGAGGCCCGGCACGCGCTGCATCGTGTCGATCGAGAACAGCGGCGGGTAATAGGTGATGTCGGCCTGGCGCGCCTGCATGGCGGCCATCAGGGTGTTGGCCTCGGGCACAACCTTCCAGACGATCTGGTCGATCTCCGGCTTCGGGTTCTTGTAGATCGGCGGACCCCAGGTGTAATGGGGGTTCTTCTTCATCACGAGGTCCTGGCGGGGCGTCCAGCTGACCCAGCAATACGGCCCGGTGGCGTTGAAGCCCTGGACCCCGAAATTCTGCCCCAGCTTCTCGACCGTGTTCTTGTCGACGATCGAGCCGAAGGATTGCGTGAGCTGGTACAGGAGGTCGCTGAACGGCTCCTGCAACTCGTAGACGACCGTGTGGTCGTCGGTGGCGCGAATGTCCTTCACCTTGCCGGCGCGGCTCGCGACCGGCGAGCGGGTGGCCGGGTCGATCCAGCGCTTGAGCGAGTAGACCACGTCCTCGGCGGTCATCGGCCGGCCGTCGCAGAACTTCACGTCCTGGCGCAGGTCGAAGGTGTAGGTCCGGCCGTCCTCGGACGCCGTCCAGGATTTCGCCAGGAACGGCTTCACCGTCTTCATGTCGAAGTCGAGGCTGACCAGGGTGTCGGCCAGCATGAAGATGATCTCGGAGGCGGCGGTCGCGGTCGACCGCACGGGATCGTAGCGATCGGCGTCGATGACCCGCAGGATGGTGAGCGGCGCCTTCGTCTGGGCGAGCGCCGGGGCGAGGCCGAGCAGCGAGAGGCCGGCCGCCCAAGCGGCCATGGCGAGCGTCTTCATCGAAAAAAATCCTCTCGAAGGGGTCAGCGGCGCATCCGGGGGTCGAGGGCGTCGCGCAGGCCGTCGCCGAGCACGTTGAAGGCGAGCACGACGATGAAGATCAGCAGGCTCGGCAGGACCGAGACGTGGGGGGCGAAGAACAGGAAGTTGCGCCCGTCCGACGCCATGGCCCCGAGTTCGGCCATCGGCGGCTGGGCGCCCAGCCCGATGAAGGACAGGAGCGAGCCGAGCAGGATCACCTGACCGAAGCGCAGGGTGACGAAGACGAAGATCGGCGAGAGGCAGTTGAGCAGGACGTACTTCGTCAGGATACGGCCGTCGCCCATGCCGATCGCCCGGGCGGCCTCGATGTAGTCCTGCTGCAGCACCACGATCGCGGCCCCGCGCACCACCCGCGCCATCAGCGGGATGGTGGCGATCGAGAGCGCGGCGAGCACCGCCGTGAGGCCGGGCCCGACGATCGCCGTCAGCGCAAGACCGAAGAGGATCGCCGGGAACGACAAAAGCACGTCCATCAGGCGCATCAGGAGCCCGGAGACCCGCGGGTAATAGGCTGCGGCGAACCCGACGAGTCCGCCGATCCCGCAGCCGATGACGACGGCCACACCGCTCATCGCGAGCGTCATCCGCAGGCCGAACAGCAGGCGGGTGACCATGTCGCGCCCCTGCCCGTCGGTGCCCAGCAGAAAGCCGTCGCCCGGGACTTTGAGGGTGTTGGCGAGGTCGCCGGCATAGGGGTCGGTCGGCGCGAGCCAGGGCGCGAGGAGCGCCGCCAGCACGAGCAGCGCGACGGCGACGAGCGCCACGGCGCTCGCCGGCTCGCGCAGGAGGAAGCGCAGGACGGAGGGACGGGCGGTGACCGCGAAGGCGGCGTGCGGGCTCGCCTCGGGCGTGAGGGCGATCGGATTGCTCATCGGGCCTCGCGGATGCGGGGATCGAGGAAGGCGTAGAGCACGTCGACGATCAGGTTGATCAGGATGAAGCCGGCCGAGAGCACGATGATGGTGCCCTGCGCCATCGGCGCGTCGCTCGACAGGATCGCGCCGACCGCGAGCCGCCCGATGCCGGGCCAGCTGAAGATCGTCTCGACCACCACCGCGCCGCCGAGGAGGAAGCCGATCTGCAGCCCGATCAGGGTGACGACCGGGATCAGGGCGTTGCGCAACGCGTGCCGCAGGACGACGGCGCGCTCGGTCAGGCCCTTCGCCCGGGCGGTGCGGACGTGGTCGGCGCCCAGCACGTCGAGGACGGAGCTGCGGGTCATGCGGGCGACCGGCCCGACGAAGACGCCGCCGAGCGTCACCGCCGGCAGGATCACGCCCTGGAGCCCCTCCCACGTCCAGAGCGGCCCGGTGCGGCCGGTGAAGGGCAGGATCTGCCAGTGGAAGCCCAGCAGCCAGACGAGGCCGAGCCCGAGCAGGAAGACCGGCACCGACACGCCGGCGACCGAGGCCGCCACGACCAGCCGGTCGGGCCAGCGGCCGCGCCAGTAGGCGCCGACCGTGCCGAGCCCGATGCCGAGCGGCACCGACCAGATCAGCGAGGCGAGCATCAGTTCGAGCGTCGGCCCGATCGTGTTCCCGAGTTCCTCGATCACCGGCATGTTGTTGATGATCGAGACGCCGAGATCGCCCCGCAGCAGGCGCCCGAGATAGATCAGGAACTGGATCCAGAGCGGCTGGTCGAGGCCGAGATCGCGCCGGATCGCCTCGATGACGTCCTGCGTCGCCGTCGGCCCGGCCCGGACCACCGCCGGATCGTTGGGCACGACCTGCATCAACAGGAAGCCGACGAGCAGCACGCCGAGGAGGACCGGGACGGCGAGCAGCAGCCGTTGCAGAACGGTGCGGAGCATCGGCGCTAGACTCCCCGTGCCCGGACCGGCCGGGGCCAGCCGCCCCGCGGCGGAGCGTCGGCGGTCCGTGAACCGGTCGATGCCGTGTCGTCCCTGAGCCCGGTCACGTGAGCCCTCCCGCAAGTGGCCTAATCCGTCAAGGGACCTGCAAGGTCTAGGCCAGGATAGCAGGGAATGGCCCCGGTTCAACCCGTTCGTTGCGATGGGCGGTTCGGTCGTATTGTTGGGCGATACGAATTAAAGTGGGTTGCGCGTCGTGCCGGAGGCCGGGTGGGCGTGGGCGCTGATCGGTGCGGCACCGATGATCGTGATGAACCGAGCGGGGTCAGGCAGGCTTGGATGGACAGCCTTCGGCATTGTCACAAAGCCATTCGAGACGGGCGGGCGACTCCGTTTCGTGCCCCCTTTCCCGGATCTCCTTCCGCTTCGCTACAGTCGTCCGGGAAAGGGGAGCCTGAGATATTCGATCTGAGCGAATTATAGCCCCAATCAGCCGCCTAACCTGACGATGCTTCATCGTCCAAACGATGACCGCCACGGATCACCCCACCGCCGGACCCGGCACCCCGCCGACCACCACCGGCAATCTCTCGAACCGAGCCTTCAACTGCAAGGCGAGGTAACGCGAGAAGTGGCGCGACTGCTGGAGGTTGCCACCGTGGAACCACAAGCCCGGCTGGGCGGTCGGCGTCCACATGTTGCGCAACTCGCCGTGCCAGGGGCCGGGATCGCGCGCGGTGCCCGAGCCGATGCCCCAGCACGGGCCGACCCGCGCGGCCACCCCGGGCGAGATCAGCCGCGCCGCCCAGTCGGTCATCGGGCCGTAGCCGGTAGCGGAGACGACGAGGTCGGCGGGCAGGACGGTGCCGTCGTCGAGCACCACGGCGTCCTCGGTCAGGTGGCTCACGCCCCGGCCGCTCTTAAGCCGGATCTCGCCCGAGGCGATGAGCCCGGAGGCGCCGACGTCGATGTAGTAGCCCGAGGCCCGGCGGGGATACATCAAGCCGATGCCGGTCTCGTCCTCGCCGAAGGTGAGGAGGAATCCCGCTTTCTCCAGGGACGCGTAGAAGGCGGCGTCCTCGTCGCGGATGCGGCGCATGACCGGCTTCAGCAGGTCGGGGAGCAGCGCGTAGGGGGTCGAGGCGGCGATGAGATCCGCACGGTCGGCGTCGATCCCGGCGGCGACCGCCTCCTCCGAGTAGAGCGGGCGGCCGTGGCGCTGCAGGCTCTCGGCGCGCACCACCAGGGTGGGCGAGCGCTGCACCATCGTGACCTCGGCCCCGTGCTCCCACAGGTCGGCGGCGATGTCGTGGGCCGAGTTGTTCGCCCCCACCACGACGCAGCGTTTCCCGGCGAACCCGGCGCCGCCGGGATGACGGCTCGAATGGTGGTGGGCGCCGCGGAAGCGCCCCGCCCCCGGATAGGCCGGCTCGTTCGGCACACCCGACAGGCCGGTGGCGAGGACGAGGTGCTGGGGGGTCAGCACGTGGGTCTCGCCGTCGCGCGCGACGGTCACGGTCCACCGGCCCTCGGCCTCGTCGTAGGCGGCCGACCGGCAGGTGGTGGAACTCCAGAGGTCGAGCTCCATGATCGACGCGTAGGCTTCGAGCCAGTCGCCCATCTTGTCCTTGGGCGTGTAGATCGGCCAATGCTCCGGGAAGGGCAGGTACGGCATGTGGTCGTACCAGACCGGATCGTGCAGGCAGAGCGAGCGGTAGCGCCGCCGCCAGGCATCGCCCGGCCGGGGCAAGGCATCGACGACCAGCGTCGGCACGCCGAGGCGCTTGAGCCGGGCGGCGAGGCCGAGCCCACCCTGGCCGCCACCGACGATCAGGCAGTAGGGCTGACGGTCGAGGCCGAGGCGCGCCTCCTCGGCGCGGCGGTCGGCCCAGGTCCGGCGGCCGCGGATCGCGCCGTGCTGCGTCCCCGCCTCGCGGGTCGGCCCCTGCCGCTCCTCGAACCCCTTCAGCTCGCGCAAGGTGGTGAACAGCGTGCGGGCGAGGCCGTCGACCAGCCGGACCTGGCCGAGGCCGCGCCCGAGGGCGGTCTCGAAGCGGAACCACGCCTCGACCGTGCCGCCGGTCCGGACCGCCGGGCGTTCGAGGGCGAAGCCCCCCGCCTGCGTGGCCGCCGCGGTGGCGGCCGCCCGGGCCTCGATCGCCGGGCGGCCCTCGACCGTGGCGATGGTCCAGGTGAAGGCGACGAAGTCGCGCCACCAGCAATCGGGGGCAAAGAGTGCCGCGACCGCGGGGGCGTCGCCGGCGGACAGTGACTGGGCGAAACGGTCGAGCCAGCCCCGCGCGGTCGCGTCCGGGTCAATGTCGTGCTGCATCGGGGCGTCCTCGACCATCGCCGTCACTCCGCTTGTCCCGAGAACCGGTCGAGGGCGTTGCGGGTGATGGCCTGCGTGAAGGCGTCGTGGCGGGTGAGACCCATCACCCACTCGCAGGAGCCGGCGGTCAGCACCTCGCCCTTGCCGCGCGGCATGCCGACCAGCATGCCGGACCCGTACTGGAACTTGCGCCTTGCGACCGGATACTCGTCGGCCGCGAGCTCGGCGAGGCCGTGCAGGTCGCCGTCGCGCACGTAGTAGCGCGTGCCCTCGCCCTCGTGCTCGTACTCGAACAGGACCGCCGGGCTCATCGCCAGGATGTCGATGTTGTCCGGAACGCCGGGGGCCGGCACCGGATAGGGCAGGCCCTGGCGGAAGGTGTAGTCGAGCCCGTCGACCTCGTAGCCGAAGATGCCGGCCTCGGCCCCGAACACGTCGGCGTAGCGCAGGTCGGTGCCCCGGAAGGCCCAGTGCTCCGGCCGGTAGACCGTGAAGCCGCGCGAGCCGCGGGGCGCGAACCCGCCCCAGCTGCCGTACATCCCGTGGCAGCCGTTGACGCCAACCGTCGACGCCCCGGGCCACGCCACGCCGCCGCTCTCCCAGGATGCCGTCAGCAGGTGCTTGCGGGCGGGGTCGTCGCGGACCGGGTCCATCGTCGGCGCCTTGAACTTCCAGCAGACCTGCCGGCTGCCCCCGTCCTCGAGCCGGATCTGCCACAGGAAGTTGCCGCCGAAGCGGGCAAAGCCCCCGCCCCGCTCGACGAACGCCTCCACCGTCTTGCGCATCTCCCACGACCAGTACTCGTCGTGGCCGCAGGTCACGAGACAGCTATAGTCGTCGAGGATCTCGGGCCGCATGTGCAGGTCGGTCTGGGTCACGACGTCGAAGGCGTAGCCCTCGCGCTCGGCCCAGACGGCGAAGTGGCGGTCGAACTGGGCCCAGCCGGCGGCGGCGTAGTACTGGCCCCAGCCGCCGGAATAGCCCCACTCCTTCGAGGGATAGCGGGTGACGTCGTTCATGTCCGGCAGGGGCGAGACGGTGATGCGGGCCGCGCCCTTGGGCAGCCAGAGCATGCCTCGGGTCCAGGGCCGCTTGAGGCTCAAGATCGGCGAGCCCTCGTTCCGGTTCGGACCCCAGGTGCCGAAATAATGGTTGGCGCCGCCCCAGTCGTTGTAGGCGGTCCAGGTGCCGGTGGCGAGCATCAGGAGGATGCGGCCCGACCGCGTCGCCTTCGTCGGCCGCACGACCACGAAATGGTGCTGGACGAACCGCTCGCCGTCCCGGCGCTTGCAGGTCGAGACCACCCGGTAGAGGCCGGACCGGGCACCGTCGGGGATGCGCCAGGAATGGACCACCGGCCAGTCGACGCCGTCCTGGTAGGCGGTCTCGGAGGTCTTGGTGAAACTCCCCGGCAGGTCGAAGGCCTCGTGCATCATCTCGGGCGCGAACCCGTCGCGGTAGATCTGGATCGACCAGGTCTCGGCGGTGGTCGAGCCATAGAACTCCACCGTCTCGCCCGGATCGAACGACATCCGGTCGGTGCAGACGAAGACCTCGGCGAGGTCGGGGTCCTCGCGCGGGAACTGGAAGCGGTAATCCGACAGGAAATGCTCGTCGGCGTAGCCCTTGCGCACCGCCCAGGGCTTGATCGCGTGGGATCCGTTCTCCGGATGGGCGAAGGGAGGCTTGGTGGCGGAGGGCGTCTTCATGTCCGTCGGCTCCGGTGGGACGGTTCGGCGGCGGGCGCCGCCTCCAGGCTCGCGAGGTGGCGCACGAGGCGGCGTCCGCCTTCGATCAGGTCCTGGCGGATCGCCATGCGCAGGGCCGGCGCGTCGCGGCGGCGCAGGGCGTCGAGCACCGCGAGGTGCTGGTGCTCCTCGGCATAGGTCGGCCGCGCGCCCGGATAGAGCTCCGACAGCATCGGGCCGAGGCGCGTCCACAGGCCGTGCAGCACCTCGGTCAGGGTCGTCATGCCGGAGCGGCGGTAGAGGCCGAAATGGAAGTCGACATTGGCCTCGAGCGCGACAGGCCAGTCGCCGCCCTCCTCGGCGGCGACGAGGCGGTCATGGGCCGCCGCGAGCTCGGCGATCTCGGCCTCGCCGACCCGGGGCAGCGCCCGCTCGGCGGCCATCGGTTCGAGTTCGAGCCGGATGTCGCGGATCTCCAGGTACTCGGCGAGCGAGAGGCGGCGCACCCGGATGAGCGCCCGGGGCTTGATCTCGATCGCGCCGTCATGGGCGAGCTGCACCAGCGCCTCGCGCACCGGCGTCTCGGAGGTGCCCATCTGGCGCGCCAGATCGCGGACCTTGAGGCGGTGATGCGGCCGCAACTCGGCCCGGATCAGGGCCGTACGCAGCCGCGCGTAGACGCTGCCCGACAGGACCTCGGCCTCGTCCTCGCGGCTCATGCTCGTGATTGGCGGAGCGCCGCGAAAGCGCCCTCCGTCGCCTCCAGCGCCACGTCGATGACCTCCGGCGTGTGGGCGAGCGACAGGAACATGTTGTGGCGGTGGTGGAGGTAGACGCCGCGCTGTAGCGCCTCGAGGCAGAAGACCTCGCCCAGCGCCGCCTCCGGGTCGTCGCGGAACAGCACCATCGGCATCGCCGGCGGGCCGGTGATCTCGAGGGCGAAGCCGTGGCGGGCCGCCTGCTCCTCGAGCCCGGCCCGGAATCGCAGGCCCGCCTCCTCCAGCACCCGGGGTGCATCGACCCCCCGCAATTCGGCCAGCGTCGCGACCGCCGCCGCCATCGGGGCGCCGGCATACCAGAACGAGCCGGTGGTGAAGACGCGGGAGGCGGCATCGCGGAACCGCTCGCTGCCGGTGACGGCGGCGAGCGGCTGGCCGTTGGCGATCGCCTTCGAGTAGCCGGCGAGGTCGGGCCGCACGCCGACCCGCTCCCAGCTGCCGCCGAGATCGAGCCGGAACCCGGCCCGCACGTCGTCGACGACGAGCGCCGCGCCGACCCGGTCGCAGGCCGCCCGCGCCGCCGCGGCGAAGTCCCGGGTCGGCAATTCCTGCGCCTGGCCGAGATCGTGGCGGAAGGCCGACACGACGATCGCCGCGAGATCGTCACCCGCTTGCGCCACGGCCTCGTCCAGGCTCGCGACGTCGTTGTAGCGGAAGTGCAGCAGGTGGGCGCGGTCCTCCGTGGTGACGCCGAGGAGCGAGGGCGAGCACCACGGCACGGCGCCGTGATAGGCGCCGCGTGCCACCAGCACCTTCCGGCGCCCGGTCCCGGCCCGCGCCAGCGTCACGCAGGTCGTCATCGCGTCCGAGCCGTTCTTCTGGAACAAAGCCCAGTCGGCGTGCGGAATCATCCCGACCAGGGTCTCGGCCAGCTCCACCGCGTGCGGCGTCGGGCCGTCGAGGCAGTCCCCCCGGTCGAGCTGGCGCCGGACCGCCTCGGCCACCGCCGGATGCCGATGGCCGAGGATGATCGGCCCCCAGGAACACATGAAATCGATGTAGTGGCGCCCGTCGGCGTCCTCGACCCGGGCACCGTCGCCGCCGACGAAGAATTGCGGGTAGCCCCGCGGCACTGCTGCCGCGCGCTGGTGCCCCCACATCCCGCCCGGGATCACGGAAGCAGCGCGCGCCCGAAGACCCGCATCGCCCCCGTCCGGCCGCTCGACCCCACTTCGCATCAGACAGGATCCTTCGCGCTCGGGCCCGCTCGCTGGGACGCGGCGCGGACCGAAAACGGATATATCAAGCTTCCGCTCAGCGCAGGGGATGTCAAGCGGGAGACGGCGAGAAAGCCATCGAAAAATCGGGTATCTCGGCAGCTGACGGATTGAGCGGCACAGCTGATCGAGAATGTTTCTGCGGCCGTGACTCTCCATCGTGAGGCTGATCTGCGTGACGGCAGAGACACCCTCCGCGTCATTCCGGCGCCGCTGCACGGCCCCGGAATGACGCTGAGATGTGGAAGCGCGGTCCGTCACGTCGAACGCCCTCCGACTCGATCGAGGCTCGCTGCCCACCCAACGAGCGCCCTCCTCCCGAAATTTGCGCTTTGAAATTCGGCCATGTTCCGCTTCAATGGATATATCACCTCAGCCGAGAGGAGACGGGATGCGCGCAGTCGGAGCCATCACCGGAGAGCCGCGTGCGACCGAGTCGGCGAGGACCGGGGCGACGAAGGGCGCGGCGATCAGCGTGCGCGGCCTGACCCGCCGGTTCGGCTCGGTCACCGCCGTCGACGCCGTCTCGCTGGAGATCGCGGCCGGCGAGTTCGTCGCGCTGCTGGGCCCGTCCGGCTCGGGCAAGTCGACCGTGCTGATGAGCCTCGCGGGCTTCGACCTACCGGACGAGGGGACCATTCTCATCGGGGGCGAGGATTGCACCCGGCTGCCGCCGCACCGGCGCAACATCGGGATGGTCTTCCAGCACTACACGCTGTTCCCGCACCTGAGCGTCGCCGACAACGTCGCCTTCCCGCTCAAGATGCGCGGCATCGGCCGGGCCGAGCGGCGGGCCCGCGCCGAGGCGGCGCTCGACGTGGTACGGCTCTCGGGTTTCGGGACGCGCATGCCGCGCCAGCTCTCGGGCGGGCAGCAGCAGCGCGTCGCGCTCGCCCGCGCCATCGTCTACCAGCCGCGCGTGCTGCTGATGGACGAGCCGCTCTCGGCGCTGGACAAGAACCTGCGCGAGGAGATGCAGATCGAGATCAAGCGGCTGCATTCCGAACTCGGCATCACCATCGTGTTCGTCACCCACGACCAGGGCGAGGCGCTGACGATGGCCGACCGGGTCGCGATCCTGCGCCAGGGCCGCGTGCAGCAGATCGCTCCGGCGCGGACACTCTACGAGCGGCCCGCCAACCTGTTCGCCGCCGGCTTCATCGGCGACATGAACCGGATCGCCGTCGCCTGGGACGGGCGCGCGGCGCGCATCGCCGGGCAGGCGGTACCCTTGGGGCCGGACGCCGCGATCACGGCCGTGCCGCCCGGTCCCGCGATCCTCGCCGTGCGGCCCGAGCGGATCGAGATCGCGGCGCCCGACCGCGCGGGCGCCCTGCCGGCGACCGTCACCGACATCGTCTATGGCGGCGCCGGCACCCTCGTCATCGCGACGCTTCAGGACGGCGCGCCGGTCCGGGCTCGGGCGCCGAGCGCCGGCCTGCCGCCGCTCGAACCCGGCGCGCGGATCGGCCTCGTCGTCCCGGCCGGCGCGGCCCTGCTCTACCCGGCGGAGGAGCCATGACGGGCCTCTCGAAGCCAGGATTCTTCGCGAAGGGATTTTTGGCGGCGCGCGGGCGGCGGATGTCCAGGGCGGCGATCGTCGGCCTGCTGCTGCCGTTCTTCTCGCTCCTGTTCCTCGCCTTCCTGTACCCGCTGCTGAGCCTGCTGGCGATCTCGGTGACCGAGCCGCAGCCGGGCCTGACGAACTACGCCCGGGTCTTCCAGAACCCGGTCTACGCCACGGTGCTGCTGCGGACGCTGCGCATCGCGCTCCTCGTCAGCCTCCTGTCGCTGATCCTCGCCTTCCCGGTCGCCGCCGTGATGGCCCGCTCGAAGGGCCCGAAGCTCGCCCTCGTCACCGCCTGCATCCTGCTGCCGTTCTGGTCCTCGGTGCTGGTGCGCACCGCCGCCTGGGCGGTGCTCTTGCAGCGCAACGGGCTGGTAAACACCACTCTCGTCGGGCTCGGGCTCACCGACGCGCCGGTCAAGCTGCTCTACACGCAAGGAGCGGTGGTGGTGGCGATGACCCACGTGCTGATGCCGTTCATGGTGCTGCCGATCTACGGCGCCTTACGCAACATCCCGCCCGACCTGGCGCGGGCCGCAGCGATCTGCGGCGCGGGCCCGGCCCGGGCCTTCCGGGAGGTGACGCTGCCGCTGGCCCTGCCCGGGGTGACCGGCGGCTTCATCCTCGTCTTCCTGTCGGCGCTCGGCTACTTCATCACCCCCTCGCTCCTCGGCTCGCCGCAGGAGATGATGATCGCGACGCTGATCTCGCAGCAGATCCGCGAGAACCTCGACTGGCCGTTCGCCGCGGCGCTCGTCGGCGTGCTGACGCTGTTCGTGACCGGCATCACCCTCGCCTTCGGCCGCCTGTTCGGGTTCGACCGCCTGATGGGAGCGCGCGCGTGAGGCCCCGGGTCCTCGATGCGGTGGTGGCCGCGATCCTCGCCTTCGTGCTGGTCCCGATCCTCGTCGTCCTGCCGATGGCGTTCAGCGAGACGACCTACCTGACCTTCCCGCCGAAGGGCTTCACCACGCAGTGGTTCGCCGAATTCTTCGACGACCGGCGCTGGATGGGGGCGTTCCGGTTCAGCCTGGAGATCGCCGCCGCGACCGCGCTCGTCGCCACCACCATCGGCACCATGGCGGCCTACGCCACCCTGCGCGGCGCCGGCGCGATCGGGGCGGTGTTCCGGGCTTTGCTCATCGGGCCGATCGTCGTGCCGCACATCGCGCTCGCCGTGGCGCTCTACCTGTTCTTCCAGCGCACCGGGCTCGGCGGCACCCGCCTCGGCTACGTGCTGGCGCATGCGGTGATCGCGATGCCCTTCGTGGTGTTCACGGTGACCGCGGCCCTGGCGAGCGTCGATCCGGCGCTGGAGGACGCGGCGATGATCTGCGGCGCCCCGCGCTTCACCGCCTTCCGCCTGGTGACGCTGCCGCTGATCCTGCCGAACGTCGTGTCGGGGGCGCTCTTCGCCTTCATCATCTCGTTCGACGAGCCGGTGGTGTCGTTCTTCCTCGCCGGCATCCGCGACAAGACCCTGCCGCGGATGATGTTCGACGACATCGAGCAGAACCTGACGCCGATCATCCCGGCCATCGCCGTGCTGCTGACCGGCCTGTCGGTCACGATCCTGGTCAGCGCCGCGCTCCTGCGCCGCGCCGGCCAGAGGAAGGCGGCGTGAGCGAGAGCACCGCCCGATCGCGCTGCGATCAGGCGGTGCTCCAGCTTTTTGATTTTGCCGCATTTTCTGCGACGAACCGGTTTCCACTTCGTCGGAGAATGCTCGAACCGCCGGCCCGCACCGGGCACCGAGAGGAGGTCACCGTGACGCTGAGACGAACGATCGTTGCCGCGCTCGCCACCATGGTGGTGGCCACCGCGCCCGCCGCCGCCGACGAGGTGGTGATCGCCACGACCGGCGGGCTGATGCGCAACACCCTCGAGAAGCTGATGTACCGGCCCTTCGCCAAGGCGACCGGCACCGAGATCGTGCCCTTCGACATCGAGGTGCCGGACCAGTGGGCCCGCGCCGAGGGCATGGTGCGCACGAAGCGCGTCGAGTTCGACATCGTCACGGCGACCGGGCCGGACCTCGTCAGCCGCGCCGAGATGCTGATGGACATCCCCTGCGGCGAGCTCGCCCACGTCAAGGACTACGCCCTGCCGGGCGCCTGCCAGCCGAAGGGCGTGGCGCGCACCACCGGCGGCATGGTGCTGACCTACAACAAGACCGCCTTCGGCGGCCGCGCCCCGAAGACCTGGGCGGATTTCTGGAACGTGAAGGATTTTCCGGGACCGCGCGGCCTGCCGGATACCGGCGACCGCGACTGGTGGGTGCCGACGGTCGCGCTCATCGCCGACGGCGTCCCGAAGGACAAGCTGTTTCCCCTCGACCTCGACCGCGCCTACAGGAAGCTCGACGAGATCCGGCCCCAGATCGCCGTGTGGTGGAAGACCGGCAACCAGGTCCAGCAGATCATGCGCGACGGCGAGGTGGTGATGACCATGTCCTATTCGGGCCGGTCGCTCGCCACGATCAAGGACGGCGCGCCCTTCGCCATGGCCTGGGACGGGGCGCTGCGGGACACCGGCTACTTCGCGATCCTCAAGGGCGCGCCGAACCCGAAGGGCGCGCTGAAGTTCATCGACTACTTCTACCAGACCTCGGCGAGTCACCCCGACTTCATGCGGGCCGTCGGCTACGCCACCTCGTCGTCGAAGGGCCTCGCCGGCCTGCCCGAGGACGAGCAGAAGCTCTTCGCGACCTATCCGGCGAACTATGCCGGCCTCGTCGACCCGGACTTCAAGTGGATCGGCGACAACCGCGACCGGCTGCGCGCGCGCTGGACGGCCTGGCTGACGAAGTAGGCTTTTTCCCTCTGACGACGCACGAAGCGGGCACGATGCCATGCAGCTCGGGATCATCGCGGACGACCTCACCGGCGCGGTGATGATCGCCGGCGCCATCGAGGCGGAAGGTCTCGCGGCGCCGGTGGTGCTCGACGGCGGCCCCCCTGAGCCCTCCGGGTCCGGCATCGCGATCTACGCGACCCGCGCGCGGCTCGCGCCCGCGGCCGAGGCGGTCGCCGAGGTGGCCCGCCTCGCCCGCCGGCTCGACGCGGCGGGCTGCGCCCAGGTCGCCTACAAGGTCGGCGCCACCTTCGATTCGACCGATGCCGGCAATATCGGGCCGGTCGCCGACTGGCTCGCCGCCCGCTACGGCCAGCGGCCGCTGCTGATGAGCGCCGGGTTGCCGCGCCTCGGGATCACGGTGCACCAGGGCTACCTGTTCTATCGCGGCCGGCTGGTCTCGGAATCGATCAAGCGCCTCGATCCGGTGACGCCGATGAGCGACCCCGACCTCGTCCGGAGCCTCGGCCGGCAGACCCGCGCGCGCGTCGCGCTGCTGGCGCATCGCTGGCTCGCGGCGGGATTCGAGGCCGCCGGCACCGAGTTGCAGCGTCTCGTCGCCGCGGGAGCCGAGCTGGTGCTGATGGATTGCAGCGACGACGCCGACGCGGCGACGGGCGCGCGGCTCGCGGAGGCCGATCGCGCCACCCTCGGCAGCGACGCCCACATCGTCGCCCTGGCGCTCCGGCGCGGGATCCGGGCGGAGGCGCCGGTCCCCGTCCACTTGGTCGACGGGCCCGGGGCGGTGCTCGTCGGCAGCGTCGGGCCGGTGGCGCAGGCACAGGTCGCCGCCTTCGCGGAAAAGGCCACGGTCTTCACCCTCGACGTCGCCGACGAACGGCCCGAAGCGGCGCTCGTCGCGGAGGCGCTCGACTGGGCCGCCCCGCGGATCGGCGCGCATCCCCTCGCCATCGCGACGCGGAGCAGTCCCGAGGACGTCGCGCGGGCGCAAGATCGGCACGGCGCGATGGGGGCGGCGCGGCGGGCCGAGCGGATTCTCGCAGGGATCGCCGCCGGGCTCGTCGACCGCGGCGTGCGCCGCCTCGTCGTCTCGGGCGGGGAGACCTCGGGCGCCGTCGCCGCCGCGCTGGGGATCGCCCGGGTGCGGGCGCTGCCGGAAAGCACGCTCGGCGCCGGCTTCTGCGTCGCCGAGGCACCGATTCCGCTCTCCCTGTTCCTCAAGCCCGGCAAGCTCGGCACCGACGCGATCCTCGGCGAGGCTCTTGCGTCGATGCGGGATCGGTGAGCAATCGAGGACCGATCGGCCGGACGCGGCCGGTGCAAGGAAGCGCCCCGCCAGGATGGACCAGGACACGACGCCCGAGAGACCGGCCCGGCCACTGCGCCGGCGGGGCGTCGCGCGCCTCAACCTGATCCTGGACGCGACCGAATCCCTGCTCGCCGAAAACGGCGCCGGCGACATCAGCCTTGCCGACATCGCGGCGGCGGCCGGGGTGCCGCTGCCTTCGGTCTACCACTTCTTCCCCAACCGCAACGCGGCCTTCGTGGCGCTGGCGCTCCGCTTCAACGAGGAGATCTACCGCCGCTCGATCGAGGTGCTGGCCGATCCCGAGCCGCAGACCTGGCAGGAGCTCATCGACCGCAAGCACTGCCGCGCGGCCGAGTTCCAGAACGGGCGACCGGCCGCGCTCCGGCTGTTCCTCGGGGCCGGCGTCAGCGTCGCGGTGCGCAAGGCCGACCTCACCGGCAATGCCCGCATCGCGGTGAGCCGCGCCCGGATGTTCGAAGCCTATTTCCGGATGCCGGTCATCCCGGACTTCGTCGCGCATCTCGAGATCGCCGCCGCAGCGATGGACGGCGTCTGGTCCCTATCCTACGGCCGCCACGGACTCGTCACCGAGGCGTACCGGCGCGAGGCGACGGCGGCGACCATCGCCTACCTGCGCCGGATCCTGCCCGAAATCCTGCCCCGGCGGCCGCTGGATCCGGCGATGCTCGCCCGAATCGCGGTGTCGCCGGAAGAGGTCTCGCAGGTGTTGCAGGAGGGTGGGGCGTGAGGGCCTGTTCGACGTCGAGGACGGGGCCGCGAAGCGTTTTTCTATCCCACCCGCGCCCTCGTCCTGAGAACCTGTTTGAGCGGTTTCGCCGAACGATCTGCACACAGGCCGACATCTCTCTACGTCATCCCGGGGCTCGCCAAAGGCGAGAACCCGGGATCCATAACCGCTGACGGTGAGGGGTGAAGCGGAACGCGTTCCGACGTCTTCCGCATCGTCAGCGGTTATGGATCCCGGGTTCCGCTCCGCGGCCCCGGGATGACATCGAGGGTTTCGATTCTGCCGGCCAACTCAAACAGGCTCTCAGGATGAGGTCGTGGGTGGGGAAACCAAACAAGTGCAGGCTCCTCGCGATCCTCTCCTCCTGGACGCCGCGAGCCGGATACCGCCCCTCTCAAGCCTCCTCGAAGGCCGCCCGGGCCTCGGGCAAGTTCCAGATCCGCTCGATCGCGGCAGCACCCTCGCGGACGATCGTCTCCTCGTCGCCTCCCCGGTAGCGGCCCTCGTCGACGAGGATCCGGCCGTCGACCATCACCTGGGCGATGTCGGCCCGGTTGGCGAGCGCGATCAGGGCGCGCAACGGATCGTGCAGCGGCTGCAAATGCGGGTGCAGCATGTCCACCACCGTCAGGTCGGCGGTGGCGCCGGGCGCGATCACGCCGAGATCCGGGCGCCGGATCGCCGCGGCGGCCTCCCCCGTCACGGCATCGATCAGGGCAGCGGACTCCGCGACCTCGGCCCGGCCGGCGGCGACCTTCGAGATCAGCGAGGCGGCGTTCAATTCGCCCAGGAGATCCATGTTGTAGCCGTCGGTGCCCACCACGGTGCGCAGGCCGTGGGCGGCGAAGCGGGAGAAGGCGGCGGTGCGGCCGGCCCGGGCGAAGACCCGTGGGCAGTTCAGCACCGTGGCGCCCCGCGCCGCCATCAGGCGCAGGTCGTCGTCGCTGCTGGCGATGCAGTGGGCGGCGAGCAGGTCGGGCGCCAGCAGGCCGAGCCAGTCGAGGTATTCGGCGGGGCTGCGCCCGTCGTGGCGCGACCGGATGGTCGCGACCTCGTCGTCGCTCTGGGCGAGATGGGTGGTGATCGGCACGCCGAGCTCCCGCGCCCGGACGGCGCAGGCGCGGAGCAGGTCCGGGCCGCAGGTGTCGGTGGCGTGCGGGCTCATGGCGAGGCGGATGCGGCCCTGCCCCCTCCCCTCCCAGCGGGCGTGGAGCGCGTTCCACGCCGCGAGGTCGGCCTCGCCGTCGTCGCCGCGATAGGTCACGCGCCCGTCCGGGCCGGCCTTGGCGTCGGCGGTGGAGAACAGGTAGGGCGCGCCGTAGAAGCGCAGGCCCATCTCCTCGGCGGCCTCGAACATCTCGGGGAGGCCGTTGCGGAACGGCTCCATCACGGTGGTCGCGCCGCCCTTGAGGAGCTGCAGGATGCCGAGTCGTGCGGCGGCCAGGCGCTCCTGCCGCGACAGGATGGCGAGCGCGGTCTTCGAGAGCGGCAGCAGCACCGTGTAGACGATGCTCTTGCCCCCCTTTCGCCCTCTTCCGTCCTCGGTGTGCGAGCGGGCGATCGCCTCGCTGAAGCAGTGATTGTGCAGGTTGAGGAGGCCCGGCAGCACGAGGCGGCCCGGCCGGTCGTAAATCTCGTCCGCCGCCGGCCGGTCCGGCGTGACCGCGGCGATGCGGGTGCCCTCGACCAGGACCCAGCGGTCGCGCGCGATGCGGGCTGCGCCATCCCGGCGGATGAGGACGTAGGAGCCGAAGATCGCGACCGAGGTCACGCCGCCCTCTCGTGCGTGAGGAAGTTCTCGGCGATCGCTTCGCCGGTGGTGATCCAGAGGTCGGGGCAGGATTGCGCGTAGGTCAGGAACTCGCGCAGCAGGCGAAGCCGCATCGGCCGGCCGCTGCACTGGGGATGCAGCACCGTCGTCACCATCGCGCCCCAGTCGCGCACCTCGTCGAGCTCGTCCTTCCACAGCGAAAGGACGTGCTCCTTGGGGAAGATCGAGCGCGGGCTGAACCGGGTCGAGAGGCCGTGCATCCAGTCGTCGTAGCTCGCCGTCACCGGCAGCTCGATCGGGCCGGGGGTGCCGTCCCGCAGCACGTGGCGGTAGGGCCGCACGTCGTCGCGGAACGACGAGGTGTAGACGATGCCGTGCTTCACGAGGGTCTGGCGCAGGGATTCGGTGAACTCGCCGTAGGGCGCGCGGTAGCCCGTCGGCACCACGCCGAGGCGGCGCTTCAGGGTCTCGAAGCCGCGCTCGATCTCCTCCTCCATGAAGGGCGCGCCGGGATCGGGCATCAGGTGGTGGTAGCCGTGGTGCCCGATCTCGTGGCCGCCCCGGACGATCGCCTCGGCCATCGCCGGATAGGCGTCGACCGCCCAGCCAGTGATGAAGAAGGTACCCTTGAGGCCGAGCTGGTCGAGGAGTTCGAGGAGCTTCGGCGTGCCGACCCGGGCCTCGTAGGCGCCGTAGCTCATGGTGACCAGGCGCTCGGCGTGGCCCGCATCCTTGCTGGTCCAGGCGCTCTCCGCGTCGACGTCGAAGGAGAGGAACATCGCCGAGCGGTACGGGGCGGGCCAGGGGTAGTCCGGGGCCGGGGGGGCGAGGTTGGCGGGGGTGAGCGGGATGCTGTCGAGGGCGGCGCGGTTCATGGGGGGCTCTGTGTGGGGGTGGCTGTGTGGTCCTTGGGCGAGATGTCCAGGACACTGCTTCGACGCGTTCACGCTCTCCGGGATGGCAGGGCTTCCGGGGGCTAGAGAAGGCGCGGGATTTCTCCTCTCCCCGCGGGCGGGGAGAGGCCTGAGCCCCCCTTGCCGGGGGCGAAGGAAGCGAAGGCGCAGCCGGAGCGAGGGTGAGGGGGTCTCGACGAGTGAGGCTCCTCCGGAAACACCCCCTCACCCTCGCCCTGCGGGCTCGCCGAGCCGCCTGGACGGCAACTCGGCCCTCTCCCCGCCCGCGGGGAGAGGGGAAACCCGCGCTCTATCCTGCGATGAATATTCACCGATTACCGGCTGACTACTTCGCCCCGTTGATCAGCGCCTTGTCGACGCCGTTCTCGGTGAGCTTCCACTTCTCCAGGAGCGCCTTGTAGGTCCCGTCGGCGATCAGCGCGTCGAGGGCGCCGGCCACGGCCTGCTGCAGGCTGGTCTCCTTCACGGGAATCGCGATGCCGGTATACTGGAGCGCGATCGGGGTGCCGAGCGCGAGGTAGGTGTCGGGCTCGAGGCCCATCACGTAGGGCAGCGTCTCGTTGCCCTGCACGGCGGCGTCGATGCGGCCCTGCTTGAGCTGGGTGCGGGCATCGGCCGAGCCTTCGGTGCCGACGAACACCACCGGGTTGTCCTTGCAGTTCTGTTCGCTCCAGGCCGCGATCTCGCGCGGGAACGAGGTGCGCCGGCTCGCCCCGGCCTTCTTGCCGCAGAGCGAGGCCATACCGGTGAACTCAGGCGCGCGGGCCTTGCGGACGAAGAATTGCGGGCCGCTGCGCAGGTAGTCGACGAAGGTCGCGGTGTCGTGTCGGGTCGGAAGGTCGGTCATGCCGGACAGGATCGCGTCGACCCGGCCAGTCGCGAGCGCCGGCATCATCTGGTCGAAGCTGGTCTCCTGCCAGGCGAGCTTGACCCCGAGCTTCTTGGCGAGTGCGTCGCCGAGATCGACGTCGAAGCCGGTGAGCTGGCCGGTCTCGGGGTTCTTGAACTCCATCGGCGGATAGTTCGGGACGATCGCGACCTTGAGCGTGCCGCTCTTGACCACGTCCGGCGGCAGGGCGGCCTTCGGCGCGTCCTGCGCCGCGGCCACGGCGGTCGACAGGCTCATCACAACGGTCGCGATCAGGCGCTTCACCAAAACCTCCTCGTGCACTCTCGAAAACGACTCTCAGCCGATTACCGCCGAGAGGAAGCTGCGGGTGCGAGCCTCGCGCGGCCCGCCCAGGACCTCCGCCGGCGTGCCCGCCTCGACGATGCCGCCCTGGTCCATGTAGACGACGGTGTCGGCGACCTCGCGGGCGAAGCCCAGCTCGTGGGTGACGACCATCATGGTCATGCCCGAGCGGGCGAGCTCGCGCATCACCGCCAGCACCTCGCCGACGAGTTCCGGGTCGAGGGCCGAGGTCGGCTCGTCGAACAGCATCAGCTGCGGCTTCATGGCGAGCGCGCGGGCGATGGCGACGCGCTGCTGCTGCCCGCCGGAGAGCTGGGCCGGATAGTTGCCCGCCTTGGCGGCGAGGCCGACCCGGGCGAGGAGCGCCACCGCCTCGTCCCGCACCTCCGCCGGCCGGCGGCCCTGGACCTGCACGGGCCCCTCGGTGACGTTCTCGAGCGCGGTCTTGTGCGGGAAGAGGTTGAAGCGCTGAAACACCATGCCGGTCTTGAGGCGCTGGCGCGCCACCTCGCGCTCGCTCAAGGCGTGCAGCCGCCCGCCGGCCTCGCGCACGCCTAAAAGCTCGCCGTCGAGCCAGATACCGCCGGCATCGATCCGGGTGAGCTGGTTGACGCAGCGGAGCAGCGTCGTCTTGCCCGAGCCCGAGGCGCCGATCAGGCACATCACCTCGCCGGAGCGGACATCGAGGGAGACGTCGTCGAGGGCCTTGAAGGTGCCGAAGCTCTTCGAGACGCGACGGAACGCGACGAGGGGCCGAGCGCTCATCGGGTGATCCTCGCGGTGCCGCGGGCGAAGCGGCGTTCGAGCAGCATCTGCAGGGGCGTCAGGATCGAGACCACCAGCAGGTACCACAATCCGGCGACGATCAGGAGTTCGATGACCCGGGAATTGGCGTAGTAGATGTTCTCGGCGGCGTGCAGCACCTCCGGGTACTGGATCACGCTGGCGAGCGAGGTCGCCTTGACGAGGCCGATGAACTCGTTGCCGAGCGGCGGCAGCACCACCCGCATCGCCTGGGGCAGGATGATGCGATAGAGCGCCTTGAGCCGGCCCATGCCGATCGCCTGCGCGGCCTCGTACTGCCCGGCATCGACCGAGAGCAGGCCGGCGCGCATCACCTCCGAGGTATAGGCGCCCTGGTTGATGCCGAGGCCCAGGAGCGCGGCGAGGAACGGCGTCATCACCTCGACCGCCTTCGCCGACCACAGGCCCGGGATCCCGATCACCGGAAAGACCAGCGCCAGGTTGAACCACAAGAGCAGTTGGAGGATCAGCGGCGTGCCGCGAAACAGCCATGTATAGCCGGCGGCCACCCCCTTCAGCACCGGGTTGGGCGAGAGCCGCATCACCGCGACGACGAGGCCGAGCGCGATGCCGAGGCTCATCGCCAGCACCGCCATCGTCAGGGTGTTGACGATGCCGTGCAGGATCACCGGCACGGTGAGGAAGCGGCCGACGTAAGCCCACTCGATCTGGCCTTGCGCGAAGGCGCGCCCGACCAGCGCCAGGATGCAGAGGATCAGGCCAGCGGCGAGCCAGCGGCCCCAATGGGGCTGCCTTGCGGTCGGCAGGCCGGTGAGATCGGGAAAACCCTCGGCGAGGGCGCGTCCGCTGCTCATTGGTCGCTCGCGTTCAGGAGGGGCTCTGGGACCGCATTGGCCGACAGGCCGTATCGCGCCAGGATGGTGCCGTAGCTGCCATCAGCGATCATCGCCCGCAGGGTCGCGGTCAAGGTCTCGCGCAGGGCAGCGTCCTCCTTGCGCACCATGATCCCCTGATAGCCCTTGGTGAAGGGCGAGCCGAGGACGCGGTAGCGGCCCGCCTCCAGCCCCTGCGCGTAGGGCAGCGTCTCGCTGCCCTGGACCGCGGCGTCGATGCGGCCCTGCTTGAGCTGGTTGCGCACGTCGATACTGTTCTCGCCCGGCGCGACGATCGCCGGCGGCTTGCCCGCTCCCACGCAGGCCGCCTTGCTCCAGTCCTCGATCTGGGCCGGGAACGAGGTGCTGCGGGTGGTGCCGATCCGCTTGCCGCAGAGATCCGCCTCGGTCGCGGCCGGGCTGCCGGCGAGGACGAAAAACTGGGCGCCGGTCGTCAGGTAGTCGATGAAGTCGGCCTTGTCGTGGCGCGAGGCGCGGTCCGAGATGCCGCTGATGACGAAGTCGGCCCGGCCCGATTGCAGCGACAGGATCAGCTCGGCGAACGGCACCTCGCTCCAGGCGATGGCGACGCCGAGGCGCTTCGCCATCTCGGTCGCCAGATCGATGTCGAGGCCCTTCAACGTGTTGGTCTCGGGGTCGCGGTACTCCATCGGCGCGTAGGTGGCGTTGACGGAGAGCCGCAAGGTTCCGCGCTGGCGGATCTCTTCCGGCAGGCCGGCGGCGGCGGCGCGGCCCGCTGCGAGGGCGGTCAGGATCGCGAGGACTAAGCAGACTTGCGTTGGCAGGCCAACGCTTCGCCCGCTTAGATTCTTGTATTGTCGCAGATTTTTACCGCAAAACCGGCCACCACTTTTGCGAAATCTGCTTAGGGCGCGCCGCATCACCGTCACTCCGCCGCGAGCGGCGCCGGCTCGATCACGCCGGCCCGCGCGGTGATCGGCCCGTACTGCGCCGGCTGGCGGTGCTGACCGAAATTGAACATCTTCTCCTTGCCCTGCCGGCACCGGTCGAGGTCGCATGCGGCCACCACCACCTCGTCGCCGAGGGTCTGGGCCTGGGCGACGATGCGCCCGTCGGGATCGACGATGCAGGAGCCGCCGATCAGGCCCGAGCCGTCCTCGTCCCCGGCCTTCGCCACCGCCACCGCCCAGGTGGCGTTCATGTAGGCGTTGGCCTGGGCGACCAGCGTCGAGTGGAAGGTGCGCAGCGAGGCATCCTCGCTCGTGCCGCCGTTGGGGTCGTAGGCCGCCGAGTTGTAGCCGACGCAGACCAGCTCGACGCCCTGCAGGCCCAGCACCCGCCAGGCCTCGGGCCAGCGCCGGTCGTTGCAGATCATCATGCCGACGATCGCGCCTTGCCACTCCGCGCCCGCCCGGAAGGCCGGGAAGCCGGTATTGCCGTAGGAGAAGTAGCGCTTCTCGAGCTGCTGGAACCGGGCGCCCGGCCGCGGCTCGACCGAGCCCGGCAGATGGACCTTGCGGTAGCGCCCGAGGATCGAACCGTCCGGCTGCACCAGGATCGTGCTGTTGAAGCGCTCGCCCGACGGCGTCAGCTCGGCGTAGCCTATGTTGAAGCCGACGCCGAGTTCCCTTGCGCGGTCGAAGAGCGGCTGGACCGCCGGGTTCGGCATCGCGCGCTCGAAGTAATTGTCGAGCTCGTCGCCTTCGAGGAGCCAGCGCGGGAAGAACGTCGTGAAGGCGAGCTCGGGGAAGACCACCAGCGTCGCGCCGCGTCCCGCCGCCTCTTCGAGCAGGCGGATCAGCCGGTCGAGGGTATGGGCGCGGGAATCGGCGCGCTGGGTCGGACCCATCTGGGCCGCCGCGACGGTGACGATACGGGACATCATGACCTCTGAGTGGGCATCATGCTTGAATTGTAAGCATTCCGCTGTATCGGCCCACTTCCATGCCCCGATCATGCATATTCCTTACGCCCCCACAATCCAGCTACTTATGATAAATTCCGCCGGACTATAATATGGAGTGATGATGAACCTGCGGCAGCTGGAGATCCTGCGGGCGGTGGTCCGGCACCGCACCACCCTGGCGGCGGCCGAGGAGCTGGCGGTGTCGCAGCCGGCAGTCAGCAACGCCCTCAAGGCGATGGAGGCGCGAGCCGGCTTCCCGCTGTTCGACCGCATCAACAACCGGCTGTTTCCGACCGCCGAGGCGATGACGCTCTACCGGGAGAGCGAGGCGATCTTCGCGCTCCACGCCAAGCTCGAGAACCGCCTGCGCGACCTGCGCGAGAACCGGCACGGCCACCTCGCCATCATGGCGACCCCGCCGCTCGCCTACGGCCTGCTGCCCCGGGCGCTCGCCGCCTTCGTGCGCCAGCGGCCGCAGACGCGGCTGTTCTTCGACGTGCGCCGCTACGAGGGCGTGATCGAGGGCGTGTCGGGCCGGGTGGCGGAACTCGGCTTCGCGCTCGGTCTGTCGAACCATGTCGGCCTCGCCCACGAGGTGGTGCACCGCGGCGAGATGGTCTGCGTCATGGCCCCCGACCATCCCTTGAGCCTGAAGGCGAGCGTCACGCCGGCAGACCTCGCCCGCCACCCCTTCATCGGGCTGGAGCGCGGCACCCGCCTCGGCGAGGCCCTGCGCGATGCCTTCGCACGGGCCGGCGTGCCGTTCGACGCGACCGTGGAGGTTCGCTACTGCAACACCGCCTGCGTGCTGGCCGGCGCCGGCGTCGGCGTCGCGGTGGTCGACCCGTTCTCGCCCGCGCAGGGCGGCGCGCATCCGGTGGTGGTGCGCCCGTTCGAGCCGCGCACGCCGGTCGAGGCCTTCATGCTGTGGTCGGAGGCCGAGCCGCTCTCGCGCCTGGCGCAGGCCTTCCTGGCGGAGGTGCGGGCCGCGCGGGCTTCGCCGTGATGGTGGCTCTCGCGTCTTCGCTATGGCTCTTGCGAAGCAATCCGTCGGATTTCGTACGACATCTTGGGATGAAGGTGTAGGCAGGATGCCGATCCGGCAAACGGGGCTCTCCGCCGCCGATGTCGCCGGAGCGAGGCACTGACAGGCATCGTATGCTATCGGTCTCGGCAAGGATCGTTCGGAGGCTCGACGGCGCGTCCGGTCGACGGAACCCGGCCCATGGACCTTCGCACCCTCAGGACGTTCCACGCCATCGCCGAGCTCGGCAGCCTGAGCAAGGCGGCGGACCTCTTGCGCATCGGGCAGCCGGCGCTCAGCCGGCAGATGAAGCTGCTGGAGCACGAGCTGAAGGCCGAGCTGTTCGTGCGCAACGGGCGCGGCATGGTGCTGACGAGCGCGGGGCAACTGCTCCTGGAGCGCAGCCTGAGCCTGGTGCGCCAGATCGAGCAGGTGCGCGACGACCTGCAGTCGCTCGACCGGATGCCCTCGGGCAGCGTCGTGCTCGGGGTGGTGCCGACGGTGAGCGCGGTCCTGTCGGCACGGGTCGCGCGCCGCGCCGTCGCGGAACTGCCGAACGTCGCGCTCCGGATCGTCGAGAGCTATGGCGGGCACCTCGTCGAGTGGCTGCATCGCGGCCGGGTCGATTTGTCGATCCTCTACGGCCCGGCGGTCGACCTGCATCTCGACGTCGAGACGCTCGGGCGCGACGAGCTGGTGGCGGTCGGCCCGAAAGGATCGGGGCTGGCCGAGCGTGCGCCCGTCGACCTCGCCTGGCTCATCGGCCAGAAGCTCGCGCTGCCGAGCCACTCGCATGGCTTGCGCCGCCTCGTCGAGAAGGCGGCGGCGCGCCGGAAGCTCGCGGTCGACGTGGTGGTCGAGGCCGATTCCTTCCGGGTCCTGACCAACATCGTCGAGGAAGGGATCGGCTACACCATCCTGCCGCCCTCGGCGATCCACGCGGAATTGCAGCAGGGCCGCCTCGAGAGCGCGGCCTTCGCGGCGCCGGGCATCGCCCGCGAGGTCGTGCTGGCCTCGGCCACCGGGAAGCCGGCCTCGATCGCCAGCGCCGCCGTGGCCGGCCTCGTGCGGACGGAGATCGCCGCGCTCGTGCGCGAGGGCCGCTGGCGCCTCGCGACCGAGTTCCAGGCCGGGCCCCGACCGGGGTCTACGAGACCGTGAAGCCGAGATGCCCGCGCATCCGGTGCTTGAGGTAGACGCCGTCCCGCGGCGGCAGGGCCCGCTCCACGTGCCCGGAGGCGATCCGCACCCGCAGGAAGCGGGGTCCGCCGGAGGTGGCGAGAAGCTTCGGCCGGTAGGCCGCGAGCCCGGCCTCGTCGGCGATCTCGACCGCGTCCTCGATCCCGCTCGCCTGCGCGACCCGGTCGAGCCGGACGCCGAGACCCGCGTGGCTCCGCTGCATGCCGGTCTCGCCGTAGTGGCCGTTGTCGAGGACGACGATCGTGAGGTTGCCGGGAGCCGCCACCGCGACCGTCATCAGGCCGCCCGCCCCCATGATCTGCTCGCCGTCGCCGGTCACGACCGCGACCGGCCGCGCCGGCTGCGCGAGCGCGAGTCCGAGACCGACCAGGGCCGCGCCGCCCATCGCACCCCAGAGGTAGAAGTTGCCGTCGTGGTCGCCGGCGTCGAAGACGTCGTAGGACGGCGAGCCGAGGCCGGTCACGACCAGGAGGTCGCGGCGCTCGGCGAGGAGGACCTTGACGGCCCGGCGGCGATCGAGCGTCCCGGAATCGTCCGACTTGCTCGTGTCCGACATGCGGTGATCTCCCCGGCTCATTTGCCCTCGACCCACTTCTTGCGCCCCAGCATGCGCTGGGAGATCAGCACGGCGACCTGCCGGTCGCCGTCGAAGGCGAGGTTCGCCGCGGCCTCCACCACCTCGCCCGCCTCCTCCGGCCGGTCGAGGCGCAGGAGCGTGACGCCCATCGTCTCGAGGGCGGCGGGCGTGCCGAGCCCCATCGGGATCTGCCACGGGTTGAACTCGGCCCACTCGCCGCGCATCGTCACCAGGGTCAGGAACGGGAACCGGCAGGTCGCGGGCAGCGACAGCATGTTGATGCAGTTGCCGACCCCGCTCGACTGCATCAGCAGCACCGCGCGGTCCCCGCCGAGCCAGGCGCCGGCCGCGAGCGCGATCCCCTCCTCCTCGGTGGTCAGGACGGTGGTGCGCACCGCGGCGTCGTCGTGCAGCGCGCGGATCAACCGGGCATGCCCGGCATCCGGCACGTAGGAGGCCTGCGTCACCCCGGCCTCACGCAAGGCGCGGTAGATCGCGAGCGGCCACTCCGCCGCGGCATCGTGTGAGGAAACGGTCATCGTCATCTCCGGCCGGCCCCTCGCCGGACGTCCGGCGGGGCGCTTCGCCCTGTCCCGGGCGACGGGCGGCTTCGTGTTCACCGGGCGAGATGTGCGCGCGGCAGCGTCGTCGGCGCACTTTCATTCTCGGCATATCCGGTCTCACGGAATTCGAATTCGCTTGAGAACGCGGCGGCCTAAGATCCTCCCCAAGACGCCCGCGACGAACGGGCCGGCAATACGGGAGGACAGGCATGGAGATGGTGGGGTTCATCGGGCTCGGCCGCATGGGCCGGCCCATGGCGTCCAACCTCTGCCGCAAGGGCGTCCGGCTCGTCGTCAACGACGTGAACCCGGCGGCCGTGCAGGAGCTCGAGAGCCTGCAGGCCCGCGCCGCGGCGAGCGCCGCCGAGGTGGCGGGACAGGCCGGGATCATCGTCACGATGCTGCCGAACTCGGCGGTGGTGCGCGAGGTGGTGGCCGGGCCCGGCGGCGTGCTGGCGCATGCCGCGCCCGGCTCCCTCGTCATGGACATGAGCACGGTCTCGCCCGAGACCACGGACGAACTCGCCGCGCTCGCGAAGAGCCGCGGCATCGGCTTCGTCGACGCGCCGGTCGGGCGCCTCGCCAGCCACGCCGATCGCGGCGAATCGCTGTTCATGGTCGGGGCGTCGGACGCCGATTTCGCCCGGGTCAAGCCGCTCCTCGAAGGCATGGGCTCGACGATCTATCATTGCGGCCCGGTCGGCACGGGCACGCGCACGAAGCTCGTCAACAACTACCTCGCGGTGACCTCCTGCCAGCTCAACGCCGAGGCGCTGGGACTGTCGCAGCGCCTCGGCCTCGACCTGGAGCGCACGCTGGAGGTCCTGTACGGCACCACGGCGGTCAACGGGCAGCTGAAGATCGCCTGGCCGAGCAAGGTGCTCGCCGGCGACATCGAGCCGGGCTTCACCATCGACCTCGCCCACAAGGACCTGACGCTCGTCAGCGAGGCTGCCCACGCCGCGCGGGTGCCGATGCCGATCCTGGCCGCCGCCCGCGAGGCATTCTCGACCGCCCGCGCCCGCGGCTTCGGCTCCAAGGATTTCTCCGCGATGGTCGATGCCCTGTGCGACCTCGCCGGGATCGAGAAGCCGCGCCTGCGGCGCTGAGTGGACGACACACGAGCAAGGGACGCCGGCGGCCTCGACGCCGCACGGTCGATCCGGGAGGACGACGCCATGGCAATCTCGCGGCGAGCCCTGATGGGCGGCGCCACCGCGCTCGCGGCCGCCTGGAGCGGCGGCGCCCGCGCCCAAGCGACGGGCATCCCGAGGATCAAGATCGGCGTCCTGTCGGATTTCTCCGGCATCTACACCGATCTCCTCGGGCCCGGCGGCGTCGCCTGCGTGCAGCAGGCGGTGGCGGATTTCGGCCCCGAGCGACACGGCTTCTCCGTCGAGGTCGTGTTCGCCGACCACCAGAACAAGCCGGATGTCGGCTCAGGGATCGCCCGGCGCTGGTACGATTCCGAGGGCGTCGACATGGTGATCGGCCTGCCCAATTCCTCGGTCGCCCTGGCGACCGCCTTCGTGACGGCCGAGCGCAACAAGGCCTGCATCGGCACCGCGGTCACCTCGATGGACTTCACCGGCGCCCAATGCACGCCGAACACCATCAACTGGACCTACGACGCCTACATGCTGGCGAAGGCGCTCGGCACCGAGACCGTGAAGGCCGGCGGGCGCAAGTGGTACTTCATCACCACCGACAACGCCTTCGGCAACGCGATCCAGGGCGAGACCGCGAGCTTCGTGCAGCAGGCCGGCGGCACGGTTCTCGGCAATTCCCGCTACCCGATCGGCGCGACCGACTACTCGTCCTTCCTGGTCGCCGCGCAGGGCAGCGGCGCCGACGTGCTGGGTCTCGCGCTCGGCGGCACCGACATGGTCAACTGCCTCAAGCAGGCGAGCGAGTTCGGCCTGCGCGACCGCATGCGGGTCGCCGCACCGGTGATGTTCCTCAACGACATCAACGCGCTGGGCTTAGCCCTGACGCAGGGGCTCCTGCACACCAACAGCTTCTACTGGGACGCCAATGACCGCACGCGCGCCTTCACGCAGCGCGTGCTGCCGCGGATGCAGGGCGCCTATCCGGGCATGGTCCATGCCGGCTGCTACGCCGGGGCGCTCCACTACCTGAAGGCGGTCGCCGCCCTCGGGGCCAGTGCCGCCAAGGCGAGCGGCGCCGCGACCATCGCCCGGATGAAGGCGATGCCGGCCGACGACGACGCCTTCGGCCGGACGGTGGTCCGCCAGGACGGCCGCGCCCTGGTGCCGGCCTTCCTGCTGCAGGTGAAGACGCCCGCGGAGAGCCGGGCGCGCTGGGACTACTGCAAGGTGGTGACCGAGATCCCCGGCCCCGATGCGGCCAAGCCCCTGGCGCAGGGCGGATGCCCGCTCGTGCGGACGTGAGGGCCGCGCCGGCGATGGCGCGTCCTTGCTCTACCGCGTCGCCCGGGTCCGGGCGGTGAGCTTGTTGCCGTCCGGATCGCGCAGGTAGGCGACGACGGATCCGTTCGGGCGCTCGGTGGGCGGGCTCTCGATCGCGGTCCCACCATGGGCGGTGCCGGCCGCGTGCCAGGCGCGAACCTGATCGGGGCTCGCCGCCGCGATCCCGATGGTCCCGCCATTGGCCGCGGTCGCCGGCTTGCCGTCGATCGGCGTCGTGATCATCAGGCGGCCGCCATCGTGGGCGTAGATCAGCCGGCCCCTCTCATCCGTCTTGCCGGGGCCGCCCCCGAGCGCGGCGAAGGTCGCGTCGTAGAAGCGCCGGGACCGCGCGAGATCGTTGCTGCCGATCATGACGTGCGTGAACATGCTGTCTCTCCGGGCGTGGACCGCGGGGGAGAGCCTACGGCACGCTTCCGTCGCCGCAAGGCGCCCGCGATCTCAGGCCTTTTTGATGTGTGCGGACGGCGCTGCCAGGCTCTTCTCTATCCCACCCACGACCTCATCCTGAGAGCCTGTTTGAGTTGGCCGACCGCATTGAACCCCTCAATGTCATCCCGGGGCCGCGGAGCGGAACCCGGGATCCATAACCGCCGACGATGCAGAAGACGTCGGAACGCGTTCCGCTGCACCCTGCACCGTCAGCGGCTATGGATCCCGGGTTCTCGCCTTCGGCGAGCCCCGGGATGACGGAGAGAGATGTCGGCCTGTATGCAGATCGTTCGGCGAAACCGCTCAAACAGGCTCTCAGGATGAGGTCGCGGGTGGGATAGAACCAACCGATCAGTCGGACAGTCTATCAGACCCTGCGCTCGTCGAGGAGCAGGCGCATCGCGTCGAGCGCCAGCCCGTAGCCGCTCGGGCCGAGGCCGGCGATGACGGCGGTGGCGGTCCGTGAGACCAGCGAGCGGTGGTAGATCTCCTCGCGCCGGTGGATGTTGGAGATGTGCAGCTCGATCTTCGGGCCATCGAACATCTTGAGCGAGTCGAGGAGCGCGATCGAGGTGAAGCTGTAGCCGGCCGGGTTGATGATGATGCCCGCCGCCTGCCTGCGGGCCTCGTGCACGCTCTCGATGAGCGTGCCCTCGAGGTTGGTCTGGCGGAAGTCGATACCGAGGCCGTGCGTCCCGGCACGCGCGCGGCAAGCGGTCTCGATCTCTGCGAGCGTGGTGCTGCCGTAGATCGCGGGCTCGCGCTCGCCCAGAAGGTTGAGGTTCGGCCCGTTCAGGACGAAGATGATCGGCTCGCTCATGACACACCTTTTTCGTCTCGCACCGGCCCGCATGCGGGTCAGTGATGCGCCAGGATCTCGCCGAGGAACGTGCGGGCCCGCGGATGTTGCGGGGTGCGGAAGAAGGTCTCGGGATCGGCCTCTTCGAGGATCGCGCCGTCGGCCATGAAGATCACCCGGTCGGCGACCTGCCGGGCGAACCCCATCTCGTGGGTGACGCACACCATCGTCATGCCGTCGCGGGCGAGCCCGATCATGGTGTCGAGCACCTCCTTGACCATCTCCGGGTCGAGGGCCGAGGTCGGCTCGTCGAACAGCATGACCTTGGGCTCCATGCACAGGGCCCGGGCGATGGCGACGCGCTGCTGCTGGCCGCCCGAGAGCTGGGCCGGGTATTTCAGCGCCTGCTCGCCGATGCGGACCCGCTCCAGGTAGCGGCGCGCGATCGCCTCGGCCTCCGCCTTCTTCGTGCCGCGCACCCGCATCGGCGCCAGCGTGCAGTTCTCCAGCACCGTCATGTGCGGGAAGAGATTGAAGCTCTGGAACACCATGCCGACCTCGCGGCGCACCGCGTCGACGGCCCGGGCCGAATCGTCGAGGGCGATGCCGTCGACCACGATCCGCCCCTTCTGGATCGTCTCGAGGTGGTTGATGCAGCGGATGAGCGTCGACTTGCCCGAGCCGGAGGGTCCGCACAGGACGATCTTCTCGCCCCGGCGGACCTCCAGGGTCACGCCCTTGAGGGCGTGGAAGTCACCGTACCACTTGTCCACGCCGTGCATCGCGATGAGGGGGCCGGTCGCCGGGTTCGGTGACACGCTCATGTCCTCGCGCTCAAGCGGCGGTGAAGGGAACGCCCTCGATGCGCTCGGGCATCGGCGGCTGCTCGGCCTTCATCCACTTGTCGGTGATCGTCTTCAGCTCGCCGTTCGCCTTGATCTTGTCGATGAAGGTGTTGATGAACGCGTTCATCTCCTTCTCGCCGAGCCGGGTGCAGGCGCCGTTGTAGATGCTCGTGAAGGTGAGCTTCTGCTCGAACACGCCGGGCTTCGCCTCGTCGAGGCGGCGGATGTAGAAGATGTTGCCGCCGACCGCCTGCGCCTGGCCGGAGACCACGGCCTGGATCGAGGCGGCGTCGCCGTCGAGCCGCAGGATGTTGGTGCCGGGCGGCGCGTTGCGGGTCACCTCGGTGTCCTGGGCCGCGCCGCGGGCCACCGCGATGGTGAGCTTGCCCATGTCGGCGTTCGTCTTCACCGCGACGGTCTTGGGCGCGAGCAGCACGATCTGGTTGGCGACGTAGGGCTTGGAGAACTGCACCGCCTTGGCCCGGTCGGGAAACATCGCCATCGTGGCGAACAGCACGTCGCAGCGGCCCGAGGTCAGGGCCGGGATGCGGTTCGCCACTTCGAGCGGCATGAACTGGACCGGCACGCCGAGTTCCTTGCCGAAGAGCTCGCCGATATCGGCGTCGATGCCCTCCTGCTTGCCCGCGCTGCTGACGTAGCCCCAGGGCGGGTTGTCGCCCTGGATGCCGATGATGACGCGGCCCCGCTTCTTGATCTGGTCGGGCGTGACGGCGAGCGCCCGGCCGGTCATCAGGGCCGGCAGGGCCAGGGCGGCGCCCGCTCCCGCGACGAGGCTGCGGCGGCTGATGCTGTGGCGTTCCATGGTGTCCTCCCCTTCTTGATTCCGAGATCCGGCTGGGGCGCTTCACGATCGCGTTGCGATCGCGAAGCTCTCCAAATCTTTGTTTGGTCGCATTTTCTTCGACGAACCGGTGTCCACTTCGTCGGAAAATGCTCTAGCGCGTCGGCGCGGCGAGGCGCCGCTCCATCCAGGAGCCGTAGAGCGACAAGGGCCAGCAGAGCGCGAAGTACATCGCCCCGACGATGCCGAAGACGAGCAGCGGCTTGAAGATCTGGTTCGAGACCATGTTGCCGGCCCGCGCGAGCTCGGTGAAGCCGACGATCGAGGCGAGCGACGTGCCCTTGATGAGCTGGACCAGGAACCCGATCGTCGCCGGCAGCGAGACGCGGAAGGCCTGGGGCAGGATCACGTCCCGCATGCGCGAGACGTAGCCGAGGCTGAGCGCCCGGGCCGCCTCCGACTGGCCGCGCGGCACGGCCTCGATCCCGCCGCGCCAGATGTCGCCGAGATAGGCGCTGGCATGCAGCGTGAAGCCCAGGGCAACCGCCTCCCAGGGGGCGAGGTCGAGCCCGACCAGGGCGAGGCCGAAATAGACCACGAAGAGTTGCATCAGGAGCGGCGTGCCCTGGAACACGCTGACATAGGCCGCCGTCGCGCGCTCCAGCATCGGCTTGCCGGAGGTGCGGGCGAGCGCGACCGCGAGGCCCGCGATGCCGCCACCGATGAAGCCGATCGCCGAGAGCGCGATCGTCCACTTCATGCCCTCGAGCAGGAACAGGAATTCGGGCCAGCCCATCGTCGCGCCCCTACTTGACGGGATAGCTGAAATACCGGCGCGAGACGAGCCCGAAGGCGCGCATCATCAGCCAGGAGATCAGGAAGTACAGGACCGTGATCGTGCCGTAGACCTCGAAGCTGCGAAAGCTCTCGTTCTCGATCAGCTTGGCGACCGAGGTCAGCTCGTAGGCGGCGATCGCCGAGGCGATGCTGGTGGTCAGCGTCAGCATGACGAATTGGCCGGTCAACGAGGGGTAGACCGCCCGGAGCGCCGGGCGCAGGACGATGAAGCGGAAGACGTCGCGCTTGTGCAGCCCGAGGGCGTAGCCGGCCTCGACCTGGCCCTTGTGGATCGACTGCACGCCGCCGCGGATGATCTCGATCGCGTAGGCGCCGCCGTTCAACCCGAGGGCGATGATCGCCGTCGGCGTCGGCGCGAGGCGGATGCCGATCAGCGGCAGGGCGAAGAACACGAAGTAGATCTGGACCAGGAACGGCGTATTCCGGATCAGCTCGACGAAGGCGATCACCGCCCAGCGCAGCGGGCGCAGGGGCGATTCGCGCAGCACGACGCCGACGACGCCGATCACCAGGGCGATCGCCATCCCGGCGACCGCGAGGAGCAGCGTGCCGGCGCAGCCCTTCAGGAGGTCGGGCAGGCCCGCGACGACCGGCCCGAAATCGAGCGTGTAGTTCACCTGGTCGCTTCCCCCGGTGCGGCGCGCCCGATCGAGCCTCGCCGCGTCCCGGAGCATCCTCGCCGCTTCCGGCAGGTGCTCCTATGATCGAAGGATTATGCGATCATCCAACGATAAGCAATCCCTCATACGTTGCGCCGCGCGCCCCGTGGTGCCAAAGAGGGCGCCATGGGTGCTCCCTCAGACATCGCGGCCGGGGCCGCCGGCGAGACGGTCGGCGACGTCGTTCATGCCCGGATCCGGTCCGACATCCTGTTCGGCCAGCTCGCCCCGGGCGAGCGGCTGCGGCTTGACGAGGCGAGCCGGCGCTACGGCGTCAGCATCGGCACGATGCGCGAGCTCCTGAACCGCCTCGCCTCCGAGGGGCTCGTCGTGGCGGAGGCGCAGCGCGGCTTCGAGGTCGCGCCGGCCTCGGCGACCGAGTTCCGGGAGATCGCGGCCCTGCGCCTGCTTCTCGAGGGGCACGCGCTCACCCTCTCCTTCGCGGCGGGCGACCTCGACTGGGAGGCGCGGGTCGTGGCGGCCCACCACAAGCTCGCGGTCACCGAAAACCGCATGCTGACGGCGACCGACGCCGATCCGACCCTGGTCCGGCAATGCGACCGCGCCTTCCACCAGGCGCTGACCTCGGCCTGCGGCTCGCGCGTGCTGATGGAGACCCTCGGCTCCATCCACGACCGCTACCTGCGCTACCTGTCGCTCGCGGCCATCTTCCGCGGCGACCGGTCGATCCGGGAGCACGCCGACCTGCTCGCCTGCGCGCTCGCGCGCGACGCCGAGCGGGCGGCCCGGATCCTGAAGGTCCACATCGACAGCTGCCTGGACTACGCCCTCGCCGACGGGCCGCCGGCCTGGGCGTCCGGGTTCGACGCGGCCGATCCCGCATCGCCGGCCCGGGACGTCCCCGCGCGCCCGAAACCCGCCCGGACGACGCGGCGGCGCTGACCGGGACGGGAGCGCCCCGCAATCGCGAAGCTTATCCAGGCCTTTGGTTTTGCCGCATTTTCTCCGACGAACCGGTATCCACTTCGTCGGAGAATGCTCTCGTCACGGCCGGCGCGACCAGTGTTCCGCGTTGACCGCCCCCGCGGGCACCTCCCCCGCCAGGATGGCGCGCACCTGCGCCACCGTGTCGAAGGCCTGCGCCTCGATCGCCGGCGGCGTGAGGCCGCCGATATGCGGGGTGGCGATCACGCCGCCCAGGCGCGCGAGGCCGGGCGAGGGCATCTGGTCGGGCGCGCGGCCGACATCCATGGCCGCCCCGGCGATCCGGCCCTCGTCGAGCGCCGCGGCCAGGGCCGCCTCGTCGACGAGGTTGCCGCGCGAGAGGTTGATGAACACCGCGTCGGGCCGCATCCGCGCCAGGGCGCGGGCATCGATCAGGTTCTCGGTCGCCTCGGTGGCGACTGCCAGGCACACGACGATGTCGGCCTCCGCCATCAGCGTCTCGAACGCGACCAGCCGGCCCTGGCCCGCCGGGACCGCGACGTGGGGATCCGAGACGAGCACCTCCATGCCGAGATGGCTGGCGATCGCCCCGAGGTTCCGGCCGATCGCCCCGTAGCCGATGATGCCGAGGCGGCTGCCGGCGAGCTGGCGCCCCATCCTTACCTGCGGGGCACGGCCGGCCTGGTAGTCTCGCGTCGCCCGCGAGATGCCGCGCGACAGGTCGACCATGAAGCCGAGGGCGAGTTCCGTGACCGAGGCGACGAAGCCGGGCGCGGCATGGGTCACCAGCACGCCCGCCCGGCTCGCCGCCGGAACGTCGATGGTGCGGATGTCGACGGCGCAGCGCAGGAACGCCCGCAAGCGCGGCAGCCGGGCGAAGATCTCAGCTTGGCCGGGGGTGAGCCGGTCGGAGACCACGAGGTCGACCTCCGCGGCGGCCGCGGTCAGGGCAGCCGCGTCGAGCGGGTCGTCGCCCTCGTGGAGCCGCACCTCGGCGAGGTCGCGCAACGCGGCGAGCGCCCGGGGGCCGTAATACTGCTCGCGCATGCGCGGCGTGTGCGTCAGCAGCAGCTTCATGTCGTCACCTCCCGTGGCCGGACTGATCTAGGGCGGTCCGCAGGATCCGCTCGTCCCAGCCACGCCGCTGATCGGCGGTTGTTGCTCGCTCAGCGTCGATCAAGCGGCAAGAATCACGCGGAGCTTCTCACGCATGCGGGATCCGCCGATTCACGCTTGGCGCAAGCCTTCCGATGGTCGATCATCAGGCCGACAATCGTGCCGTTGGACAGGCAGAGAGAAGCGCCGCGCGCGCCTGCGGGGTCACGAGGTCGATGACTTCCTGCCGAAGGGTGGCATAGGCCGGGGCACCACGCCGCAACAGCGCCTCGTCCCGCGGCCTCGGGTCCACCAGCTCCGATCGGCCGGTGATCATATGCGGCTTGAGGAACTGAAAATGCGAGATCGTGGGTGAGCCCTCACAACCGTAGAATGGGCGACAATTCAGGTTTTGCGGCAGCGGCAGCCACAATCCCTGACAGATCGAGTTCAAGACTCCTTGATCGTACCAGGGATTGACGAGCTTTCCGGACGCGATGTCGATCAGTGATTGGCGAAAAATGTCGTAGAGGCTGCGCATGAACACCACGTTCATGACCATGACACCGGCATTGAACGCGCGATCGGCCTCATGCATCACGTCGCCCTGAATGATGATTTCCTTAACGGCTGCGAGCGGCGCGGACAGACCACCCAACTCGATGTCTTGATGAAAAACGACATCCGTGTCAGTGTATAGAATAAATTGATCGTCTTTTTCGATTTTCGGTATATCGAATCGCAACGCATTACCGATCAGCCAGTTGTAATTGATCGCCGCAATGCCCCGATGACGATCCAACTCGGCTGAGAAGCTCAAGCGATGCAGGATGACGACGACGCCCCGATCGCGAAAATAGGAAAGTAGCGCGTTGTCTGGGCCATCGTAGACGAGGTGAGGCTTCAGGGACGTCGAGCGCAGGCAGGACTCGACCGCTGCGATCAGAGTCTCGCCGCCCGCCTCGAGTGCCGCCTCGTTGCAGCACGTATACCATTTCATCGCGGCATCCATCTGCTCGTGATCGAACGCTGAGACGATGAACTCATCTCACGCAGCAGCCGGCACGGGTCGCCAACAACCGAGCCGGCGCCTGGAATCGCGCGTCCTCACCGAAGGACCATCGATCTCATCGCCCATGGCAAAGCGTGCGGCGTCGTTCGCGCTTGCTCGCGCCTGTTCGTATCGCGCATGGGATAGGACGGCCCTGACCTGATTCGGAGAAAAAAGCGCCTTCGAGAGCGTCATGCAAGCAGGAGCGGGGTCGTGACGACGGAACTCAAGCGCTGACGATTCGAACACGCCGGAACGAACCACCCGATCACAAGGCGCGGAAGTCTCGAACGACAACCCGTCACCGCTTCACAAGGAGGCCCTGTCCCGTCGACATCTCCAGAATGCGGTACCCGCGTTTGTCGGCCCAGTCCTTCTCGGCATCGTGCTGAGGCTTGTACGCGGACCAACCGTAATCGTCGAACACGATCATTCCACCGAGCGACACCCGATCGAAGAGGACATCGAGCGTCTCGATTTCCGCTCGCGACGAGTTGAGATCGAGATGCAACAACGAAATCGACTGCGGCGCCCTCTGCTTCAGAACGTCAGGCAGCTGCCCTTTGATCACCCTGATATTGTCATATGCTCGAAACTTCAGAACCACCTTTTCGAACAAATTTTCTTCGTGCAAGACAGGATTGTCGTGCTTCTCGGTATCGTACTTTGCCGGTATCCCGGCGAAGGTATCATAGAGCCACATCGTTTTATCGATCTTCGCGAAATCGAAATAATCTGCGAGGACACGAAACAAAAAACCCTTCCATACGCCGCACTCGACGATATCGCCTTCGATCTTCAATGCATTTTCCATCGCCCAAAGCAGGGTATTGAGGCGAAATATGAGCGATCGCTCTTGGTCGTTCGTAGCATGGCGCTCAATTGCCGCCTTCAGCTTCGAGTCTTGCAGGAACGAGCAAGTCTTTCCGATGATGATATTATTATCGCCGTAAGCAACGGTACCAAATATGGATTTGAATCTGATCAGGCACGCTTGTAGGAACGAGAAATCTTCAGATTTGAAATCACCGTAAAACATCGCTTTTCCCCTTCGCGAACGGTCCTGCTGCAATGCCCGTACGGCTGCTTGGAAGGCATGGGTGCGACCTCCCGGGCCTTGCTGTAGCCGGTTCGCCGAGCCCTTGGCGAGTTTTATCGCCCTGGACACTGCCCGCGATCGGGTCGAACGCGGCGCGCGCGGTGCCGCGACCTCGGGCTGAACCCGCCGTTAAGCGGAAGGTCGCAATTTCGTCCTGAAGCTCCAGCAAGGATCTGGCTTGGGCGAGGAGGCTTCAGGTGACGATCTACGCGAAGATGGTGTCGGTTGGTCTGACGATCGGTCTGGGCGGTTGCCTCGGCCTCGGTCAGCATGCGGCGCCGCTGAGTGTCGCGCCGGCCGCCGTCGCTTATGAAGACACCTTCGATCCTGAACCGGATCCGATCCCTCAGGCGACCACCGCCAAGCAACGATTCGTCGAACCGTCGCGCGTGCTCGCCGGCACCGGTATCGCCACGCCAAGGCCGGAGGCGACCCGCACACCTCGTCAGAAACTCGCGGCGATCGCGCCGGAGGGCTCCGCTCATATCGCCGTTCCCGCCGCCCTGCCCATGGCGCTCCCGACAGCTCTCGCCGAGGGACCGAGCGTCCTGGCCAGAGTCGCGGCGGTCCAGGCCATCCACCAGCGGAACACGGAGCAGGCGCGCCAACGCGACCAGCAGAACGAAAAGCGCGTCCGGCGCATCACGAGCTCGATCTGCTCCGGTTGCTAGAGCGTTCTGCGACGGAGTGGATACCGGTTCGTCGAAGACGATACAGCAAAGTCATAGACCGGAGAGCTTCGCGATTGCACCGCATCCGTGAAGAGTTCCAACGACTTGGCTTTGTCGAACGGTGCGACTGCATCGCCGCCCATCACGATCCATGCTCGCCCTTCTAGTCACGCACCATCCGCACGGAACGCTCGCGCTCCTCAACGGGAAACCACGTCGCTCGCTTCGTCATGGCTCCATCGTATCGGAAGGCAGAGCCTCCGGTAAACCCGGCGCGGTCCAACCCGCCCGAGCCGATCCGTCACGCCAAGTCGCCCCGAGACCCGGCGGGGACGGGTCACGGCGGCGTTCGCTGTCTTAAGGACATCCGTAGCGTCGCCACTCGCTACGACAGGCCTCCCCGCAACCTCGCCTCCGCTCCTGCCTAGTCCGATCACATCCCATTTTCGTACTGTGTCGAATCTAATACAGATCGTTTAAGGCAACGGTTAGACGCAGCAAAGAGCATCACTCTCTAAAATACTGCCGAATCGCGTCGTTTCTTTGTTGTTTCTTCAGCACGATTGCCGCGGCTCCAGCGAGCTTCAGATATGCGAACGGATCGCGGTTACAATTTTTTGTATCATCTTGAACAAATTTTCCAGCCATCGTTTCAGAATAGTCTTCCGAGACGGCTGGTATCAAAGCGGTTCCTTCGTCCATTTCATCGAACATTGCCGTATAAATCATTTTTATTCTTTCGAATGAAAGTAGCCCTTTTAGCTGATTCGAGTAAAATAAACCGCAATTTCTCTTTATCAAGTTAAATAACGTTGGGTTGTTTGATGTATTAGCAAATGAGTACCCTGGAAAAACAACTGGAAGATAATCCTTTCCTTGTGAATATACGTAATTGATATCTGCTTTGACGATCTCGAGATGCCTGTTGAAAGAGACGACATCTCTGTATCGCCCGACAGACCATGGACTTATGACATCAAGGGCGTTGTAGACGTCCCGCCATGCGGCGTCTTCCTTTGAGTCTCCGGTTAACAGGCGCCATCCCGTTGGTGTACCACCTATAATAGTTACACCTACTCCAAGAGCACGAAGCTTGCGCATTAGTTCAAGCACTTCTTCCGGATTCCCGGGCCTACTTTTGAATCCCAGACCCCAGATAGAAATAACAGGACGACCTTTATGCATCATATAACTGCTACTACCCACTATACCACTTTCAACTAAGTTTTTCCAATCATTATAAATTGTATCGGCCCAAGTTTTTGCATTTGCACTCGAAATATCATACATTACATACCAGCTTTTTCGAAATTTTTCCGTTGATTGTTTCATCAGCTGCATGACTCTATTGTATTTTTTTCGCCCGGATTCATTTTCAAGCGCTACAACAAATCTTTGAAGCGCAATGCCCTCAATATTATATTTTGCGATCCATGAAATGTGACGATCTACTGTCTTCTTATTTTGCGAGGAAAACAGTTCCAGTGTCTTCCCCGAAGGAAGTTTTATTTTTGTTTTACACTTCTCATCTTCGTCGTAATCATGCATGTCCGGCAACAAATCTACTGTAACTGATTGAATATCTGGCTGATTTGCGCGGAACCAGTGGCTCCAACCTGCTCCTAATTCATCTGATGGGCATTGAAACCATCCTTGATATCCGACAATATGACTATTCAAAAGTCCCCGCTCGCTGGAAAGTACGGGCGACATCCCAAAGACGAAAAAAATAACTATGGCATTCTTCAATAAACTCAGAATATTGTATGCAGATAATTTTTTATAACACAGCTTGTCACGGATAATACAAGTCAGCATGTTTATCATCTCCCGTAATTGTATGGTAAGCTGCCCAAAAATATTATATGGGCATTTTATTTTACTATAAATCTTTGAGCTCCATACGAATTTCGTCCAGACGTTCGGCGAAACTTACTCCCTGCCTGCGTAGTTTTTGCCTTATGAAACTCGCTTTCGAAGAGTTTATTATCTTATTTGACTCAATATACAAATGCTCTAAATATTCAGGATTATCTCGCAAGATACCTTGAATGATACTCTGATCATTTGCGATATTTACCCATGGCTCAGAAGCGTTCAGCATTGTACTTTCGGTGAGCGTCGATTCAAACTCTGCGTGCCATCTGTTGACGATTTCTCGCCCTATGGAACTTCCAAGATTAATAAAAAATATTCCGATATTAATATCCCAAGGAGCTTTTCCTGATCCAGGGGCTGCTATAAGAGCTTCGTGCTTATGCGCATCGAGATAGCCCCAAAGATCGAAAGTGTAATCGTAGATATACGCATCCGCATCGATATACAAAACCCATCCGTAATATCCCTGCTCAATCATATTTTTGAGCATTGGAATACGGTTGAATGTAGCATGCCAAGGGTGATATCCAACGTGCAGCCCTAAAAAACATTCGTAACTGGCGCCGACTAGACTGGCGTAATGTTGATTGACGCGCAACGTCTCCATGATCATTGGGAAATAATTAACCGGGTCACTGGTTTGGACTATGCGACATTTATGTCCGTGAGCCAATCTAAAAAACCCCGAAGCCAATTCTTGATCATTATTCCTCGTAAAAATGCGCGCTAAATCGGCCATCATTCCTTTATGCGTATTGTCTTCAGTGCTGTACAATCGAATGAGTTCGATTGCTGCCAGCCGTGATCGATGGTTTTTTGTTATAGATATCAACGCATCAATAACCTCAGTGCTGTTAGGTGTAATTTTATGCACGCATAGATACGATTCAATCGCCGTATCAACATCTCCATTTTTTATTGCCGCTCGACCAATCGTGATGTGACACCACAAAGGAATTTTATCGCAAAACATATCCTCGAGGAACTCTTTTGCCCTCGTTGAATTTCCGGTTTCGATTAAAGATATAATATATTGCTTCAGAAAGGCAGGCTCGTGACTCTCATCTACATAATGTGGATGTTCGATAAATGATTTGATACTGATTGTTATCGCTTCTCTCGTCCGGTTCTCGATGCGCAAATTTCTAATATTCTTTAAAATATTTTTGCAGTATTCATCTTGTGAATTTTCTGTACTCTTCGGCAGATGCGATTCGGGCATTTTCTCGTTCCGCTATAACCTCCTGCAGATATTAGATTCGCCATTAAAACCAGTAAACCCCATTTACTATCGGACTTCCCTAAAATCATTGGAGCGTGCTGCGACTTGGCCAACCTCCAGCTGAGTGGTCCTGGCGCCCCCCAACGTTTCGATCCCGCCTACGTGATAGCCGCATAATCCTTATGAGTTGGCACTGAGATAATCAAGGGATGATCGGAAAGCTCCAGCGAGAACTTGGCAAACATATCAGATATTTGTATAAAAAACTGACTAATTATGTCGATGCCGGCTCATCGTAAAATACGTCATGGACAAGATCCAAAGCAGAGACGCGACTTCTGCGCGACTGTGGATTACCATATCTACCTAACGAGCAATGGTTGACGATCACGGCCATCGGGGAGGAGAGAGGTCGATGAGGCCATGACCGTCATGCTCAAGAACGTCGATCCTGGGTGGTACAGGCGTTGCCGCGCAGCCCACACCGTGGGTGAGTGAGCACGCGCTCGGCAGAATCGGCCGCTGCCGCTGGCTCGCGCGACTACCGCGCCTACGCGGCAACTGTAGTCTACGCGGTCGCCTTCCTGGTCCCCGCCGCCATGGTTCTCGTCAGGCAGTTCGCACGCCCCTCATGGAGTGGGCTCCAAGAGCTTGCAATGCGCCCCCCTTCTCGGCGGGCGCACGCCGGGTAACGACACGAGGGCGCACGCCCGGAGTCTATTCCGCCCCCGCATCCCGCCTGGCACGTAGGTTGCTCTGACCACCTCCCAAGAGACGACAAGCCGGCGGGCCCGCCCTGCCGGACGGAGGACACGTCCAGGCGGGACTCATCGTGGCGCCGGGCAAGGACACGGGATGCACAAGCGCGAATTTCTCAAGCTCGGCGCCGCCGCCGGCCTGTCGCTGGGCTTTGGCGCAGAGGCCCGCGCCCAGTCGCGGCCCGGGGTGCTGCGGGTCGCGATGACGGCGGGCGACATCCCGCTCACCACCGGCCAGCCGAGCCAGGGCGCCGAAGGCGTGCGCTTCATGGGCATCACGCTCTATGACGGCCTGACCCGCTGGGACCTCTCCCGCAGCGACCGCGCCGCCACCATCGTGCCGGGACTCGCCGAGAGCTGGACGGTCGATCCGCAGGACAAGCGGGTCTGGACCTTCAGGCTGCGCCCCGGTGTGCGCTTCCATGACGGATCGGCCTTCACTGCCGACGCGGTGGTGTGGAACCTCGACAAGCTGCTCGACCGGTCGTCGCCGCAATTCGACCTGCCGCAGGCGACGCAGGGCAGCCTCTATACCGGCGGCATCGCGCGCTGGCGCAAGATCGACGACGCGACCGTCGAGATCACCACCAAGGTGATCGACGCGGTCCTGCCCTACTCGCTGGCGAGCGTCTTCATGTCGAGCCCGGCGCGCTGGGAGGAGATGGGCCGGGACTGGAACAAGGTGGCCCAGAAACCTTCCGGCACCGGGCCGTGGCGGCTCGACAGCGTGCGGGCGCGGGAGCGGGCCGAGCTCGTGCGCAACCCCGACCACTGGGACAGGACGCGGATCCCGAAATCCGAGCGCCTGGTGCTGATCCCGATGCCGGACGTCAATGCGCGGGTCGCCGCGCTCCTGTCGGGCCAGGTCGACTTCGTCGAGGCGCCGCCGCCGGACGCGATCCCGCGCCTGCGCCAGTCGAAGATGCACATCGTCACCAACGTCTACCCGCATATCTGGCCCTACATGCTCAGCTTCGAGGAGGGCTCGCCCTTCCTCGACGTGCGGGTGCGTCGTGCGGCCAACATGGCGATCGACCGCGAGGGGCTGGTGAGCCTGCTCGGCGGGCTCGCGGCCCCGGCCAAAGGCATGATCGATCCGGGCCATCCCTGGTTCGGCAAGCCGAGCCTCGACCTGAGCTACGACCCCGACCGTGCCCGGGCGCTGCTCGCCGAGGCGGGGTTCAGCCGGGACAAGCCGGTCAAGGCCCGGATCATCATCTCGCCGGCCGGCTCCGGGCAGATGCAGCCGCTGCCGATGAACGAGTTCATCAAGGAAAACCTGCAGGACGTCGGCATCGCGGTCGAGTTCGAGGTGATGGACTGGGAGACCCTGCGCACCCGCCGCCGCCTCGGCGCCGCCGCGCCCGAGAACAAGGGGCGCCACGGCATCAACAACTCCTTCGCCTACTGGGACCCGGATATCGGCCTGATCGGCCCGGCGAGCCGGTTCATGAAGGATTCGGGCTTCAACTGGGGCAACTACTACAACCCGAAGGCGGAAGAACTGGCAAGGGCCGCCAAGCAGGAATTCGATCCGGCGGCGCAGAACGCGCTCCTGGGGCAACTCCACGAGGTGGTGGTGGAGGATGCGATGTGGATCTTCGTCGTCCACGACCTCAACCCACGGGCGCTCGCGCCGAACGTGAAGGGCTTCGTCCAGGCGCAGAGCTGGCTGCAGGACCTCACCCCGGTGGTGGTCGCGTGACCGCCCTCCCCTCCTCCCGGCAGGCCATTTCATGACCGACCACCCCCTCTGGAGCCTGACCGTCGCCGAGGCCTCGCGGCGCATCGCGGCCGGCGCGCTCTTGCCCGTCGACCTCGTCGAGGCCTTCCTCGACCGGATCGCCGCGGTCGATGCCCGCATGCCGAGCTACGTCCACGTCGATGCCGAGGGCGCCCGCGCGGCGGCCCAGGTCGCCGCCGCGGAGCTGGCGGCCGGGCGACGACGCGGGCCGCTGCACGGCCTGCCCTTCGCGGTGAAGGACAATTACGACGTCGCCGGCCTGCCGACGGTGGCGAATTCCCGCCTGCGCCTCGGCCACGTCGCGACCCGCGACGCCGGCCCGGTGGCGCGGCTGAAGGCGGCCGGCGCGATCTGCCTCGGCAAGCTCTCGACCTGGGAATACGGCACCGGCAACGGCGGCGAGTACGGCGACACGGTCTTTCCCACCACCCGCAACCCCTGGGACCTCGCGCGCTTCGCCGGCGGCTCCTCGATCGGGGCGGGGGCGGCGGTGGCGGCCGGGACGGCGCTGTTCGCGCTGGGCTCGGACACGACCGGCTCGGTACGCCTGCCGGCCGCCGCCTGCGGGGTCGTCGGCGTGAAGGCGACGCCGGGGCGGGTCAGCCGCCACGGCCTCCTGCCGAATTGCTGGTCGCTCGACATCCCGGGCCCCTTCACCTGGACGGTGGAGGATGCGGCCCTCGTGCTCGCCGCCATCGCCGGCCACGACCCGGCCGACCCGGTGACCGAGGAGGTGCCGGTGCCGGATTATCCCCGGTTGCTGGGCGGCGGCGTGAAGGGGCTTCGCATCGCCGCCGTGACCGATCCGGGCCCCGGCTTCCCGCCCCCCGACGCCGCGATGGCCGCGGCCCTTCACGCCGGCCTCGACGTGCTGCGGGGCTTGGGCGCGACGATCGTCGAGACCCGGCTGCCGGTGCCGGCGGAGGAGTGCTTCCGGCTCTCGCGCTTCATCGGCCCGCCGGAATCGGCCTCGATCCACGAGGCGGAGTATCGCTCGGATGCCGCCCTCATGGGCACGGCCCTGCGCGACAAGATGCATGGCGGCACGCTGCAGCGGGCGGCCGACTACATCGCCGCCCAGCGCCAGCGCCGGGTGGTGGCCGACGGGATCGACGGGCTCCTCTCCGGCTTCGACGCGCTCGTGACCTTCGGCACCTTCCGGGTCGCGCCGCGGCTCGACCGGCAGGACGAGATGGTCGCCTTCACGGTCGAGACCGCGATGACGCCCTTCAACCTGTCGGGTCACCCGGCCCTCGTCCAGTGCACCGGCTTCACGCCCGAAGGGCTGCCCCTGTCCTGGCAGGTGGTCGGCCACCGGTTCGACGAGGCGACGATCCTGCGGGTCGCCGCCGCCTACGAGGCGGCCACGCCATGGCGCAAGGAGAGGGCCCAAGTCCGATGAGAGAGTCCCGATGAGAGAGTCCCGATGAGCGAGCTCCACACCCTCTCCGTCGCCGAGGCCGGCCGGCTGATCGGATCCCGCAAAGTGTCCCCGGTCGAGCTCGTCGAGGCGATGCTCGCCCGGATCGCAGCCGTCGACGATCGCCTCAACAGCTACCTCCTGGTGCTGGCCGAGCGGGCGCTCAGCACGGCGCGGACAGCCGAGGCCGAGATCATGGCCGGCGGCTGGCGCGGGCCGCTGCACGGCATCCCGTTCGGCATCAAGGACAATTACCACGTCGCCGGGCTGCCCACGACCGGCGGCTCGCGCCTGATGCAGGACAGCCCGCCCCAGCCTGAGACCGCGACCATCGTGGCGCGGCTCGAGCGGGCCGGCGCGATCCTGATGGGCAAGCTCAACACCTGGGAGTACGGCACCGGCGACGGGCAGGTCTATCACGACCTGCCCTACCCGGTGGCGCGCAACCCCTGGGACCTCGCCCGCTTCACCGGCGGCTCCTCGACCGGGGCGGGGGCGGCGGTCGCCGGCGGCACCGCGCTCTTCGCGCTCGGCTCCGACACCGGCGGGTCGATCCGCCTGCCGGCCGCCGCCTGCGGGTTGCAGGGGCTCAAACCCACCTTCGGGCGCAACAGCCGCGCCGCCTGCCTGCCTAATTGCTGGTCGCTGGATCATACCGGCGCCCTGACCTGGACCGTGGAGGACCAGGCGATCGTGCTCGGCGCCACCGCCGGGTTCGACCCCCGCGATCCGTCGAGCGCGACCGCCCCCGTCCCCGACTACCGCAGAGGCCTGCACGAGGGCGTGCGCGGCCTGGTGATCGGGATCGTGCGCGACCTCGACGGGGTCGATCCGGCGATCCGGGCGGGAATCGAGGATGCGGGAAAGCGGCTCGCGGAAGCGGGCGCGATCCTGCGCGAAGTGTCGCTGCCGGCGCCGCTTTCGACCTACCAGGCGGTCGCCTGGACCATCAACTGGGCCGAGTCGTTCTCGATCCACGAGCAGGATTTCCTCGCCCGGCGCGGGCAGATGGGCCGGGCGTTGAGGACCAAGATGGGGGCCGGCTTCTGCGTCCGGGCGGTCGATTACCTGGCGGCGCTGCGCGAGCGGCGGCGGCTCGCGCTCGCCACCGACGCGCTGGTGCGCTCGGTCGATGCCCTGCTCATCCCCGGCGCCTTCCACGTCGCCCCGAGCCTGCGCGAGCCGGACACCGTGCCGGCCTTCACCCGCGACACCGCCTGCGCGGCGTTCAACCTCAGCGGCCACCCGGCCCTGTCGCTCTGCACCGGCTTCGACGCCGGCGGCCTGCCGCTCAACGCCCAGATCGTCGGCCGCACCTTCGACGAGGCGACGGTGCTGCGGGTGGCGCAGGCCTACGAGGCGGCCACGCCCTGGCGCGCCCGCAAACCCGACCCTGCCCCGCACGCTCCGGAGCCGATCATGCCCGACACGACCCCACCATCCGTCTCGCCGGAGCACCTCGCCGAGGCGGAGCGTTACGCGACCCGCTACGGCCTCGACGGTCTCGCGCCCGCGGAGGTGGCGGAGCTCGCCCTCCTCCTCGACAAGACGGCGGCGGCCGGCCTCGCGATCCCGCGCCAATCCTCCAAGGAGGACGAGCCGGCCCACGTCTTCCGGGTGCCCCTGCGGTGAGCGAGCCCTGCTGCCTCACCGCCGCCGCGACCTCGCGCGCCATCGCCACGGACGGCTGACCAGCGAGGCCCTGGTCCGCTCCTGCGTGGAGCGGATCGAGGCCCGCGATCCCGCCGCGAAGGCCTGGCTGCAACCCTCGCCCCCTGCGCCGCGCTCAACGGCGCGCGGGAGGCGCGTTCCTCAGCTCTGGTTCGGGAAGCTCCCGGACGCGGACAACGACACGCTCACCCAGAACATCGAGAACGGGTAGGACACCGTCACCGCGGTGACGCTGGCGGTCCCGCGCTTCATCGCGCGGTCGATCGTCACCCGCGGCGGCACGAGGTCCGGGAGGCCGCGGATAGCCGCGACCTGGATGACGTAGCAGACGCCGCGATCGGCGCTGCCGCAATCGCCGTCGTCGCCCGTGCAGATCGGGGCGCCGATCGCGATGCAGCGCGCCACCTCGCCGGTGACCTGCTCCAGGAGGTTCTGGCGCCAGAAGCCAAGGGCCAAGGCGGTGGCACCCGACAGGACGGCCGCGATGACCGGCAGCACCAGCGCGAACTCCACCGCGAAGCTGCCGGACCGGCCTCGCGCGAACCGGCGCCAGGCCCCGGGCGACCGGCCCGCCGCGGCGACGCAGGACGACGGCAATCTCACTGAATCCTCGCGGTGACGGTGTCGGCGATCGCCGCGAACCGCGTGAACGCTCCGCTGGTCCGGATGAGGGGCTGATAGGGCAGCGAGACCGTGATGGTGACGAACTTGCCGGACGTCGCGGAATCGCCGCACGCGGTGCTGGACGAGCCGGTCGCGGTCCAGCGGGGCGGGCTGCCCGAGACGCAGTAGAAGGTCTCGATGGAGGAGCCGTCCGCGGCGTTGTTGATCAGCACGGTGACCTCGGCGGTCGAGAACCCGTCGGCGCTCCCCCGCACGATCGCCGCGACGTCGGCGGCGAAGGCGGCGAGACCGGCCTTTCCGAGCCCCGCGCCGGCCGAGATGGCGTAGTTCGCCGCGGCGGCGTTGGCGTTCACGACCCGCAGCATCTGCCGGAAGGCCAGGCAGGCGTCGAAGAGGCTCAGCAGCAGGGCGAGCAGGATCGGCGTCAGCAGCGCGAACTCGACCGCCGCGACGCCGCGGCGATCCAGCAGGAGGCGACGCAGGCCGAGGCGCGAGACGGGCGAGGGAGCCGGATGCATGCGCTAAGCCTCACTGGATGAGCGCGGGAGCGGAGCTGGTGACGGCGGCGGTGAGGCCGAAGCAGGGTCGGGCGGTGACCCGCACCTGCTCGCGAATGGACACGAGGCCGGCTATCGCGCCGAGGCACCGGCCCGAGGGCGGCTGGACCGTCACCCCGCCATACAGGTCGACGTATCCGTGGGGGACGTAGACGGTGCCGGCCATCGTCAGCGTGCCGGGCTCGCCGCGGATCGACACGCTGCCGCTCGCACCGGCCGGGTCCCACGCGTCCAGGATCGAGAACGAGCCGATCAGCAGGTCCTTGAACCCGCGGCTCGGCCGCGTGCCGCCCGGAGCGATCAGCCTGGACTTGCCCGGATCGGTGAGCACCATGAAGACGCTGCCGCCCCGCAGACCGAACGTGACGCCGTCGGCGACGAAGGCGGTGCCGCCCATGATCCGGAGATCGCCGCCGAGCAGCGCCACCAGGCCGGCCCCCGCTTCCGGAGAACCGCCGGCACCGAACGTCGCCTGCCCGCCGTTGAAGTCGAGGAAGCCGTTGCCGTACAGGGTGACGTCGCCGACGCCGAGACTCGTGATCGCGTTGGTTCCGGCCCAGATCCCGGCGGCGTCGAAGGCGAACGGACCGGCGCCGAGCCGGAGCGTGCCCAGGTTCGAGATCGCGCTGTGATCGAACCTGAAGGGGCCGTTGCCGAAGGTGATCGTTCCGGAATTGCTGATCGGGCAGAGATAGAAGGTGAACGGCCCGCTGCCGAAGCCGATCGTCCCCGAGGCGGCGTTGGAGAGCCCGCCCAGGGACAGCCACGCCCCGTCGCCGATCGCGATCGTCCCGCCACGGTTCTCGATCCCGAGGTTGAAGGCGTGGTCGCCGGCGCCGACCGTGAGCGTGCCCGAGCCGTTGACGAGGCGGCTCGTGCTCTGGATGGGCCCGTCGCCGAGGGTCAGCGACCCGCCCTGGATGTTCCGAACCTCGCCCTGGAGGATGTAGCGGGCGGCGCCGAGGACCAGGGACCCGGACCCGTTGCTGAGCGCCCCCATGACCATGAAGGTCACCCCCGGGACGGTCTCGAACGAGGCCGTCGCAGCGCGGTCCAGCGCGATGTCGCCCATGACCACGTAGCAGCCCGGCGCGAACAGGAGCCGCGTCGCCCCGGAGAGCGTGAGGCCGCCATTGACGATGGTCGGCGCCGCGCAGGCCTCGTCCGGGCTGCCGCTTCCGGGGAAGGTCACGAGGCCGTTGGCGATGGTCAGGGCGCCGTACACCGCGGTCGATACGAGCGTCGCCGTCCCGGCGATCGACAGCGGCAGGGCGGGCGGGGCCGGCGGCAGGACGCGCGGGGCCACCGGCTGCGCCCGCCCGTGAGGCCAGCCCCTGGCGGCCAGGGCCGACAGCGTGCCCTTGAGGGCGGTCACCGAGGCATTCGTCGCGAGGCTGTCGGTGACGCTGCCCGAGAAGGTGTAGCGCGCGTAGGGCGGGGACGAGCTGGCGCCCGCGCAGAGCTGCTCGACGACTTTGAGGCGCCGGTAGCCCATCGTCACGCCGGTCACGTCCAGGACCGGGAAGCCCGGATAGACGCCACAGACCTCCATGTAGGTCTTGGCACCGACGTAGCAGCCGGATCCGGTGAGCACGGCCTGATCGCTGAGGCGCACGGACCCCCAGACGGCCGCCACGCAGGCCGGGCGGCCGCCCGGCGTGCTGCCGTCGTTCACCCCCACCCAGGACCCGGCATCGACGCGCTTCGAACCGTTGGACGAGAACGATCGCCCGCTGAAGAGGCTGATGTCGCGCGACACGGTCGTGCGCAGGGACATGCTGCCGTCCCGGCTGGGCGAGGGCTCCACCGTGAACACGATCTCGGTCGCGCGCACGCCGTTCAGCGCTGCGACGTTGCGGCCGGTCGCGGTCGCCGCGTCGGTGAGCGCACCGTTCACGATCGCGCCCGGCGTGGCGATCGCCGCCAAGCCGGCGAGATCCGCTGTCCGCTGCAATCGGACGCGCACGAGGTAGAGATGCGACAACTCGACGACGACGAGACCCACCACGCCGACCACCAGCAAGATCACGGCCCCGACCACCGACATGCTGCCCGACCGGTCGCCGACAAAACCAAGTTTGCGCAGGTCATGCATAAAGAATATATTCCGCAGATCAGTATAAATAACTCTGTCGATCTATGTAGCCAACTTATGAACAAAATATTTAATATATCCTGAAATATCAAGTCAACTAAAAACGGAATGCGCTATATCGACAGTCAAACAGAAGTTGTGAACGTGCTTGCCGCAGAGAATTAAGATGGGACTAAAGTCCTCAATACGGCATGACATTGGCCGATCAAGTGGACACCGGCCTCCCACAAAAAAATACATCGAAATCACTGACTTGGAGCCGAAGGCCAGGAACGCTGCCGATTGCGGCGTGATCGGGCAGCGACCGAGAAGACCGTCGCTCTCGTCATCACCCGGAGTGTCGTCGACCGCACGAATGGCGGGGATCCATTCTGACAGGCCGGCGCTGTCAATCCTCCTGCACGGCCCCTGCGTGAGCATCCCCTCCACCCGGGTCGGGCGGCAACGTGCAACGCGCGGTGCTCGCCCGCGAGCTGACCGACCCGGTCGATCTCCCGATCGTGGTCAATCCGTGCTTCGGCCTCGACTTCGCGGCGGTGTCGGACATCCGCTCGCGCATCGTGGCGGCGCCGCGGGACTGCTGATCAGCGAGGATCTCGACGAGATCCTCGAACCGTCCGACCGCATCCTGGTGATGTCGGAGGGCCGCCTCGTCTACGAGACCCCGGCAGGAGGCCGAGACCGCGGTGATCGGCCGGCACATGGCCGGGCATCACTGATACGAGTTCCGAACGATCAGTTCGGAAATCGTATCGTCAGCCCGCGCGGCGCATGAGCGAGGCCGATTTCCGCATCGCGACAGCGATTGCGCAGCAATCGCCGAGCGATCAATCGGAAATCGTATGAGACGCTGTCAGATTGATCCCGAAACCTGCTTGCTCAAGAGCCGGCCTGACCGGTCAATACATTCTGTCCCAGCCACGACCTCATCCTGAGGCGTCAGCCGATTGTCAATCATCTAACTTCGAAGGAGGCCTCCAGATCCTGCTAAGATCGCTGGAGGCCACCTTCGAGGCTCCCTTCGGTCGCACCTCAGGATGAGGTTCAGGGTGGGATAAAAGAGTGTCTCGCAGTACGACCTGCGCGCGTCGGATAAACTTCCGACTCGCGACCAACCATCATCCTCATTCTTTAAAAGGTCGCGGGGCAAGCGTCTGTCAGACTTCCTCTCGCCACCCGCGGGCGGCGAGGGTCACGGCGCCTTGACCAGCGGGCAGCGCCCCTCGGCCAGCGGCCGGAACGCCTCGGCGGCGGGGATCGTCTGCACGCGCTTGTAGTAGTCGAACGGACCCTTCGACTCGGCCGGGGTCTTCACCTGGAACAGGTACATCGGGTGGATGTGGCGGCCGTCCTCGCGCACCCGGCCCTCGCCGAAGAGCGGGTCGTTCGTCGGCTGCGCCTTCATCTTGGCGACGACAATGCGCCCGTCGGTGCTGTCGGCGGCGGCCGCGGCGCGCAGATAGGCGAGCGCGCCGGCATAGACGCCGGCCTGGTTGGCGGTCGGCCGGCGGCCCTTCATCGCTTGGGCGAAGCGGTCGGCGAAGGCGCGGGTGCCGTCGTCGGTGTCCCAATAGAACCCTTCCGTCAGGTAGAGCCCCTGCGCGTCCTTGAGGCCGATCGCGTGCACGTCGGAGAGCTGCATCAGCAGCGCCGCGAGATCCTGGCCGCCGCCGGTGATGCCGAACTCGGCCGCCTGCTTGACCGAGTTGACCGTGTCGCCGACGGCGTTGGCGAGCGCGATCACCTGGGCGCGGCTCGCCTGCGCCTGGAGCAGGAACGAGGAAAAGTCCGCCGCCGCGGTCGGATGGCGCACGCCGCCGACCACGGTGCCGCCCTCCTGCTTGACCACGCGCGCGGCATCCGCCTCGAGCGCGTGGCCGAAGGCGTAGTCGGCGGTGAGGAAGAACCACTTGGTCTTGCCGGCGCGCACCAGGGCGAGCGCGGTGCCGTGGGCGAGCGCCCAGGTGTCGTAGGTCCAATGCACGGTGTTGGCGGAGCATTTCGGGCCGGTCAGGTCCGAGGTGCCGGGGCCCGAGGCGATGAAGGCGGCCTTCGAATCGCGCACCACCTCCTGCACGGCGAGCGCCACCGAGGAGAACGGGACGTCGAGGATAGCGTCGACCTGACCTTCCGCGATCCAGCGGCGAGCGGTGGCCGAGCCGATATCGGGCTTGTTCTGATGGTCGGACTGGATCACCTCGACCCTGATCTTCGGCTGTTCCTTGCGAAAATCCTCGACCGCGAGGCGGGCGGCGACCACCGAGCCCTCGCCGGTGGAATCGGCAGCGAAGCCGCTGAGATCGGTGAGCACCCCGAGCTTCACCACGCTCACCTCGGCGCGGGCGGCGCCGGCGGCGAGGAGGAAGGCGGCGCCGGCGAGCAGGCGGGCGGCGAGGCGTGTGATCTTGGGCATGGTTGTCCTCCCGTTTTTGTCATTATCGACAGCAAGCGTGATAGTCGTCCGGATCTTGTCGTAGGACTGAGCAGCTCTGCTCTTCCCGCCCGCGACCTCATCCTGAGGTGTCAATCGATCGACGATCGACTGACCTCGAAGGAGGGCTCCAGGGATCGCACTGACGTCTGGAGGCCTCCTTCGAGGCTTGCTGACGCTCGCACCTCAGGATGAGGTCGCGGATGGGATGGCGAATGGGACGGAACGAGGCGGAGGGCCGCGGCCCGCCCACCCCTCACCCCCGCCGGATCCCGGCGAGCACCTCCTGGGCCACGTCGAGGCGCACGCGGTGCCCCTCGACCAGGACGCGGGCCACCGCCTCGATCTCGTCGCCGACCGCGCCGGCCATCATGGCGATGTTCTGGGCGTGCAGCGCCATGTGACCCTTCTGGATGCCGGTGGTGGCGAGCGCCTTGAGGGCCGAGAAGTTCTGGGCGAGCCCGACCGCCGCGATGATCCGCGCCAGGCGCTCGGCGGTCGTCGCGCCGAGGATCTTGAGGCAGGCCTGGGCGGTCGGGTGGAGCTTCGTCGCCCCGCCGACGAGGCCGACCGCCAGCGGCAATTCGATCGAAGCGCTGAGGTCGCCCGACGCCGTGACCTCGTAGCGGGTGAGGCTGGTGTAGCGGCCCGAGCGCGCGGCGTAGGCGTGGGCGCCGGCCTCGATCGCCCGCGTGTCGTTGCCGGTGGCGAGCACCACCGCGTCGATCCCGTTCATGATGCCCTTGTTGTGGGTCGCGGCGCGGTAGGGATCGGCCTCGGCGAGGTGATAGGCGCTGACGATGCCGTCGCGCACCTCCGGGCCGCCGATCGCGTCGGTGCGCCAGACGGCATGGGCGCGGGCGAGCCGCCGGTCGGCGAGGTTCGACAGGATGCGCAGGTAGACCCGACCCCCGCTCCAGCCGGCGATATGGGGGGCGACGGCCTCCGCCATGGTGTTGACGGCGTTCGCCCCCATCGCGTCCCGGGTGTCGACGATCAGGTGCGTCACCACCATCGGGCCGCCCAACGTGTCGAGCACCCGCACCTCGACGTCGCGCAAGCCGCCGCCGAGGCGCACCAGCACCGGATCGCAGGCGTCGCAGAGCGTACGCAGCGCCTCGCGCTGCTCCAGGATGCGCAGGCGCGCCGCGTAGGGGTCGCTGACGCCGACGACCTGCACCTGCGCGATCATCAGGTTGCCGGAGACCGAGGTGGTGAAGCCGTCCTCGTAGACCTGGCGCGCGGCATTGCAGACCGCCGCCACCACCGAGGATTCCTCGGTCGCCATCGGGATCAGCACGTCCTCGCCGTCGATCCGCATGTTGGTGGCGATGCCGACCGGGACATTCATCGTGCCGACGACGTTCTCGATCAGCCGGTCGGCGAGGTCGGGGCTGAGGTTGCCGAACTCGGCGAGATGCGCGACCTCGGTCTCCGATAGGTCGGCGAAGGCGGCGACGAGGTCGAGGCGCTCGCGCGGGGTCTTCTTGTGGAAGCCGGCGATGCGCGAGGTGCGGTTGGCACCAGTCATGTTCGTCATGGGGTATCTCGTCGATCAGCGCCGCGATCGGGCGGTCCGTCCGCGCCGGACGAGGGCGAGCGCGAGACCGTCGGCCCTTCGCGCGACGGCCCGTCGAGGCCGTGGCCGGGACGTCGCTCTCCCTCGTCCAGGCCTGTTAGAACCTACCCGTTGCAGTCACCGTACCCATCCGTCTCCTGTCGGCAAGGAACGCTTTGCACCTTATCCGGAGTGACCGTACCCTTCACAGCATGGATACGATCGCGGCACACGAGCCCCGGACCCGGGTCGAGCAGGTCGTCGCCGGGCTGACCGAGCGGATCGAAAACGGGCTCCTGCGCCCGGGCGAGCGCCTGCCCTCGATCCGGGCGGCGGCCACGGCCTTCGCGGTGTCGAAGAACACGGCCGTCCACGCCTACGAGCGCCTCGTCGCCTCGGGGCGGGTCGAGAGCCGGCCGGGCTCGGGCTTCTACGTCTCGGGCCGCCGCCCGGCGCCGATCGCGGCGCCGGCCCCGGCCCCGCTCCGGGCGGTCGACAGCGTCTGGCTGCTGCGCGAGCAGCTGGACCGGCACTACGACGTGCGCGTCGGCGACGGGCGCCCGCCGCCGGCCTGGATGGACAGCGCGGAGGTCGGCCGCTCCCTGCGGCCCTCCCTCGCCGCGGCGAGCGAGAGCTACGGCAGCCCCGACGGCTACCTGCCGCTGCGCCGGAGTCTGGCGCTGCGTCTGGCCGAACGCGCGATCCACGCCGAGCCGGAGGACGTGCTGCTGACGGCGGGCGCCAACCACGCCCTCGACCTGATCATCCGCCAGTTCGTGGCACCCGGCGACCCGGTGCTGGTCGATTCGCCGGGCTACTACCCGCTCTTCGGCAAGCTGCGGCTCGCCAAGGCCCGGATCGTCGGGGTGCGGCGCAACCCGGACGGGCCGGACGTCGCCCACCTGGAGGCGATGGCGCGGGGGAGCGGCGCGCGGCTGTTCTTCACCCACTCGCTCGCCCACAACCCGACCGGGTGCTCGCTCACCCTGCCGGTCGCCCACCGGCTGCTCCAGCGCGCCGGCGCCCTCGACCTGCGGATCGTCGAGAGCGACCCCTTCGCCGACGTGCTGCCGGCGGCGCAGGCCCGGCTCGCCGCCCTCGACCAGCTCGACCGGGTGATCTACGTCGGCACCTTCGCCAAGACCCTCTCGGCCAGCCTGCGCTGCGGCTACGTCGCGGCGCGGCGCGACGTCCGGGAATCTCTTCGCGACCTCAAGATGGTGACGAGCGTCAACAGCTCGGGCTTCGTCGAGCGGGTCGTCCACGAGCTGATCGAGAGCGGCCGCTACCGCCGCCACCTGCGCCGCCTCGGCGGCCGGATCGAGGCGGCGATTCTCCAGGGCCGGGCGGTCCTGCACGGCCTCGGGCTTCCGGTCTTCGGCGAGCCTCGGGGCGGCTACTACCTCTGGTGCGGCCTGCCGGACGCTTGCGATCTCGACGCCCTGTCGCGCCGGGCGGCGGCGCGCAGCATCCTGATCGCGCCGGGCGGCCTGTTCCTGCCGGACGGCGCGGCCGGCCCGCCGATGATGCGGGTCAACGTCGCGCATCTCGGCGATCCGCGCTTCGCGCGGTTCATGCGGGAGGAGATGGGGGGTTCGTAGGTGCGGCTGGGCGCACGCTCGACTCGCGCTGCGGCGGCATAGCCGGCGCTGTCGAACGCTCGGTTGACGTTCATGAGTAAACACTCATAATTCATCGCATGAATCGCTCTGCTCCGCGCGAACGACCACTGCTCTGGATCAAATCCAGCTACAAGGACTTCCGCGCGTTCCAGCGGACGTGCAGGGCGAGTTTGGCTTCGCGCTGTATCTCGCGCAAACCGGTCACCACCCTTTGTCCGCCAAGCCCCTGAAGGGAATGGGGAGCGGCATCGTTGAGCTTGTCGAGAATTTCGACGGCGACACATACCGCACCGTCTATACGGTTCGCTTCGAAACTGCGGTCTACGTCCTGCACGCCTTCATGAAAAAATCGAAGCAGGGCACCAAGACGCCCCAGACCGATATAGATCTGATCAAACGGCGTCTGCGGGATGCTGAAGCCGATTATGCCACCAGCAAGCAGCAGGAGATATGATCATGACCACCGAAAGCGGCGACATCCATCGGAGCGGTAATAATATCTTTGCCGATCTAGATTTTCCTGATCCAGAAACCCATCTACTCAAGGCTCGTATCGTCGCAGAACTTTACCGGCTGTTCACGCAGCGCGGCATTACCCAGACCAAGGCCGGGGAGGTGATGGGCATCTCCCAGCCGGAGGTGTCGCGCCTGTTCAAAGGCCGGTTCCGGGAATACTCCGTCGAGCGACTAATGAGCTTCCTGACCGCATTCGACCAGGATGTGGAGATCATCGTGCGTCCGCATTCCAAAGCAGGCGAAGCCGGCACAATCACCTTCACGCCGGCGACGGCATGATCTGCATCTCCCTTTTCGGGCCCGGAACGGCCCTGCACGACTGGAACGAAGTGGAAGGAGATCCGGGATCCAGGAGAGACGTGCCGCGAAGCGACTCTGTCCGTTGCAACGGCGCAGACAAGCACACGCTTCGCGACATTTTGTGCTGGATCCCGGATCTCCTTCCGCTGACGCTTCAGTCGTCCGGGAAAGGGGAGAGGGATCGTCTAACCCCACCCGCTCACGCCACCGTCTCCCGCACCACGCCCCGGGCGATCAGGTCGTCGATCTCCGCCGGTGCGTAGCCGTGCGCGGCCAGGATCGCGCGGCTGTGCTCGCCCAGGAGTGGCGCCGGCCCGTGCACGCGCCCGGGCGTACCCGAGAACTTCACCGGGGTGCCGAGCGTCCGGATGCGGCCGGCCCGACCGTGCTCGACCTCGACCACCATGTCGCGGGCGAGCGTCTGCGGATCGGCGTGCATCTGCGCCACGTCGAGGACGGGGCCGGCGGGCACGCCGCCAGCCTCGAGCCGGACCAGCCACTCGGCCGAGGTCGCCCGGCGAAAATACCCGGTGAGCGCGGCGCCGAGCGCGGCGCGGTGCTCCATCCGGCCGCGATTCTGCGAGAAGCGCGGGTCGTCGGCCAGGGCCTCGGCGCCGAGAACGCCGAGGAGCCGCAGCCAGTTGGTCTGGTTGGCCGCCCCGACGGTGATCCAGCCGTCCGCGGTCTCAAACGCCTCGTAGGGCGCGTTGAGCGGGTGGGCCGAGCCCATCGGGCCCGGCGCGACCCCGGTCGCCAGCGCGATGGCCGATTGCCAGTAGGTCTGGACGATGCCGGCCTCGAACAGCGAGGTGTCGACCCGCTGCCCCTCGCCGGTGCGCAGGCGGTGGGTATAGGCCGCGAGCACGCCCATCGCCGCCAGGATGCCGGCGGTGATGTCGGTGACGGGGGCGCCGCTCTTCACCGGCGGACGGCCCGGACCCTCGCCGGTGATGCTCATCAGCCCGCTCATCCCCTGCGCCACGAGGTCGAACCCGGCGCGGTCGGCGTAGGGCCCGGTGCGGCCGAAGCCGGAGAGCGAGCAGTAGATCAGCCCCGGATGCTCGGCCCGCAACGCCTCGTAGCCGAAGCCGAGCTTCTCCATCGTGCCGGCGCGGTAATTCTCGATCAGCACGTCGGCTCCCGCGAGGAGCCGGCGCAGCACCGCCCGGCCCTCGGGCGCCTTGAGGTCGAGAGCGAGCCCGCTCTTGCCGCGGTTCATCATCATGTAGGCGGCGCTCTCGCCGGCGATCGCGGGCGGCACCATGCGGCGGGTGTCGTCGCCGCCCTCGCTCTTCTCGACCTTGATCACCTCGGCGCCCATGTCGCCGAGCATCATCCCGCAGACCGGGCCCGCCATGATGTGGGCGAGCTCGACGACCTTCAGTCCGGCGAGGGGACCCGAGCGCGTCTGCGTCATGGCTCTCACTCCGCGGCCGCCCGCGCTCCCGGTCGACAAAACCGCCTTCTGCCGGGCGGCCTCTTGACCTCGAGACGGTATCGCACCGCCGGCTTCCCTGGCAATCGGCCGCCGACGGGCGCGGTGGATCCCCCGCGCCCGGGGCGGAGCGTCAGCGCTCGGCCGGCGCGGGAGCGAGGTCGGAGCCCGGCCCGTCCCCGGCCGGGCGCAGCTCCTCCAAACTGCGGTTGCGGGTCTCGATGCCGAACAGGCCGACGCAGACCGCTTGCAGCAGCAGCGCCCCCACCAGCATCACCAGGACCGGCACGACCCCGCCGGAGGCGTAGAGCCAGACGACGACTTGCGGGATGAAGATGCCGGCGACCCGCCCCGCGGTGCTCGCCACGCCGGTGCCGCGCAGGCGGTATTCAGTCGGAAACAGCTCCGGGATGTAGGCCGCGATGCCGAGCGCCACCATCAGGTAGATGCAGGTGAACAGCCCGAAGCCGACGGCGGTCGCGATCTCGATCGAGGGCGCCAGGGTGTAGGCGACGCCGAGCAGAGCCGCGACGAGCGAGGTGACGGTCAGGCCGTTGCGCCGGCCGAGGCGCTCGGCGATCACCGCACCGAGGCAGGCGCCGACCGGCCCGCCGAGGGACATGAAGGTGGTGTAGCCGAGCGACGAGCCGACGCTGAGCCCCTGCTTGACCAGGAAGGTCGGCACCCAGGCGACGAAGCCGTAGATCGAGACGTTGATCATCACGTTGATGATCGTGGCGAGCAGCGTGCGGCGGATCACAGGCCGTCCGAACAGCACCTTGAGGCCGGGGTCGTTGCGGGCCACCACGGGGTCGCGGCGCGGCACCGGCAGGCTACCGCCATAGGTCGCCTCGATCCCCGTCAGCACCCGGTCGGCATCCTCGGTGCGGCCGACGGATTCGAGCCAGCGCGGGCTCTCCGGCATGCTCTTGCGGGCGTACCAGACGGCGAGCGCCCCGAGGCCGGCGATGGCGAACATCGCCCGCCAGCCGAAGGTCGGGATCACCAGGTAGCCGACCAGCGTCGCGGCGAAGAGCGCGGTGTTGGTGATGATCGACAGGTAGGCCGCCCAGCGCCCGCGCTGCGCCGGCGGGATGAACTCGCCGATCGTCGCGTAGCCGATCACGATCTCGGCCCCCAAGCCCACGCCCATGAAGAAGCGCAGGACGATGAGAGTCCACATGTCGGGGGCGAGGACGGCGGCGAGCGAGGCGAGCCCGAAGATCATCAGGTTCGCCTGGTAGGTGAACCGGCGCCCGAACCGGTCGCCGAGGATCCCGGCCGAGAAGCTGCCGATCACCATCCCGACGAAGGTCGCCGAGATGAAGGCGGCGTTGAGGTTCAGGTCCGACCAGCCGTCCTTGACGAGGGCGCCGAGGATGCCGCCCGCGAGATAGATGTCGAAGCTGTCGAAGAACATCCCGGCGCCGATCAGCCACAGGATCCGGCGGTGGAAGCCGGAGATCGGCAGGCGGTCGAGGCGGGCCCCGGCCGAATATGCTGGCACCATCGTCAAGGTTCCCTTCCCTCCCCCCGGCCGCTCTCGTCCCGGCGGCGTCGGGGGGGGTTTCGTAGAGGTGTCAGGCCGCCAGCACCGCCGGCCAGGGCGTGACGTGCGCGCCGTGGCCCGGCAGGCGCCGGCCCATCTCGCCCTCGAGCCACAGGGTCGCGTCGCGCAAGGTATCGAGCGAGATGCCGGTCGCGACGCGGTCGCGCTCCAGCATCGAGACGAGGTCTTCCGTGGCGATGTTGCCGGTGGCGCCCGGCGCGAACGGACAGCCGCCCAGCCCCCCCAGGCTCGAATCCAGCACCGTGACGCCGGAGCGGAGCGCCGCGTCGGCATTGGCGAAGCCGGTGTTGCGGGTGTTGTGGAAATGCGCCCGCATCGGCAGGCCGGGCAGGGCCTCGGCGAGCGCCGCGAAGCGCTCCTCGACGAGGCGGGGCGTCGCGACCCCGATCGTGTCGGCGAGCGAGATCTCGTCGATGCCGCTGTCGGCGAGCGCCCGGGCGGTCGCGATCACGCGGTCGAGCGGCACCTCGCCCTCGAACGGGCAGCCGAAGGCGACCGCGATCGTGACCGACCGGAACAGACCGGCCTCCTTCGCGGGCTTCGCGATCCCGGCCCAGGTCTCGATCAGCCCGCGCGCGGTCGTGCCCTGGTTGCGCGCCGCCATCGTGTCCGTGGCGGAAGCGACGAAGCTGATCTCGCGCAAGGACGCCGCGAGCGCCCGCTCGAAGCCGCGGGCGTTGAGCACGAGGCCGGAGACGCTGACCCCCGGCAGGTCGACGACGCGGGCCAGCACCGCCTCGGCATCGGCCATCTGCGGCACGCGCTTCGGGTTGACGAAGCTCGCGGCCTCGATCCGCCGCAGGCCGGCGCCGGCGAGACGGCGGATCATCTCGACCTTGGCGTCGGTGGAGAGGTGGCGGCTGTCGTTCTGCAGGCCGTCGCGGGGGCCGACCTCGACGATGTCGACGGATGTCGGGCGGTGTGCGGTCATGTCAGTCCTCCCACTTTTCACAAGGCGCTCCCTTTCCCGGACGACTGAAGCGTCAGCGGAAGGAGATCCGGGATCCAGCAACAAGAAGTCGCGAAGCGTCCGTCTGTCTGTCTGCAACGGTGCAACAGACAGAGCCGCTTCGCGGCAAGTCCTTGCGCTGGATCCCGGATCTCCTTCCACTTCGTTCCAGTCGTGCAGGCCCGTTCCGGGCCCGGAAAGGGCGGTGGCTTACGATGGCCTGACGGTTCGATCGACAAACCGTTCCCTCGGCTCACGCCGCGTCCCGCGCCGACTCCCCGATCACCCGCCCCTCGACCAGCCGCGCCAGCTCGGCCTCGCTCAAGGCCAGGAGCCCGCGAAACACCTCGGCATTGTGCTGGCCGAGCTCCGGCCCGGCACTGACCACCCGCCCCGGATTGGCCGAGAGGCGCGGCGCCACGTTCTGCATCTTCAGGTTGCCGAACAGCGGATGGGCCACGTCGACGATGGTCTTGCGCGCCTTGAAATGCGCGTCCTCCAGCATCTCGGGGGCGCGGTAGATGTCGCCGCGGGGCACGCCGGCCTCGTCGAGGATGCGGCCGAGCTCCTCGCGCTCGAAGCCGGCCGTCCAGGCGGCGATCAGGGCGTCGAGCTCGGCCTGGCGCTGGCCGCGCTCGGTGTGGGTGGCGTAGCGCGGGTCGGTGGCGAGTTCCGGCCGGCCCATCGCGGCGGCCAGCCGCCGGAAGACGCTGTCCTGGTTGGCGGCGATCAGCACGTAGACGCCGCTCTTCGTCGGATAGACGTTCGAGGGCGCGATGTTGGGCAGGATCGCGCCGGTGCGCTCGCGGATGTAGCCGGTCTTGTCGTACTCGGTGACGAGGTTCTCCATCACGGCGAGCACCGCCTCGTAGATCGCGCTGTCGACGACCTGGCCGCGCCCGGTGCGGGTGCGGGCGTGCAGCGCCATCAGCCCGCCGACGCAGGCGAAGGTGGCCGCCAGCGTGTCGCCGATCGAGATGCCGGCGCGGGACGGCGGGTGGGACGGGTCGCCCGCGACGTAGCGCATGCCCCCCATCGCCTCGCCGATCGCGCCGTAGCCGGCCTTCTGGGAATAGGGCCCGGTCTGGCCGTAGCCGGAGACGCGGATCATGATCAGCCGCGGGTTGATCGCCGACAACGCGTCGTAGCCGAGGCCCCACTTCTCCATCGTGCCGGGCCGGAAATTCTCGATCAGGATGTCGGATTGCGCGACGAGCTTCCTGATCAGGTCCTGGCCGGCCGCCTCGCGGGCATTGATCTCGATCGACTTCTTGTTGCGGGCGATGACCGGCCACCACAGCGACTGGCCGTGAGGCTTCTCGCGGCCCCATTCGCGCATCGGGTCGCCGGCGCCCGGCTGCTCGATCTTGATCACCTCGGCGCCGAAATCGGCGAGCAGCTGGCCGCAGAACGGGCCGGCGAGCAGCTGGCCCATCTCGAGGACGCGCAGGTCCGACAGGGCTGGCGCAACGGCAGGGTCTATGGTCTGGATCATCGGGCGTTCCTCTTGTTCGTCAGAGCCTAATCGGGCAAATTTGTCTGGACAAGTGGCCGATCGCAAACTCGGAGGGAATCTTGTCCGGCAGGACGGTGGGGGCGCGGGAGCGCGGCCAGGATCGCAACGCTGAGGCGGGACCGCTCAACGAGCGGATTGCGCGGGCGCTGCAGGAGGAGATCCGCACCGGCCTGCACCCGGTGGGATCGACCCTGCCGACCGAGACGGCCCTGTGCGCGCGCTTCGGCGCGAGCCGCTTCACGATCCGCGAGGCCCTGCGCAAGCTGGTCGAGAAGGGGCTGGTCGAGCGGCGCCAGGGCGCGGGCTCGACGGTCATCGCCACGACGGCCCAGCCGGGCTTCGCGCAAGTGTTCGACGACCTCGCCGACATGTTCGAATACGCCCGCGACACCCATCTCGATGTGGCGTCGCTCGGGATGATCCAGATCGACCCGGAGGTCGCTGGCTTCGTGCAGGCTCCGGCCGGGTCGTCCTGGCTCCGGGCGGAGGGCGTGCGCTGGACCGCCGAGCGCGACGCGATGATCTGCTTCGTCAGCGTCTACGTGCATGCCCGGTTCGCGCCGCTGCTGACCGACCTGCGCGAGGTCGGCGGCGCGGTCTACGGCCTCGTCGAGGCTCGCTCCGGCGAGCTGATCGCCGAGGCCTTGCAGGAGATCTCGGCCCAGCCGATGCCGCCCCCGGTCGCCCGCGCCCTCAAGCGCCCCCGCGGCGCCCCGGCGATGCGCTTCGTGCGCCGCTACTACGATGTCAGCGGCGGCATCATGCTGGCCTCGGTGAACTGGCACCCGGGCGAGCAGTGCCGGTACACGACGCGGATCCGGCGGGGCGAGTGGCGGGCGTAGCTTCGCCCTCCACGAAGACGGTGCGCAAGCACCGGATCTGGCACCCTCCGGGTCATCCCGGGGCTCGGCGAAGCCGAGAACCCGGGATCCATAACCGCTGACGTTCAGAGAACGAAGCGGACCGCGCTCCGCCTCATCCTGAACACTCGGTGGTTATGGATCCCGGGTTCCGCTTTCGCGGCCCCGGAATGACGCGGAGGGTGGTTTTTGCGGGATCCGCCAAGCCGACCCAGGCCGTGCCACGGGCAGCTCCATGCCCTAACACCGCACCGAATCGCCATTGACAGACCCGAAACACGGAGTAGCCTGTCCGGACAACTGCATTCAAGCAGAGCACGGCCACGCCGTGCGCCCCCACGACGGGGCAGCGGGCGACGATGCCCGGTCAGGGAGGAACGGATGGGTCAGGCCCGCCAGATGCGCGCGCTCCTCGCGCGCCCGGAGATGATCGTCGCGCCCGGCGCCTATGACGGCATCACCGCCAAGTTCATCGAGCAGGCGGGCTTTCCGGCGATCTACATGACCGGCGCCGGCACCGCGGCCGCCCTCGGCTACCCGGATTTCGGTCTCGTGACGATGAGCGAGATGGCGGCCAATGCCGGCACCCTCGCCCGCGCCGTCGAGATCCCGGTCATCGCCGACGCCGATACCGGCTACGGCAACGAGCTCAACGTCACCCGCACGGTGCACGAATACGAGATGCGCGGCGTCGCCGGCCTGCACATCGAGGATCAGGTCAGCCCGAAGCGCTGCGGCCACCTCGACGGCAAGGAGATCGTGCCGCGCGAGGAGTTCGTGGCGAAGATCCGCGCCGCGGTCGCAGCCCGGCGCGACCCGGACTTCGTTATCATCGCCCGCACCGATTCGCGGGCCGTGGCCGGCTTCGACGAGGCGGTGGCGCGCGCCAACCTCGCGCTCGCCGCCGGCGCCGACATGGCCTTCGTCGAGGCGACGCAGAGCCTCGACGAGATGCAGGCGGTGCCGCGCCTGGTGACGGGGCCGTGCCTGCTCAACGTGGTGCGCGGCGGCAAGACGCCCGACATCGACATGCCGGCGGCGCAGAGCATGGGCTACCGGCTCGCGATCCTGCCGAGCCTCCTGTTCGGCGCGGCCATGGAGGCCTTCGACGCGGCGCTCGCCACCTTGAAGGAGACGAACGCGCCGCCGAGCTCGGCCGGCGCGCCGGCGATCCGCGAGCGCTTCCGCCGCCTCGGCGCCGACCGTTGGGACGGCCTGCGGACGCAGTTCCGCGACGAGCCCGCCCGCGCCGCCGCGGCCGAGTAGCCACCATGGGCCGCACCCTCCTCGACAAGCTGTGGGACGCGCACGTCGTCGCCGATCTCGGGGACGGCTGGTCGCTGCTCCACATCGACCGTCACCTGCTGCACGATCTCTCCGGCACCGCCGGGCTCGAGGCTCTCGCCGCCCGCGGCCTCCCCGTCCGCAACCCGGAACTCGCCTTCGCGACCGCCGACCACGCCGTCTCGAGCGCGCCCGGTAGGACCGGCGCGAGCTACGCGCCCGGCGCGCCGCTCTGGTCGGGACTGAAGGCGCGGGCGACCGAGGCCGGCCTGCACTATTTCGAGCTCGGCGAGGTCGGCCAGGGCATCGTCCACGTGATGGGGCCGGAACTGGGCATCACCCTGCCGGGCGTCAGCCTGATCTGCGGCGACAGCCACACCTGCACCCATGGCGGCCTCGGCGCGCTCGCCTTCGGCGTCGGCTCCTCGGAGCTGACCCACGCGCTGGCGACCCAGACCCTGCGCCAGCAGAAGCCGAAGCGCCTGCGGGTGCGGTTCGAGGGGCGCTTAAGCCAGGGCATCGCCCCGAAGGACCTGATCCTGCACCTCATCGGCCGGCTCGGCGCCGCCGCCGGCACCGGCTTTGCGGTCGAATATGCCGGCTCGGCGATCCGGGCGCTCGGCATCGAGGGCCGGATGACGATCTGCAACCTGTCGATCGAGCTCGGCGCCAAGATCGGCATGGTGGCGCCCGACGACACCACCTTCGCCTATGTCGAGAATCGCCGGTTCGCCCCGAAAGGCGCGCTATACGAGCGGGCGGTCGCGGAGTGGCGGAGCCTCGCCAGCGACTCCGACGCGGTGTTCGACCGCGAGGAGGTGATCGAGGTCGCCGAGGTCAAGCCCACCGTCACCTGGGGCACCAGCCCCGAGCACGCGATCGCGATCGACGCGGCGATCCCCGATCCGCGCGCGGCGCCCGACCCCGAGCGGCGCGAGGCCTGGCGGGCGGCGCTCGCCTATATGGGCCTCGAACCCGGCCGGCCGCTCGCCGGCACGCCGGTCGACTGGGTGTTCATCGGCTCCTGCACCAACTCGCGGCTCTCGGACCTGCGCGAGGCCGCTGCGCTGGCCCGCGGGCGCCACGTCGCGCCGGGCGTCACCGCCTGGGTGGTGCCGGGCTCCGAACGGGTCAAGCGCGACGCCGAGGCCGAGGGGCTCGACCGGGTGTTCCGCGAGGCGGGCTTCGCCTGGCGCGAGCCGGGCTGCAGCCTCTGCGTCGCGGCGAACGGCGAGCGCGTGCCGCCCGGCGCCCGCGCCGTCTCGACCTCGAATCGCAACTTCGTCGGGCGCCAGGGTCCGGGGGCACGCACCCACCTCGCCAGCCCCGCCATGGCGGTCGCGGCGGCGGTCACCGGCGCCATTACCGACGTGAGGCGGATCTGAATGCAGCCCTTCCGCCAGATCTCCGGCCCGGCCGCGCCGTTCCTCGAGCCGAACGTCAACACCGACGTCATCATCCGCATCGAGCGGCTGACGGGCGTGCCCCGGGACGATCTCGGCGCCTACGCCTTCGAGGCCCTGCGTACCCCGTCCGACGGCCGGCCGGACCCGGGCTTCATCCTCGACCGGCCGCCCTTCCGCGGCGCACCGATCCTGATCGCCGGCCGCAACTTCGGCTGTGGCTCGTCCCGCGAGGGCGCGGTCTGGGCGTTAATGGGCTTGGGCCTGCGCGCGGTGATCGCCGAGAGCTTCGGCGACATCTTCTTCAACAACTGCTTCCAGAACGGCCTGCTGCCAGTCGTGCTGCCGAAGGAGGCCGTCGACCGGCTTGCCGCGGAAGCCGGGACCGGTGCTCCGGTCGCGGTCGACCTCGTCGCCCGCGAGGTACGGGCGCCGTCCGGCGAGGCCATCCCCTTCGCCGTCGATCCGCAGCGCCGGCAGGCGCTGCTGGAGGGGCTGGACGAGATCGGCGCCACGCTCCGGCGCGACCCCGAGATCGCCGCGTGGCAGGCGCGCGACCGCGCCGCGCGGCCATGGATCTGGGCCACCGGGTAGGCACCCACCGAACGAGAACCGAGCCGGCGAGACAGGGAGAGAACCGATGATCAGACGAGCGTTGCGCGCCGGAACCCTGGGAGTCTTTCTGGCGGGCGCGGCCCTCGCCGGGAATGCGGCCCGCGCCGAGACCATCACGGTCACCCACTGGGGCTCGGCCTTCTACGGCGCGCCCTACGCGGTGGCCCTGGAGAAGGGCTTCTTCAAGAAGCGCGGGCTCGACATCACCGGCTTCCTCACCTCGGCCGGCGGCGGCACCTCGGTGCGCAACACGCTGGCCGGCGAGGTGCCCTACGGCGAGGTCGCGCTGCCGGCCGCCATCCTGGCGATCCAGTCCGGCCAGCCGATCAAGATCATCAGCGGCGGCGTCGAGAGCGTCGAGGACATCCTCTGGATCACGCAGCCCGACGGCAAGGTCGGCTCGCTCGCCGACATGAAGGGCAAGAAGATCGCCTACACGGCGCCCGGCTCCGTCACCAACATGATCATCCTCAACTGCCTGCAGAAGGCCGGGCTGGAGCAAAAGGACCTGCAGCTGGTGGCGGCGGGCGATCTCGGCGCCAACCTGTCGGCGGTGCTCAACCGCGCGGTCGACGCGGCGATGTCGGGCGAGCCGCTGTGGTCGGGCAACCAGGGCAAGGTCAAGGCGGCGTTCTGGGCCAAGGACTGCATGAACCCGGCGCTGACCCAGACCGTCGGCATCACCACCACCGAGTTCGCCAAGACCGGCGGCGACAAGCTGCGCGCGCTGATCGAGGCGCGGCGCGAGGGCGTCGAGTACATCAAGGCGCATCCGGACGAGGCCGCCGACATCGTCGCCAAGGCCTATAGCGGCGACCCGAAGACCTTTCGCGAGGTGTTCAAGCACTTCGTCGGCTTCACGTATTTCGGCGACGGCCGCCTGCACTACGACAACATGAACCGCATGCTCGACGGCATGAAGCTCGTCGGCCGCCTCAAGGGTCCGGTCGACTGGAAGCAGGTCGTCGACACCTCCTTCCTGCCGAAAGACCTCCAGGCCACGCAGTAAGGGAGCCGAGATGGGTGCCACCATGGCCGCCATGGCCTTCGCCGACCCGGGCGGCGCGATGCCCGCGACCGCGCGCGAGACTCATCGCGAGATCCATGCCGAATTGCGGGGCGTCACCCGGGTCTACGGCCGGCTCGCCGCGCTCGGGCCCCTCGACCTCGACCTCGTCAAGGGCGAGTTCTTCTCGGTCGTCGGCCCGTCCGGCTGCGGCAAGTCCACCCTGCTCGACGTCCTGTCCGGCCTCGGGCGACCGAATGCCGGCACGGTGTCGTTCGAGGGCGCGCCGGTCGCGGGCGTGCCCGACGGCGTCGGCATCGTGTTCCAGGAGGACGCCTCGTTCCCCTGGCTGACCGTTGCCGACAACGTCGCCTTCGGCCTGCGCCGGGCCGGCACCGACGCGGCCGAGATCGCCCGCCGGGTCGATTATGCGCTCGGCTTCATGGGACTCTCCGACTTCGCCGGGGCCTATCCGGCGCAGCTCTCCGGCGGCATGCGCCAGCGGGTCTGCATCGCCCGCACGCTGGTGACGCAGCCGCGGCTGATCCTGCTCGACGAGCCGTTCGGCGCGCTCGACCAGCAGACCCGCCTCCTGATGGGCGACGAGCTCCTGCGGCTGTGGCGCGAGACCGGCGCCACGGTGCTCCTCATCACCCACGCCCTCGACGAGGCGGCGATGCTGTCGGACCGCATCGGCGTGATGTCGTCGCGGCCGGGCCGCTTCATCGAGATCGTCGAGACCGGCTGGCCGCGCGAGCGCGACAGCCGCATCGTCGCCGACGAGCGCTTCGGCCACGTCACCGCCCGGCTGTGGTCGCACCTGCGCGAGGAATCGCTGAAGGCGATCGGCAAGTCCTCCGCCACGAAGCAGGGCGCGCCATGAGGTGGGCGATGACGCGGGAGCGCGCGATCACCCTGACCCGGATCGGCTGGATCGCCGGCTTCGTGCTGCTGCTCGAGGCGGTCTGCCGCCTGCACCTCGTCAACCCGCTGACCCTGATCCCGCCGAGCGAGATGATCGCGACGCTCGGAACCATGCTCGCCTCGGGCGAGATCTTCGGCGATATCGCCCGCACCTTCTCGACGGTGGGAATCGCGCTCCTGCTCTCCGTGGCGATCGGGTTCTCGCTTGGCGTCGCGATCCACGCCCTGCCGCGGCTGCGGCGCGGCCTCGACCCGCTGCTCGCCTCCTACTACTCGATCCCGACCTTCGTCTTCTATCCGCTCTTCGTCGCCATCTTCGGCCTCAACAGCGTGCCGCTGATCGTGCTCGGCATGGCGTTCGGGGTGCCGGCGATGATCCTCTCGACCCTCAACGGGCTCGACCGGGTGCCGCGGGTCCTGATGCGCACCGCCCGGGCCCACCGGCTCGGACGGCTCGCGACCCTCGCCCACGTGACGATGCCGAGCGCCCTGCCCTACCTGCTCACCGGCGTGAAGCTGGCGCTCGCCTACGCCTTCATCGGCATCATCGCGGGCGAGTTCATCCTGGCCGATGCCGGACTCGGCCACGCCATCGCCTACGCCTATGACGGCTTCGAGAACCGCACGATGTACGCGCTGATGCTGTTCGTGCTCGTCGTGGTGACGGGCCTCAACATGACCCTGCACGCCTGGGAGGGCCGCCTGATGCGCCGGCGCATCCGCTCATGAGCGCCGCCGCTCCCCTCGCCGCCGGCCCGCGCCGCTCCGGATTCCTCGACGGGGCCGTGACGATCGTGGTCCTCGTCGGCCTCTGGCAGGCGCTGCACGCCTACGCCGGCGACGCGGCGATCGCCTCGCCCCTCGCCGCCCTGCGGCACCTCTCGGGGCTCGCCGCCACCGCGGGGTTCTGGTCGCACGCCTCGGCGACGCTCACCGCCTTCGCGGCGGCGCTCGTGATCTCGGCCGCCCTCGGCATCGGGCTCGGGCTGATCTTAGGGTTACGCCGCTTCGCCGGCGAGGTCGCCGAGCCGATCCTGGCCGGGCTGTACTCGATCCCGAAGGTCACGCTCTACCCGGTGATCCTGCTGGTCTTCGGCCTCGGGCTCGGCGCCAAGGTGGCGTTCGGGGTGATTCACGGCGTGATCCCGATCATCCTGTTCACCCTGACGGCGGTCAAGGGCATCAACCCGGTGCTGATCCGCACCGCCCGCGCCCTACGATTGAGCCAGGCCGAGACCATCCGCACGGTGCTGGCCCCGGCGGTGCTGCCCGAGATCGTCACGGGCCTGCGGGTCGGCTTCTCGCTCACCCTGCTCGGTGTCCTCGTCGGCGAGATGTTCGCCTCGCAGAAGGGGCTCGGCTTCCTGATCGTGAACGGGATCAGCCTGCACAACGTGAAGCAGACGACCGCCGTGATCCTGATGCTGGTGATCGTGGCGGTGTCGGCCAACGGCCTGCTGCTGTGGCTCGACCGGCGGTTCTTTCATCGGGCGTGATGCATCCTTCACGCTTGTTCGAGTTGCTCCGGCAGTACGAACACTCTCCGCGTCATTCCGGGGCCGCGCAGCGGAGCCCGGAATCCAGAACCGCGGGGCTTTCAGGACGAAGCGGAACGGCCACAGCTCCGTTCTGCATCAACTGAGTGTCTGGGCGTGCCTACGGCACTCCGGGCTCCGCTTTCGCGGCCCCGGACTGACGCGGAGGGTGTGAGGAACCGCAGGGCTGATCCAATATGCCCTCACCCACCCCGGTATCGCACCTCGCGGGCGTCCCACGCCTCCTTGTCGACCGCCCGCTGGCGCTCCTCGAACGAGGCGAGGCGGTCGGCGACGTTGCCGAGCGAGCCGTCGCGCTTCAGCGCGCCGAGCACGTCGAACGAGGCCTTGAGGGCGGCCTGCAGCGCCGCGTTGGCGTAGAGCACGATCGAGAAGCCCATCCCGGCCAGCCGCTCGCGCCCCGGATCGGGGGTGCGCCCGCCGAACACGATGTTGGCGACCTGCGGCACCGGCAGGTCGCGGGCGATGCGCGCCAGTTCCTCGGCCGAGACCGGCGCCTCGACGAAGGTCGCGTCGGCCCCGGCCTCGATATAGGCGTGCGCGCGCTCGATCGCCCGGTCGAGGTCCTCCACCGCGCGGGCGTCGGTGCGGGCGATGATCTGGAGCGCGCCGTCGCGGCGCGCATCGACCGCGGCCTTGACCTTCTGCACCATCTCGCCGGCCGGGATGACGTCCTTGCCGGTGAAGTGGCCGCACTTCTTCGGAAAGACCTGGTCCTCGAGCTGGATGCCGGCGGCACCCGCCCGCTCGAGCAGGCGCACCGTTCGCACCACGTTGACGGCGTTGCCGAAGCCGGTATCGGCGTCGACGATGATCGGCAGGCTGACGGCGTCGGCGATCGCCGCCACCGCGCTCGCGACCTCGGTGACGGTGGTGAGCCCGATATCGGGCGCGCCGAGATGCATGTTCGCGACCCCGGCCCCGGTCACGTAGACCGCCTCGAAGCCGAGATCCTCGATCACGCGGGCGAACAGGGCGTTGGCGGCGCCCGGCACGCTGACCGCCTCGCGGCGCGCCAGGATCGCTCTCAAGGTCTCGGTGGCTCGCATCGTCACTCGGCGGCGTCGCGTGCCCCCGCGGGGGCACGGTCCCGGGCGCAGGGGCCCGATCCGTGCCTCAAGGTCTGACGGCTCCGGCGGAGTGTCAACGCCCGCCGGAAGCGGCGCTCGTGGAATGCGCTAGAAGTCGCGCTGCACCCGCGCCCGCACCTGGAAGGCGTCGACGCTGGAGGTGGTGGCGACCGGGTTCGCGAGGTTGTTCACGAAAGCCGCGTTCTGGCCCGGGTAGCGGCTGAGGTCGAGCACGCGGCCGCTCTGCACGCCGTAGCGGGTGTAGATGGCCTCGGCGCCGATATCGAGCTCCTTGACCGGCGACCAGATCAGGCTGCCGCCGACGACGAAGCGGTAGCTGTCGCGCAGGGTCTGGCTCAGGGTGAAGAACCGCGTGCCGGGGGTGCCCGGGCCGGTGCCAGTCAGGCCGAAATAGGCGCCCTGCGCGGCGCGGGCGCCGCGCGCGAAGCTGACCTCGCCGTAGGAGCCGAACACGGCCGAGCGCAGTTCCGGCGTCCAGTAGTGCAGCAGCGAGGCCACCGCCGAGAAGCTGGTCGAGAGCTCGAGCCGGTTGGTAAAGGGGTTGAGCGTCGCGTCGCTGAAGAACTGGCTGAAGGCCGAGCCCTGGATCGACGAAGCGCTGGCGCTGTAGGACCCCATGTAGGAGGTCACGCCGGTATACATGCTGGCGCCCTCGCCGTAGGCGCCCTGGAGGTACAGGGTGTCGCCGGCGGCGATGAACGGCAGGTTGATCTTCACGCCGCCCTGGACCGCCCAGCCGTATTCCGTCGCGGTGCGGCTCAAGGTGCGCTTGTTGGCGTCGCTGAGGGCGGCCCCGAGATTGGTGCCGGTGAAGCTGCCGAGGACGGGGTTGCCGGTGTTGAGCTCGTGCACGGCCGCCGAGACCTGGGCCGAGCCCCAGCCGCCGTCGTAGCGCAGCGCGCCGACGAAATCCGGCATCCGGCTGCGCTGGATCACGTCGACGGTGCCGATGCCGGTCGGCAGGCCGGCGGCGTTGTAGCCGAGGAAGATCGGCGACAGCGCGACCGATCCCGGGAAGCCGGCGGTGCTCGTGGGGGCGTAGATCGGGGTCTTGCGGGCGATCGAATCCTCGACCGAGAGCGTCGCCGAGAAGCCCTGGCCGAGGGTCGCCGTGTAGGCCGCGAGGTTCGTCGAGGCGACGTCGGAGCTCATCGTCGAGGCGATGAACTCGAAGTCGTGGGCGTAGAAGTCGTAGAACGAGGCGGCCCGGCCCGCGGTGAAGCCGGCGAACTGGATGAACGCCTTGTCGGCGTTGACGACGGTCTGGGCGCGGCCGAACGTGTCGACGCCGAAGGCCGGGAAGGCGTTGGCGATGCGGTTCTGCGTGCCGGAATGCAGTGTCGGGATGCCGGTGCGCGAGGACATCTCGAACCGCACGAAGGCCCGCAGCGTGCCGTAGGCGGTCTGCGTGCGGGCGTCGAGGTTGAGGCGGCCGATGCTGCGGTAGCCGCTGTAATCGCCGGCGGTGCCCGAGCGGCTGTAGGAGCCCTGGTAGCCGTACTCGAACCGAGCGCGGCCGGAGACCCGCAGGCAGGTATCGGTGCCGGGGATGTAGAAGAAGCCGGCGCCGAAGGCCGAACACACTCGGACGTACTCGACCGGCGCGGCCTTCCGCGCCGGCAGGTCGGCGGCGTGCGCCACCGGCACGACGGCGAGCCCGGCGGCCGAGGCGAGCAGGATCCTGGTGACGGTCTTCATGATGCCCCCCGTTTGGGAAATCGGCCGGTCGTCCGGCGCTTGCGCTTGTCTCGGTCCGACCGACATGTCCCGGGCGCACGGCTTTCGCCCCGCCGCGCGGCGGGCCGGAGTTGCGTCAGGGAGCGACATGATCGGAGAAGATCGCCAGTCTTGACTGAAGGCGACGCAAGGGGAGTAGGGCAAGCGTAGCGTTTACGCAATCCTTTTCCGCTACGTTTCCGGCAAAACCGCCACGCGTGTGTTGCAGCAACGAGACACACAAACAGCAAAGGCCGGCACCGGGATCGCTCCCCGCCGGCGAAAGTGCTTGGTGGCGAGAATAGGAGCGGGTTCTCCCCTCTTCCACACGGCAGGACTGTCCGGGAAAAGGAATGGCGCGAGTTTACCCCTCCCCCCTCTGCGGGGGAGGGTGGCGAGCGGAGCGAGCCGGGAGAGGGGACGCCGCTTCCGAATATGGCGGAGCCGTCTTGAAGGGCGCCGACTGGAACTGCGTCGCGCCGCCCCTCTCCCGCCCGGCTCTGCCGGGCACCCTCCCCCGCAGAGGGGGGAGGGAAGAAGCCCGCGCCACTTCTTTTTCCCGGACGGTCCTTCCCACAAGGGGGAGTGGATCCCGCGCCACACTATTTTCGCGATTACGTCGAAGCTGAACCCCGCCTCAGAACACCCACAGCCGCTCCGCCGGGCATTCGAGCCAGTGCTTGCCCGGGCCGGTCCGCCGGTCGGAGACGAGGCGGATGGTCTGGTCGCCGCAGCGGAAGAGGTGCTCGAACTGGTTGCCGAGATAGATCGAGGTCTCGTACTCCGCCGGCACCCGGTTCTCGCCCGGGCCGTCGGCGATGCGCACCGCCTCGATCCGGATCACGCCCTTGGCCGCCTCGCCCGCCTTCGCCCCGGCGCCGCCGGCGCGATCGACGCCCCAGAGCGGCTGGCCGCCGAGCTCGACGAGCGCTCGGCCGCCGCGCCGCTCGCGCAGGGACACCGCCAGGGTGTTGTTGGTGCCCATGAACTCGGAGGCGAACAGGGTCTCGGGCCGCTCGTAGAGGTCCTCCGGCGTGCCGGACTGGACGAGGCGGCCGCCGTCGAGGAGCACGACCTGGTCGGCGATGGCGAGGGCCTCGGCCTGGTCGTGGGTGACGAAGACCGCGGTGATGCCGCGCCGCTTGATCAGGGCCCGGATCCAGATCCGCGCCTCCTCGCGCAGCTTGGCGTCGAGGTTCGACAGCGGCTCGTCGAGGAGGATCACCGGCGGCTCGTAGACGAGGGCGCGGGCGATGGCGACGCGCTGCTGCTGGCCGCCCGAGAGCTGCGAGGGGTAGCGCTCGCCGAGCGCCCCGAGGCCGACGCCGTCGAGGGCCGCCTGGACCCGCGGCTGCAACTCCGCCTTCGACTGGCCGCGCAGGCGCAGGCCGTAGGCGACGTTCTCGAACACCGTCTTGTGCGGCCAGAGCGCGTAGGACTGGAACACGAAGCCGAGGTCGCGCTTCTCGGGCGGCAGGTTGACGCCGGCGCCGGCGTCGAAGACCGGGCGCCCGTCGATGCGGATGGCGCCGCGATAGGGCTCCTCCAGGCCGGCGATCGAGCGCAGGAGCGTGGTCTTGCCGCTGCCCGAGCGCCCGAGGAGGCAGACCACGGAGCCTTCCTCGAACTTCGCGTCGATGCCCTTGAGGATCTCGACCGAGCCGTAGCGCAGGTGCAGGTCGTCGATGGTGAGCTTAGGCATGACGCTTGTTCCCGAGGGCGTACATCAGCCCGAGACCGAGGAGGATGAGGGCGAGGTTGACGGTGGAGAGGGCAGTGACGAGATCGACGGCGCCGGTGCCCCAGAGCGAGACCAGGAGCGAGCCGATGACCTCGGTGCCGGGGCTGAGCAGGTAGACGCCGGTGGAGTACTCGCGGATGAAGGTCACGAAGATCAGCACCCAGGAGCCGATCAGGCCGGCCTTGATCAGCGGCAGGGTGACGTCGCGGCTGACCTGCGCCGGGCGGGCCCCGACGACCCGGCCGGCCTCCTCGAGTTCCGGGCCGATCTGGAGCAGCGAGGCGCTGACCAGCCGCATCCCGTAGGCGAGCCACACCAGGGTGTAGGCGAGCCAGAGGCTGAACAGGGTCTGGCGCAGGGGCTGGAGCGCCGGGGTGAACAGGAACACCCAGAACATCGCGAGGCCGGCGATCAGGCCCGGCATGGCGCGCGGCACCAGCACCAGGTAGTCCATCAGGCTGGTCCAGCGCGAGCGCCAGCGGTGGAGCGCCAGGTTGACGAGGGCGTAGAAGCAGACCGAGAGCGCGCCGCCGACCGAGGCGATGAGCAGGGTGTTGACGATGCCCCGCACCAGGTTCGGGTAGTGCATCAGCTCGCGGAAGTGGTTGAGCGTCAGGTTCGGCCAGATCGCCACGCCCTCGCCCCAGGTCGAGAGGAACGAGCGCAGCACCAGCGCCGAGACCGGGATCACCACCGTGAAGCCGAGCCACACGACGATGAGCGCGGCGGCCGGCCAGCGCCAGGGGCCGATGGCGAGCGGCTTCTGGGCGCTCGCCTTGCCCTTGACCGCGACGTAGCGGTTGGCGGCGGCGAGCAGCTTGCGCTGCGTGTAGACCAGCGGCAGCGTCACGAAGATGATCGCCACCACCACCACCGCCATCAGGTCGTAGGAGGGGACGCCGAGCTTGTTCGTGAGCTTGTAGAGGTAGGTGGCGAGCACCAGGATCCGCTCGGGATCGCCGAGCACCAAGGGCAGGCCGAACAGCTCGAAGCCGAGGAAGAACACCAGCACCGTCGCGTAGAGGATGCTCGGCATGATCATCGGCAGGCTGACGGTGAGCGCCACCCGCAACGGGCCGGCGCCCGAGGTGCGCGCCGCCTCCTCCACATCCGAGCCGAGCGAGCGCAGGGCCGAGGACGCGTAGAGGAAGACGTGCGGCACGTGGGTGAGACCGGCGATCACGATGAGCGCGGTCTTCGAGTACAGGTACCAGGGGATGGTGCCGATCAGGCCCTTCACCCAGACGCTGACGATGCCGACGGGGCCGAGCGCCACGACGAAGCCGAAGGCCAGCACCACCGAGGAGACGAACATCGGCACGAGCACGAGCGGCTCGATGAAGCGGCGCCCCGGCAGGTCGGTGCGGACCAGGAGGAACGCCATGATGCAGCCCAGCGGCACCGCGATCAGGGTCATGCCCGTCGCGATGATCGCCGAGTTGACGAAGGCATCGCGAAAATCCTCCTCCTCGAAGAGGACGAATTCGTAGGCCTGCAGGGTGAGGTGGCTCGACGGCTGGAAGAACGGGCCGCTGAGGAAGCTCTGATAGACCACCAGCCCCACGGGGCCGAGGATCATCAATGTGGTCGCGAGGATGATCGCGATGCGGAACGGCTTGGACATCGAAGTCTCGGCTCGGGGGAGGCGTCAGATCGTCAGTTCGCGGCGAGCGTCTTCTGCCACTGCTTGATGAAGCGCAGCCGGGTGATCTGGTCGAGCTGGGTCAGGAGTTCGGGCCCGACGCGGATCGGCCGCAGGGTGACGTCGCGGGCGCCCGGCAGGCTGGTGATGCCGTGCGTGTCCTGGAGGTCGGTGCGCACCGAGGTCATCGCCTTCTTGGCGAGTTCCATCTGCGCGCCCTTCGACAGCATGAAGTCGAGGAAGAGCTTAGCCGCGTTCGGGTTCTTGGCCTTGGCCGAGACGAAGGCGATGCGCGACATCACCAGCGTGTAGTCCTTGGGCAGGACGTAGGCGAGGGTCGGGTCCTTGCGGTTGCGCTGGAGGACGTAGGAGCCGATCATGTTGTAGGCCAGCGTGTGCTCGCCCGAGACCACGCGCTCCATCATCGCGCCGGTCGAGGTGTAGAACTTGGCGCCGGCCTGGCCCATCGCCTTGACCGTCTCCCAGGTCGCCGGGGCGCTGACCTGCACGTCCTGCGTCACGTAGAGAAAGCCGACGCCGGAGCGCTCGGGATCGTAGGACGTGACCTTGCCCTTGTAGGCGTCCTTCTTCTGGGTCAGCAGCTTGGCGAAGGCGGCGTGGTCGCGCGGCACGTCGGCCTCGGGCACGAGGCGGCTGTTATAGGCGAAGACGATCGGCTCGGCGGTGGTGCCGTAGGCCTGGTCCTTCCACTTCGCCCAGTCGGGCAGCGCGCCCTTCTCCGGCGAGGCGTAGGTCAGCGCGTAGCCGTCGTTGACGAGCTTGATCTGGAGGTCCATCGCCGAGGACCAGATGAAGTCGGCGGTGGCGCCGGCCGCGGCTTCGGCGACGTAGCGGCTGTAGAGCTCGGTCGAGTTCTGGTCGGCGTACTCGACCTTCAGCTTCGGGTAGAGCGCGCGGAACTGGGTGAGGAGGTCGGACACCTCGGAGGCGTCGGCGGTGGCGTAGATCGAGAGCGCGCCCTCCTTGTGGGCGGCCTCGATGACCTCGCTGTAGGAGGCCGGGTATCCCTGGGGCACGCCCTGTGCGTAAGAGACCGAGACGCCCGCGATCATGAGGGCGAACGTAGCGGCGAGCCGCGTCTTCATGCGATCCTCCCAGTTGGAACGGCGCGTCTGCTTGCGCGCCCGTCGAGGAGGACGTTAACCGTCCGAGCTTTCATCATCCTGACAAGGTCGGGACACCGCACGGAAATCCGGGGGCTTCGGTCGTGGGCCGCGCTGCCGTAGAGATGGGCCGGTGGACCGGTGAGAAGGGGGGCGGTCGAGCGATGCGGATCCTGATCGTCGAGGACGACGAGGCTCTGGCCCGCGGCCTCGTCGCCTCGCTGCGGCTCGGCGGCTTCGCGGTCGACCACGAGGCGGAGGCGGCCGGGGTGCTGCCGCTCCTGCGGGCGGAGGCCTACGCCCTCGTCGTGCTCGATCTCGGCCTGCCGGACGGGTCGGGCCTCGCGATCCTGCGCGAGATCCGGCGCGAGGGCCACACCGTGCCGGTGATGATCCTGACGGCGCGGGCGAGCATCGACGACCGGGTCGCAGGCCTGGACCTCGGGGCCGACGACTACCTGACAAAACCCTTCGACCCGGCGGAGCTGGAGGCGCGGGTGCGGGCCCTGGTGCGGCGCGGCCGCGGCCAGCCCGATCCGGTCGTGACCTGCGGCGACCTCGCGCTCGACCGCGCTGGCCGGGTGGCGATCCTCGCCGGCCGCGCCCTCCCCTTGCGCAAGCGCGAGCTCGCGATCCTCGAATCGCTGATCACCCGGGCCGGCCGCGCGGTGTCGAAGGAGCGCCTGGTGTCCGAAGTGTTCGGCCTCGACGAGGAGATCTCGCCCAACGCCATCGAGGTCTACGTGGCGCGCCTGCGCCGCCAGCTCGGGCCCGCGGGGCCCCGGATCGTCACGATGCGCGGCCTCGGCTACCTGATGGAGCCGAACACCCCCGAGGAGGGACGGTGAGGCGAAGAGGCCGTTCGCTGCGCGTCCGCGTCGCCGCCTTCCTGATGGTGCCGATGGCGGCGCTCGCCGTCTTGCTCGGGATCGGCGGCACCTGGTTCGTCGGCGCCTTCGCCACCAGCGCCTACGACCGGGGTCTGGCCGGCGCGGTCCTGATCATCGCCGAGCGCCTGTCGGTGCAGGAGGACCAAGTCGTGCTCGACATGCCGTCGGCGGCCTTCGGGCTCCTGTCGAACACCCAGCGCGACAACATCTACTACAGCGTCACCGACGGCCGGACCTTCGTGACCGGCTATCCCGACCTGCCGCCGCCGGAGCGGATGCCGCCGCCCGAGACGCTGGTTTTCCGCGATGCGGTCTTCCGCGGGCAGCGCGTGCGCATCGGCGCGATGCTGAAGCCCGTCTACATCTCCCGGCACGCCGCGCTCGTGCAGGTCGCCGAGACGACGCACGACCGCGACCGGCTGGCGCGGCGGATGCTGCTGGCGCTCACCGCGCTCGGCGCGACGCTCGCAGGCATCGGCAGCCTGCTGATCTGGTTCGCCGTGCGGATGGGCCTCTCCCCCCTCGACGACCTGCGCCGGGAGATCGAGCACCGCTTCCACGGCGCCGGCGCGGTGCCGGCGGTGCCCGTCGCCGGGGTGCCGCGGGAGGCCCTGCCGCTGGTCGAGGCGCTGAACGAGCTGTTGTCGCAGCTCAACCACGCGATGACGGTGCTGCGCCGCTTCACCGCGGACGCCTCGCACCAGCTGCGCACCCCGGTCGCGATCCTCAAGACCCACCTGCGCCTCCTCGACCGGCAGCCGCCGGAGAGCGAGGGCTGGCGCTCCTCGCGCGCCGACATCGACGGGGCGGTCGACCGCCTCGACCGGCTGATCGCCCAGCTCCTCACCCTGCTGGTGCTGGAGGAGGGCGGCGCGCGCCGGGGCGGGGCGGCGGAGACGGACATCGTGGCGCTCGCCCGCGACACCGCCCTCGGCCTCGTTCCGGTCGCCCGGCGGGCGCGCGTCGCCCTGTCCTTCGACGGGCCGGAGGCGCCGGTCACGGTTCTCGCCGAGCCGTTCCTCGTCGAGGAGGTGCTGCGCAACCTGATCGACAACGCGATCCGCTACAACCGCCCGGGCGGGACGGTCCGGGTCGTGGTCTCGGGCCCGGACGCCGCCTGCACCATCGACGTGGAGGATGACGGGCCGGGTATCCCGGAGGACCAGCGCGGGCGGGTGTTCGAGCGCTTCCACCGGCTCGAACGGTCCGGCGATCCCGCCGGCAGCGGCCTCGGCCTGTCGATCGTGCAGGCCTTCGTCGCGCGCCTGGGCGGGACCGTGACGCTTCACGAGGGCGCCGGCGGCCGGGGGTTGCGGGCGAGGATCGGCCTGCCGGTCCGATCGGAAACCCGCGATGCGCTCACGGCGGATCGAGCGCCGCCAGGATGAGGCCGCAGGCCGGGTGCGCCGCCGCCGGCGCCATCGCGGTGGTGAAGCGCCAGGCGACGAGGCCGGTGCCGCCGGGAGCGCCGACGGAGAGGATTGCGCTGCGGCCGGCCCGCGCGCCGCCCGGGCCGGAGGCGACCGCGGTGATCGCGAAGGCCTGGTGCGGCGAGCGCACGGCGTAGCGGGTCAGCCCCTCGGTGAGGGCGGTGCCTGTAAGGGCGCCCAAAGGCGCCGCCGCGAGGTCGATCCCCCCGCCCGGGTTGTGCACGGTGACGGCCGGGCGCAGGCGCGCGGCCAGCGCCTCGGTCATCGAGGGCAGCCCGTCGATCTCGTCGATTGTCGGCAGGGGGGCGTTGCGCGGGCCGGGCAGCCCGCGGGCGCGGTATTGCGGCTCCTCGGCGCCGTTCGGCTCCGGCACGTCGTCGGGGTCACGGGCGTCGACGATCTCGGCTGCCAGGGCCGCCGCCGCGCGGTCGGGCACGCCGAGCGCGCGAAACGCGTCCTCCATCAGCGGGCGGGGCGAGGCGTTGAGGTCGACGAGACCGGCCTGGTCCTGCACCGCGAGGGCGAGGACGCCACCGTCCGCGAGCGGGCAGGCGACCGGCGCGCCGTTCTCCGGCAGGCCGAGGCCGGGCTGCTTGCGCACGTGCTGCACCACGAGGGCCATCGCCGCGAGGCGGACCGTCCCGTCGGCGAGGCCCTGGAGCCGCAGGCTCGCCGAGCGGCCGGTGGTGGTGGCGCTGCGGCTCTGGAGCGCCTGGACGGCGGTGGCCGCCGCCGCCGCGACGACGAGGAGGAGCGCCAGAACCGCCGGCAGGACGAAGCCGGCCTCGGCGGCGCAATGAGGGGACGCGCGGCTCACGACCCGCTCCCCAGGGCCAGCACGAGCGGCGGCCAGAACCGGGGATCGTCCGGGGGAAACGCCACGATCACCTCGACGAGGGCCGGCGGGCGGTCGCGGCGGGTCCAGGCGGGCGCCCAGCGCGGGGTCGGATCGGCGCCCTGCGGCCCGAAATAGCGCAGCCGCAGGCCCGCCACCCCATCGAGCAGCGGCTCGGGCGGGCCCGGCGCCTCGGGCGGCCCGCTCGTCTCGACCAGGGTCAGGCCGTCCCCGGCCGGCCGGGCCTCGAGGACGAGCAGCACCTCGGCGCCGCGGGCGAGGTCGCGGTTCGCCTGCACGGTGGCGACGAGGCGGCCGGGCTCGCCCTGAAACGGCGCGTGGCGCCCGTTCGGCCGGCGGCCGGCGCGGTCGGCCAGCGCCCGCCGCAGATGCTCGCGCACGAGCTGGACCTCGCCCTGCGCCTCCAGCCGGCGCGCGGTGCGGTTGATCAGCCCGGTCGCCCGGAAGGTCTGGAGCGTCAGCAGGGCGACGAGGCCGCAGAGCGCCAGCGAGACCAGCACCTCGACCAGCGTGAACCCGGCCTCCCCGGCCCGCGCCTCAGCCGCCACCGAGCCCTCCCGCGACGAGGGTGGCGTAGACGACGCGGCCCTCGGGCCCGCCGAGGGTGAGGCGTACGCGCCAGAGCGGCGGCAGGTCGCGCCAGCCGAGGACCGGGCCCGCATCGACGACGCTCAGGGTCCAGGGCTGCCCGTCGCCGAAGCGCCCCTGCTCGAAGCCCGCCCGCAGGGTGCCGGCCGCGACCCGGACCAGGATCAGGCCCTCGGCCTCGTCGAGGCGGATCGCCGCCGCGTCGATCCGGCGGCCGTTCACGGTCAGGTCGCCGGTCAGGCGCAGCACCATCAGGCTCGCCAGCGAGGCGATCGCGAAGGCGACCAGCACCTCGACCAGCGTGAAGCCGGCCTCCCCCCCGCCCCGTCCGGCGCCGCGGCGGCGCCTCACGGTCCGGTCTCCCCGCGCCGGACGGCGCCGGTAACCCGGCTGACCGTCAGGACCCGCTGCCCGGCGCGGCCGGCGAGCACGATCCGCCCGCCGGTGGAGGCCCCGCCCGGCAGGAAGCGGATCTCGCCCGGGCCGGCCCAGCTCTCCGCCGGGACCGAGACGCCGACGCTCAGGGGCGCCATCGCCAGGGGGCGGGCGCTCGGACGCGAGGACACGAAGCGGGCCGTCGCCTGATCGTAGGCGAGGCTGGTGCGCTGCCCGGTCCGCAGGGCTTCGGCCCGCAGCAGCGCGAGCTCGTCGGCCAGCGACGCCGCGGCGGCGTCGAGCTGGCGGCCGGGCAGGAGCGTGAGCAGCGAGGGACCGCCGAGCGCCGCCGCGAGCCCGAGCAGGGCCAGCACCACCAGCATCTCGACGAGCGAGAAGCCGGCGGCCGGCCCGGCGGCCGCGTCGCGGCGCCGCGCGGTCACCGGGTGAGCGCGGCGGCCGGGCTCGTGCCGGCGGCGAGCGCCGCGAGCCGGGCGGCGAGCGCGTCCGGCCCGAGGCCGGGGGGGAGCCGGTCGACGACCAGACCGTCGCCGTCGACGAGGACGAGCGCGGCGGTGTGGCCGTACACGTAGGCCCCGTCCGTCAGGTCGGTCCGCTGCGCCACGACGCCGAAGCCGCGCGTCGCCTCCTCGATCGCCGGCCGGGCGCCGGAGAGGCCGGTGATGCGGGGATCGAAGCTCTGCATGTAGCGCCCGAGCACCTCCGGGGTGTCGCGCTCGGGATCGACCGTGACGAAGTAGAAGGCCAGGTCCTTGGCGGAAGCCGGCAGCTTCGGGATCGCCAGCGACAATTCGGCGAGGGTGGTCGGGCAGACGTCCGGGCAGTGGGTGAAGCCGAAGACCACCACGTAGGGCTTGCCGGCGCGCTCGTCGGTATCGACCGTCGCGCCGTCCGGGGCGATCAGGCGGAAATGGCCGGCGACGAGTCCGCCATGAACGGAGGGCGGCGGGGCGGGATCGCTCTCGGCGGCCTGCCCCGATCCGGCGAGACCGAGGCCGACGAGAAGGGCGGCGAGGACGGGACGGAGCGAAACCATGAGCGGCCTGGTGTTCGATCGACGGGTCGGCAGGGCCACGGCGCTGGCCGGCGGGACGCTGACGGTCCGCGCGACGGCGGCTCGCACGGGATGAACGCCCTGCCGTCCTGACTTAGCGGAAGATAGTTAACGGACGGCTAAGGCGGTTGACGCGTGTGGCGGACGACGATGTGCATCAGAGAGATCTCATGCGATCTCTGCTTGATTCATCTGAGCAAAGATAGATATATAAATATATTTAATGTAATAATACAAAACATAATTTATTGATTACTAAGATAAATACTACTCATGTCGTTATCCTGAAATCACAGAGCCTGCTTGAACAGCCTCTGACGACTTCCTCACTCTCCGCGTCATTCCGGGGCCGCGCAGCGGAGCCCGGAATCCAGACGCTCAGGTCGTGCAGAACGAAGCGGATAGCATTCCGACTGATCCTGCACCATCCGCGGTTCTGGGCGTGCCTGCGGCACTCCGGGCTCCGCTGCGCGGCCCCGGAATGACACTGAGGGTGTCAAGACTGTCGAGTCGTTCAAACAGGCCCTCACCCGACGGCTCGCCCGGCGACGATGCCGGCAGGGTCGTCGGCTCCGCCCCTCACGGGCATTCCGCCGTGGTCCAGGTGTAGGTCCCGCTGCCCTCGCGGGCGATGGCGGCGCAGGCGCCCTCCGGCACGTTCGCGGTGCAGGAGGTGCCGCCGGCATGGTCCTTCACGCGGCAGGCGCGGGTGGCCGGCTGGGTGGTCGCGGTCGCGGCCGTGCCGCTCGGCCGTGTCTGGGTCTGGGTCTGGGTCTGGGCGAGGGCCGGCGCGGCGAGCGCGCCGAGGACGGCCAGCGCCGGCGCGGCGAGGCGGAGGGTGCGGGTTCGGTTCGCCATGATGCGGTCTCCTGGAGCTTCGTCCGACGCGGCGGGTATCGGTTCGGCGAAGCCGAACGGGGCGCCCGGGCGGAGCACGGCTCCGCCCGGGCGTCGAGGCGGGTCACTGGATCCGGATGGTCTTCGCGACGCTCGGCACCCCGTTGGCGTCCATCGCGAACAGCATCCAGGTGCCCGGCAGCATGGTGCCGCGCTCGCCCGGGATCGCCAGCTGGTAGGTGGTGCCGCTGGTGCTCGCGATGGCGAGCGGCACCCGGCGCTGGTCGTTGTTGGTCGAGTGGGTGACGCTGCTCAGCCGCACCGCGGAAAAGGACGTGACGGTGCGGTCGGTCGTCACCGCGAAGGTGCCACCGAGCGTGACGTTCGACCCCATCTGGGTGATGCTCGGGCGGCTCGCGGGGTTGCCGCTGGCGTCAAAGAGGTAGGGCGGCGACAGGATCTCGAAGTTGGGGTGGTTGGCGCCGCCGCAACCGCCGCACAACCCGCCGCCGCCGAACAGCACGCGCCCGTCGGCGAGCAGCATGCCGATGCTGTGGTAGTTGCGCGGCACCGCCATCGGGGCGAGACGGCGGACCTTGCCGGTCCGCGGCGACCAGATCTCCGGCATCATCACCGGCAGGTTGTCGGTGAACTGGGCGGCGACGTTCTGGCCGCCCGCCGTCACGATGTCGCCGTCCGGCAGGAGGACGCTGTTCATGTAGGTGCGGGCGAACAGCATCGGGGCGGCCTCCGCGACGGTCGGCGTGCCGTTGGGGCCCGCGGTGATGTCGATCGTGTAGGTCGTGTCGAAGGCCGGCACGCCGGTATAGGCCGGTGCGCCGCCCGCCTTGTAGATCTTGCCGACGTCGTACATCGTCGCGGTGCCGTTGACGGCGAAGCGGTCGCTGCCGCGGGTGCCGACGGACCGCAAGGAGCCGTCGCCGCTCGTGGTGATCCAGTTCATCCGCGCGCTCGGGCCGGCATGGAAGACCGAGCCGTTCGGGCCGGCAAACAGCCAATAGTGGGTGTCGCCCGGATAGATCGGCACGCTCGGATCGGCCGCGTCGTTGCCCTTGACGTTGCGCAGGACGCGCCAGGCATTGCTCGCCGAGGACCACACTTCCGCGTCCTTGCCGCCGGCGCCGCCCGACCACGAGCCGCCATAGGTGAAGGAATCGCCGTTCGACAGGGTGGTGCTGGCGTTGTAGCCGCGGGTGATGTTCATGTTGGCCACCCGCGACCAGGTGTCGGTGGCGGGGTTGTAGACCGTGGCGAAGCCGGCGGTGATGCCGCCGGTGACGAGGACGCGGCCGTCCGGCAGCACGTTGGTGCCGGGGCAGAACATGTCGCTGCCGGTCTGGGTGACGTTGCGCTCGCTCGCCTGGTCGGTGGCCGGGTCGTAGAGCGTCGTCCAGGTGTTGACGCCGCTGCTGAAGTTGTCGCGCTGCTCGGCGGCCCAGAACATCAGCTTGCCGTTGGGCAGGACCGTGCCGGCGACCGGCACGATGCCGATCGTGCGCACGCCGGTCCAACTCGACGGGGCGCGGCCCTCGGCCCCCAGGACCGTCCAGCGCTGCGGATCGGCCGTGTCGCAATCCCATTGCACGAGGGTGCGGCCCGAATCGCGGCCGTCGCCGCCGCCGCTCGGGCTGAGGCACCTGCCGGAATGCGTCGCGACGATCTCGAGCCACTTGTCGAGCTTGCGCAGCCGGAAGAGGGCGTTGGCGGCGGTCGAGCAGCCCTGCTGCACGAGGGCCGCGCCGTTGGCCGTGTCGGCGTTCTGGACCGCGAGGCAGTTGCCCGTCGTGGCGCTCTTGATCTGGTAGCCGCTCGCGGTCGGCACGAAGGTCCAGTTCTGGCTCGCGAGGTCGCGGCAGATCTGCTGGGTGAGCGCGCCGTTGCCGGCGTCGAGGCAGTTGCCGGAGCGGCGGTTGATCAGGATCGAGGCGGTGGTCGGCGCCGGCTCGCCGGGCGCGGTGGTGCCGGCGGTGGTACCCGTCCCGCCGCCGGTGCCCGGCGACGTGCCGATGCCGGCCGTGGTGCCGGCGGCGGCGGAGCAGGTCAGGGTGTAGACGATGTTGCTGCCCTTGGTCCCCGCATCCCCCCAGGAATCCGTGCGGGTGCCGGCGGCGCAGTCGCCGGAGGTCGTCAGCACGCCCTGGCCGTTCGTGTCGCTGTAGACGAGGCTCGGCGTGCCGTTGCGCGACTTGTCCGCGTTGGGCCACACGCGCATGCCGATGCCCCAGGTCGCGCCCGCGGGGACCGCGAACGGCCCGGACGGGGTGTTCATCCCGGCCGGCGTCGTGCCGAAATTGTAGGACAGGAACGTCGTCTGGCTGGCGATGGTGCCGCCGGCGGCGCGCGTGAAGAAGAACATCTCCTTGGCGTACCACCCGTTGGCGGCGGTCGGGGTCGCCGTGAGGGTCGTGCCGGTGGCCGTGCCGGCCGCGACACCTCCGCCGGTGGTGGAGGCGGAGGCGACCGGCACGAAGGTCTGGTTCGCGCTACCCGAGCAGTTCCACTGGATCAGCTTCGCGCCGCTCGTGGTCTGGGCGCCGAACACGTCGGCGCATTGTCCGGAATAGGCGGTCTTGAGGCCGTAGCCGCCCCCTTGCGGGCTGGCGGCCCAGGTCTGCTGCGCGGAAGCGTTGCAGGTCCACTGAATGACCGGATTGCCCTGGTTGTACGACAGCATCGAATCCAGGCACTGCCCCGTCGCCTGGTTGACGAGGATGAGGCCGTTGCCGAACGGCTTGGCCTGCCAGGTCTGCGCCGCGCTGCCGGTGCAGGTCTGCTGCTCGATCTGCGCGCCGTTCGTCGTGGTCCCCCCCGGCACGGTCAGGCACAGGCCGGAATGCGCCGCCTTGATCGGCCCCGATCCCGTCCGGGCGGCGAAATCGACATCCGCGAAGGCGGGACCGGCCGCCCCCGTCGCTGCGGCGATCAGCACCAGCAATGATCTCGGAGAGTCTATCCGACGTGCCCGGGCCGATTGCATGAATCCACAACTCCCCACGATCCCCTGCGACCGCAGGGTAAGAGCGAGACGTGAATGGGAGATTAAAATATCCGATCTCGCCTGCCGCACTGCACAAGTGTTAAATCTAGTGTATAAACATAATTTAATACCTATTGATCAATAATATTGTATACAACTCCTGAATAATTATTTGCATATCGAGCTTATATTTCGGAAATTTACAGATAAACAGGCGATAAGTGCCAAATTTAGATGGTTCACGACATACAAATCATCGCGTCATCATGGACCAAAAAAATAGAACGGGGTGTCGCGGGACGATGCTGGTAAACATACCCGTTCGAACGGGATCGCTCCATCCAACCCACCCCCTCATCCTGAGGTGTCAATCGATCGTAGATCGACTGACCTCGAAGGAGGCCTCCAGGGATCGGGGCGATTGCTGGAGCCCTCCTTCGAGGCTGCTGCAAGCAGCAGCACCTCAGGATGAGGTCGCGGGTGGGACGGACGGACGTCTCGTGGCGACATCCTCGCAGGTCGAGCGAGCCCCGGGAGAACGCCCCGGCCCCGCACCCACGCCCGTCAGGCGTGCACCGGGCCGCCCTCGCCGAAATACGCCCGCTCCAGCCGCTCGTGGAGGTCGGGCGCGCCGGCCTCGGCGGCGAGCACGATCTGCCCCTGCGCGAGCGCGTAGATCCGGTCGGAGACGGCGCGGGCCTTCTCGACCAGCTGCTCGACCAGCAGCACCGCGGTGCCCTGGCGGCGCAGGCGGGTGACCACTTCGAGCACCCGGTCGACCAGCACCGGCGAGAGGCCGGCGGAGGGCTCGTCGAGCATCAGGAGGCGGGGGCGCTGCACCAGGCCCTGCGCCACCGCCAGCATCTGCTGCTGGCCGCCGGAGAGCGAGGCGCCCTTGTCGTGGCTCTTCGCGGCGATCTCGGGGAAGTGCGACAGGGCTTCCTCGATGCGCACCTCGCGCTCGGCCCGGGGCAGGTCGTAGGCCGCGAGCAGCAGGTTCTCGCGTACCGTCTGGGCGGTGAAGACGCGGTGACCCTCGATGACGTGGGACAGCCCGGCCCGCACGGCGCTCCGCGGCCCGGCGCCGGAGAGCACTTTTCCCGCGAGGCGGACGGTGCCGGCCTGGACCGGCAGCAACCCCGAGAGGGCACGCAGGAGCGTCGACTTGCCGGCGCCGTTGGGGCCGAGCAGCGTCACGACCTCGCCGGCCCTCACCACGAGGTCGACGCCGTGCAGCACCCGGATCTTGCCGTAGCCCGCCTCCAGCCCCTGCACCTGGAGCAAGGGTTCACCCGCCGAGATAGGCACTGACCACCTCCCTGTGGCTGCGGATCTCCGCCGGCGTTCCGGCGGCGAGCACCCGGCCGAGATTGAGCACCGTGACCTCGTCGCAGATCGCGAAGATCAGGTCGGCGTGGTGCTCGACGAGGAGCACGCCGATTCCCGCATCCGCCACCGCCCGGATCAGCCCGCCGAGGCGCTGGATCTCGAGCGACGACAGGCCCGCCGCCGGCTCGTCGAGGAGCAGGAAGGCCGGGCGCAGCATCAGGGCGCGGGCGATCTCGAGGAAGCGCAGCTCGCTGTGCTGGAGCCGTCCGGCCCGGACCTCATCGAGGCCGTCGAGCCCCACCGCCCGCAGCGCGAGACGGGCCGAGTCGCGCAAAGCGCGCTCGTCCTCGCGGTGGCGCTTCAGCGCGAGCAGCGCCTCCGCCAGGGTGGCGCGCCCGTCGACGCTGCCGCCGAGCATGACGTTCTCGATGACGGTCGCCTCACCGACGATCCGCGGGGTCTGGAAGGTGCGGGCGATGCGAAGCAAGGCCCGCGCCTCCCGCGCCTCGGCGAGGAGCGAGCGGGTCCCTAAGCTCACCTGCCCACCTTGCGGCCGGTAGTAGCCGGAGATGACGTTCAGCGTCGTGGTCTTGCCGGACCCGTTCGGGCCGATCAGGCCGTGGACGCCGCCGGGCCGCAGGGTGAGGTCGAGCCCGTCGATCGCCTTCACGGCGCCGAAGCTCAGGCGCACGCCCGTAAGCGTGATCGGTTCGGGCGTCGCGGCGCGGCCTGCGAGCTCCCGGAGCGCCGCCGCGCGCGGGGCGATGCTGCGCTCGGCCGGCAGCGGCCGGCGCTTGCCCCGGTCGAGGAGGTCGGCGATGCCGCCCGGCAGCGCCACCACGATGACGAGGAGGAGGAAGGCGTAGAGGAAGGTCGACCAGGCCGCGAGCGGGGCCGCCACCTCCGGCAGGATGGTGAGGAGGATCGTGCCGATGAGCGGCCCCAGCACCGAGCCGCGCCCGCCGATCAGCACCGCGATGAAGAACAGGAGCGACAGGTCGAAGGTGAAGGCCTCCGGCGTGATGTAGGTCTGGAGCGAGGCGAACAGCCCGCCGGCTACGCCTGAGACGCAGCCGGCGAACAGGAACACCGCGACGAGGAGCCGGGGCTTCGAGATGCCGACGGCCTCGGCCGCGACCTCGGCGTCGCGGACCGCCACGAGCGCCCGGCCGTAGCGGCTGCCCGCGACGTTGAGCGTCATCCAGGTGCACAAAGCAGCGCCGGCAAGGCACAGGCCATAGAAGCCGAGGCGGGACTCGAAGGGCGCCGGCATCTCCGGACCGGTGATGCCGATGCCGCCGCCGGTCACGTCCTGCCAGGCGAGCGCGATCTGCGTGACGATGGTGGCGAAGCCGAGCGTCGTCATGGCGAAGTAGAAGGTGCGCAGCCGCAACGCCGGCAGGCCGACGATCACCCCGACCACGGCTCCGACGATTCCCGCACAGGCGAGCGCCGCGACGACCGGGAACGCCGGCAGGACGGTGCCGGCGGCGAGCACGCTGGTGGTGTAGGCGCCGACGAGCAGGAGCGCGACGTAGCCGATGGCGAGCTGCCCGGCGAAGCCGACGACGAGGTTGAGGCCCGAGACCAGGATCCAGTAGATCGCCGCCCGGGTGGCGATCAGCGTCCAGTAATCGTTGCCGACGAGCGGCACCACGAGCGCGAGGACGAGGATGGCGAGGAAGGGCGCGGCCGCCGCGAGGCGCCCGCTGAAGCTGGCGCGGGCGGGGCTCTGCGAGGCCGCGAGGGTGGAATGGGCACTCATACGCGCCTCGCCTGGGCGGAGCCGAGCAGCCCCTGGGGTGCGGCCAGCAGCACGACGATGAACAGGGTGAAGACCGCGACTGAGGCGAAGATGCCGCCGACGACGAAGTTCGCGGTCTGCTGAAAGAGTCCGAGGACGAGGCCGCCGACCAGCGCGCCGCGGTTGTTGCCGAGGCCGCCCAGCGCCACCGGGATGAAGCCGTAGAAGTTGAGGTGCGGCCCGTTGGCGAAGAAGGCGAGCAGCAGCTCGCCGCCGGCATAGCCCGCGAGCGCCCCGATGCCGCCGGCGAGCGCGTAGCTCATCACCCGCAGGCGCCGCTCGGGCAGGCCGAGCGCGCGGGCGGCGAAGTTGTCCTCCGCCACCGCCAGGAAGGCGTGGCCCAGCAGCGTGCGCCGGTAGAGGAGTTCGAGCCCGAGCACCACGATCAGGCAGGCGGCGACCGGCAGCCAGAACTTCTCGTCGAGGACGTTTTCCCCGAAGCCGCCGAGGAGGCGCGGGAAGGGCTGCGGCTCGGTGCTCCAGCCGATCGCCGTGACCTGCTGGATCATCAGGGCGAGGGCCAGCGTCGAGAGCACGTAGAGGTGCTGGTCGAGGCTCTTCAGGACCGGGCGCACCGCCACGAACTCGGTGACCACGCCGATCAGCGCCCCGCAGGCGAGCGTCAGGAGAAGCCCGAGCGGCCAGGGAATCCCGAGGCGCAACGTGAACAGCGAGCCGAGCACGCCGCCGAGCATCCCGAGCTGGCCGGCGGTGAAGCTCATCACCCGCGAGGTCGAGAACATCGTGTTGTAGGTGATGCCGATCAGCGCGTAGATCGCGCCGACGGCGAGGCCCGAGGCCAGGATCGAGGCGAACATGGTCGAGGCGAGCATGGTGGCGCTCCCCCTCCCCTCTCGTCAGGAATAGCCCGGGGCGAGCCGGAAGCTGCCGTCGCGGCCGGAATTGGCCGCCGACATCACCACCTCCTCGGTCGGGTAGCCGTTATGTTCCTTCGGCGTATAGGTGTAGTCGCCGAAGATGCCCGGATATTTCGTCAGGCCGTTCCAGTGCTTGACGATCGCGTCGGGCGCGCTCGACCCCGACTCCTCCACCGCCTTGGCGATCAGGCTGACCGCATCGTAGCCGGCCGCCACCCACCATAAAAGTGTGTCGGAGAGCGCGACCTTGCCCTTCAGCCGGGCGACGAAATCCTCGCTGCGGGGCGGGAGCTTGCCGGCCTCGTCGTAGGAGCAGCTGCGGTAGCCGATCGCGTAGACCTTCTCCCAGTTCGCCGGCTTCTCCAAGAGCCCGCCGATCTCGCCCGAGGCCATCGAGGGATGGCCGACGAAGGGCACGTCCCAGCCCATCCGGGCGCGGGTGTTGAACAGCCGGGCATCCATGCCGGTCGACACGCTCCACACCACCAGGGCCTCGGCGCCGGCATTGCGGGCGCGCAGCAGGTCGGGGGTCATGTCGGGCTGGGTCGAATCGATGTTGCCGAGATAGACCACCTCGGCCCCGTCCTGCTTGAACGCCGCGGCCGAGGCCTTGGCGGCGGTGACGCCGTAGCCGGTCGTGTCGCCGATCACCGCGACCCGCTTCACCTTCAGGACCTTCAGGCAGTAGCCCCGCACCGCGTCGTCCCACTGGGTGTTCGAGGGGGCGATGCGGAAGGCGTTGGGGTACTTCGCCGGATCGATCAAGCTGTCGACGACGCAGGGGTGGATGTTCGGCATCTTCGCCCGCGCCATGATCGGCGTGACGGCGAGCGATTCGCCCGAATTGGTCGGCCCCCAGATCGCCAGGACCTTCGCCTGGCTGATCATCTCCTGGGTGGCGTTGACCGCCTTGGTCGGGTCCCCTTGCGTGTCGCGGGTGACGAGCTCGATCTTGCGGCCCTTGACCCCGCCGGCGCCGTTGATCGCCTCGACGGCGAAGACCACGCCGCGGTTGAACCCGACCGTCGGGGCCGAGCTCGGCCCGGTCATCGCCGCGAGCCAGCCGATGCGCAGGGGCTCGCCCTGCGCCAGCGCCGGCCGGGGAAACCCGAGGGCCGCGGCCCCCGCGAGGCCGGCAGCATTCATCACGAGCGCACGACGGTTCGTCGTCACCATGGCGTCCTCCTCCCTCATGCTCCCGGCCGGCGCGATTTTACTTAAGCGCCTTGCCGCTCCGCGTGCCGGATCCGGTCCTCGTCGAAGGTGAAGCCGAAGCCTGGCCGCTCCGGTACGATGGCGTATCCGTCGGCGAAGTCCAGCCTCTCGCGATACAACTCGGAGAACCACGGCATGACTTCGAGCGAGTGGGCGTTCGCCAGGGCGCCGAGCACGCTCAGGCTCTGCTCCGGAAACAGGTGGCTCGAGACCGGGACGTCGTGCGCCTCGGCGAGGTGGCCGACGCGCATGAACTCGGTGACGCCGCCGACCCGCTGAAGGTCCGGCATCAGGATGTCGGCCGAGCGCAGCTCGATCATCCGGCGGAAGCCGTAGCGGGTGTAGTCGGTCTCGCCGCTGGCGATCGGCGTGTCGAGGGCGGCGGCGACGCGGGCGAGGCCCTCGACGTCCCAGGCCGGCAGCGGCTCCTCGAACCAGGTGAGGTCGAACTCCTCCAGCCGCCGGCCGAGCCGGATGGCGTCGTTCTCGGTGAGCCCCTGGTTGGCATCGGCCATCAGGCGAATGTGCGGGCCGATCGCCTCGCGCACGGCCCGCACCCGGGCGATGTTCCAGTCCGGGTCCCCGGCCGAGAGGCGCATCTTCATCGCCGTGAAGCCCGCCGCCTTGAAGCGCTCGGCTTCCGCGACGAGTTCGTCGGTCGAGCGGTCGAGCCACAGCCCGCCGGACTGGTAGGCCGGCACCCGGGCGCTGGCGCCGCCGAGCATGCGGTAGAGCGGCAGCCCGGCGCGCTTGGCCGCGAGGTCCCACAGCGCCCCGTCGAGGGCCGAGATGCCCATGACCGGCATCCCCTTGTGGCCCATGAAGTTCACGTCGCGCCAGGCCCGCGACCAGAAGCCAGCGATGTGGCCGGGATCCTGGCCGACGACGAGGTCGGCCATCTCGTCGATGAGCGCGCGCAACACCTTGGTGCGCCGGTCGTTCAGCGTGAACACGATGTTCTCGCCGGTAAGCCCGTCGGCCCGCACCGTGATCAGGATGCAGCCGAAGGTGTGCAGCTGCCCGAGCGCCGAGCCGATCGGCCGCTCCGGGCGCAAGATGATGGGACGCGTCTCGACGCGGTCGACCTTCATGGCGTGTCCTTCCCTCTGTCGTTTTATGCCGTGCGGACGACCGGCCCGACCCGGTAGCGATCGAGCACGCCCGGATCCGGGTCGCAGCCGAGGCCGGGGCCGGGGGGCAGCCGCACGTGGCCGTTCTCGGCCCGCACCCAAGGATCGAACGGGTTGGACTCCATGTCGAGCCACAGCACCTCGACGAGCGGATCTTCGACCCGCGCCGCGACGACGTGCATCGTCGCGATGAGGCCGGGGCCGAAATACGGGCTGTGGGGCGCCGCCCGGACGCCGTGCGCCTCGCAGAGCGTGATCACCCGCAGCATCTCACCGATGCCACCGATCTTGGTCACGCTCGGCTGGGCGACGTCGATCGCGCCGGCCTCGATCAGCGCCTTGAAGCCGAACAGCCCGGCGGTGTTCTCGCCGGCGGCGATCGGGATGCCGCGGGCCCGCACTTGCGCCAGGCCGTGCACGTCCTCCGGCGGCCAGACCGGCTCCTCGAACCAGTACAGGTCGTGGGGCGCGAAGGCGTCGGCCATCCTCAGAGCCGCCTGGACGCTCCAGGCGCAGTTGACGTCGGCCATCAGGGCGGCCCCGTGCGCCCGCGCCACCTCGGCGCCGGCCGCGACCGCCTCCTCGGTGACCTCGTGCAGCTTGATGTGGCGGTAGCCGGCGGCGCAGGCCGCCTCGACGTTGCGGCGCACGAGCGCGGGGTCGTGATAGGCGAGCAGGGAAGCGTAGGCCGGCAGCCGCTCACGCATCCCGCCGAGGAGGCGGGCGACCGGCTGGCCTGCCCGCTTGCCGGCGAGGTCCCACAATGCCGTCTCGATGCCCGAGAAGGCGAAGACGAACGGGCCGTTGCGGCCGAGGAGATGCGTGGCGTGGAGCACCGAGCGGGTCAGCGCCGCGACGTCGCCGGACGACTTCCCCAGGACGAGCGGCGCCACGATCCCGTCGAGGGCAGCGCGGGTGGCCTGGATCCCGGCATGCCCGAAGGCCTCGCCCCAGCCGACCAGCCCCTCATCGGTCTCGACCCGCACCAGGAGGATGTCGAGATGGGTCCAGGCCTTGCCGGCGAAGGTGGCGGGCGGACCGCCCATGTCGAAGGGCAGCGAGACGATCTGGGACTGGATGTCGACGATCTGCAATCGTGCCTCCTCGAATCGGCCTTGGCCTATGGTCTTACACGATGCCTGGCCGCCGAAACTGAGTTTCTTGTCGAATGGACCGCGACGCCCGCGGAACGCAGGGCTGTCCGGGGAAAAGAAATGGCGCGTCTCCCCTCTCCAGGCGATGCCGGGCTTGCCCGGCATCGCCTGGAGAGGGGATCCCGCGCTTGATTCTGAAAGAGATTTTCCTCGGACAGCCCCGCGCGGCACGGGAGCGACGGGATACGACACGGGCGCGGGGCCGAGGTCTGCCGACCTGCCGTCACGTGTCGTGCCCGCCCTCGACTGTTGCGTCCCCCCTCCGATCTGACACCTGATTATCGTTCGTAGGCGAACAAGCAACAATCGACGGAATAGTCATGCAACTGGGCCGACGTAGTTAACGCCACGCTCCGAGCAGAGACGAGCGGCGTCACGGATCCCCACGATCCGTCACGCCCGGCCGAGAAGGCCCGCGTCGAGAGCACAACCCGACAGGGATTTTTTAGGCCATGAACGCCATCGTCGTCGCCTCCACCGCCGCGATCCTCGCCGCGACCGCCACCTACGCGCACGGCACCCGGCCGTCCGACCCGCTGCAGCCGGCCGGCACCCTGACCTGCACCACCCGGTCGACGGCCGGCCTGGTCTTCGGCCACACGCCGGTCGCCGATTGCACCTTCGTGTCGAGCCGCGGCGGTCTCAAGCAATCCTACGTCGCCCTGTTCTCGCCGCTCCGGCGCCCGCGCGATGCCGCCGCGGCGGAGACGGTCCGGTGGGAGGTCATGACCCGGGACGGCTTCAGCCGGCCGGGCATGGTCAGCGGGTCGTTCCAGGCCCTCGCCGACCAGCCCGAGATCAGCCAAGCGGCGGGGGCGTCCGTCCGGGGCGTGCCCGTCACCCTGAGGCTCGTCGGCCATTCCGGGCAGCGGATCGCGCATTTCGCCCTCGCGACCCCGCGCATCGCCTTCGCGGCCGCGACCGAGGCCCTGGTGCGGTGAGACGGGCCGCGGCCCCGTACGAGGCCCCTTGCATGAACCGACATCCTGCCACCGCCCGCTTCGCGCGCGTGCTGGACAGCGGATCGACAGTTTTGCAAGACTTCTAGTCCGTCCCGTCCCGCGATGAGCTTTGGTCCAGGGTGCGCTTTCTCCGATCATCCGGCGTCGCTCGCCGCGTGTTCATCGTCGGCGCGATTCCGGTCGTCGTCGCGATGTCCATCGCCGTGGCGGCCTGGGCGCTGCTGATCGAAGCCGAGCGGGCCCGCGACGGGGCCGTGCTGTCCAGCGAGATGGTCCACACCTTCACGCTCCTCGACAAGGCGCGCGACGAGGTCGGCCGACGCGACGAAACCCAGGGCGATGCGCGCCGGCTTTTCGCCGCCCTGGCGGACAAGGCCGCTTTCCAGCTCGCGCAGCTCGGGCGGGTGGCCCGCACGGAGGAGCAGGCGGCGCGGGTCGCAACCGTGCAGCACGACCTCGCCGCGCAGATCGAGCAGATGCACCGCCTGGCGCGGCTGGCGGGCGATCTCGGGATCGCCGCGGCCGGGATGGCGCGGCGGGCCGACCTGCTCGTCGCCCAGACCGATGCCGAGCGCCGGCGCCAGCAGGACGAGAATGCGCGCCTCGTCGCCGATCTCACCGCCCGGGACGCCGCCCTCGAGGTGAACCAGCGGGTCGTCAGCGCGCTGCGCGACGTCCGCGAGGCGATCTCGGCGGTCGAGCTCAACAAGACCCGCATCGGCCGCCCGGTGTTCCAGGTCGAGTTCGACGAGCTGGCCTCCGACATCGAGCTCCTCGACCGGACGGGCACGCAGCTGCACGCGGTGCTCGCCGGGGCGGCGCGCCGCGTCGAGGCCGGCCAGTTCGCGACGTTGCTGCGGTCGTACCGGAACCGGAGCCAGAGCGGCGATGCCGGGTTGAGCCGGGTCATCGCGGAGGGGTTCGAGCTCACCCGCGCCACCCAGTCGGGCCACGCCCTGATCGTCTGGTGCGACCGGCTGATCCGCGAGAGCGTCGAGGCGCAGCAAAGCCTCCAGGCCGAGGTCGCCGGGCTGATCCGGCACTCGGTGTCGTCGAACGAGGCGGAGCTGACGACCCAGGGCATCGCGCTCGCGGCGTTGCGGCTCGCGCAGCAATCGGCCTCCGCCCTCGACCGGGGCAAGGCTGCGGCGGCGGAAGCGGTCGTGACGGAGGGCGCCGACCTCGCCGCCCGCGCGCAGGGCCTGGTGCTGCCCTCCGGCGTCCAGGGCGAGCTGACGACGGCGATCGGCGGCTGGCGCGCGCAGCTCGCCGCCACCGTCGACAGGATCCGCGAGCAGGAAACCCTGGTCGCCGAGATGAACCGCCGCGACGCGGTGATCGGCGCGAACGCGCAAGGCCTCAACCGCACCTTCATCGACGATGCCGACCGCGTCGGCACCTCGATCCGCCGGCTGCTCCTCGCCGGCGCGGCCGGCGCGCTGCTGCTCGGCACGGCGGCCGTCGTCGCCGTCGCCCGCTCGATCACCCGCCCCTTGCGCCTCCTCACCGGCAACGTCCTGCGGGCGACGACGGATCCGGGCGTCGCCAGCGTCGGCCTGGTGAGCCGGCGCGACGAGCTCGGCGACATCGCACGGGCCTCCGACACCTTCCTCGCCGAGCTGCGGCGGCGCGAGGCGGGCTGGCGCGAGGCCGCGCGCCGGGCCGACGCGGCCCTCGTCACCCTGCGGCAGACGCAGGACGACCTCGTGCGATCGGAGAAGCTCGCCTCGCTGGGGCAGCTCGTGGCGGGCGTCTCGCACGAGATTAGCACCCCGCTCGGGATCGCGCTGACCACCTCGACCCAGGTCCAGGGCGAGGCGAGCGCCTTCGAGACGCTGGTGGCCGAGAACCGGCTGACGCGCTCGCGCCTGGTGCAGCACGCCGCGCGGATGCGCGACGGCGCGCGGATCATGACCACGAACCTGATGCGCGCCTCGGACCTGCTCTACAGCTTCAAGCAGGTCGCCTCCGACCAGGTGTTCGAGGAGCGCCGCGTCCTCGACCTCCGGTCCTGGATCGACGAGCTGCTGACGAGCCTGCGGGCGCTGGCGCGGCCGGGGCGGCACGAGATCCTGGCGGAGTGCCCGGACGGCCTGTCCCTCGACACCTATCCGGGCATCCTCGCCCAGGTGCTGACCAACGCGGTCAAGAACGCGATCGACCACGGGACGCGCGAGGGTCACCTCCTGCGGGTCGTCATCACGGCGCGGCCCGAGCCGATGCGGGTCGTCATCACGATCGGCGACGACGGCGCCGGCATCGCGCCGCAGCACCTCGACCGCGTCTTCGACCCGTTCTTCACCACCGCCCGCGCCCGGGGCGGGACGGGCCTGGGGCTGCACATCATCCACAACCTGGTCACCCACCGGCTCGCCGGCAGCGTCGAGATCCAGAGTACCGTCGGACAGGGAACCTGCGTGAGCGTTCAGCTGCCGCGGCAGGTCGGGTGAGCGGGGTCATGGTCGATGTGAAAACTTGTTCGACTTGCCTATCAATTCTCAGCGCCTGTTTGATCGGCTGCGTTGGACGATCCGGCACGAATACGAACAACTCTCCACGTCATCCCGGGGCTCGACGCAGGCGAGAACCCGGGATCCATAAACGCTGAGTCTCCAGGATGAAGCGGCACGTGCTCCGCTTCGTCCTCGAGCGTCGGCGGTTATGGATCCCGGGTTCCGCTGCGCGGCCCCGGGATGACGAGGAGGACTTCAATCCCGCCAGGCACAATCGAACGAACTCTCAGCTGTCATCAAGCCGAAGCCACCGAAGACCAAGGGCGACCTGATGGGCAAATCATCACCCTGGCGCGGCAGGAGGGCCGGCCTCCCGGCAAAACCCCTCCTCCGCGCACTCGCCGGCCTTCTGATCGGCGCGACCGCTGCCCTGTCGACGATCGCGGCCCGCGCCGCGACCGAGCTTCAGCTCTGGCACTCCCTCGACGGGGCGAACGGGGCGCTCGTCGCCCGGATCGCCGAGGAATTCAACGCCTCGCAGAGCGCCTATCGCCTGGTCACGATCTACAAGGGCCCCTACGCCGAGACGATCAACGGCGGCATCGCGGCCTACCGGGCGGGGGCCGCGCCGCACATCCTGCAGGTCTTCGAGGTCGGCAACGGCACGATGGCGGCGGCGATCGGGGCGGTACGGCCGGTCGCTGAGGTGATGCGCGCGGCCGGGCGCGGGATCGCGCCCGACGCCTTCCTGCCGGTGATTGCCACCAACTACCTCGCCCGCGACGGCGGCATGCTGTCCCTGCCCTTCAACATCTCCGCCATGGTGATGTGGATCAACCTCGACCGGTTCGCCCGCGCCGGCCTCGACCCCGACCACCTGCCCGAGACCTGGCCGCAGGTGTTCGAGGCCGCCCGGGCCTTGAAGCGGGCGGAGCCGTCCCGCTGCGCGCTCTCCACCGCCTGGCCGACCTGGGCGCATATCGAGCAATTGTCGGCCTGGCACGGCAAGCCGGTCGCCACCCGGTCGAACGGTCTCGACGGCTTCGACGTCGAGCTCGTCTTCAACACGGCGTTCCAGGTCCGCCACCTGCAGAACATCGTCGACCTGCATCGGGAGGGCGCGTTCACCTATGCGGGCCGGACCAACCGCGGCGAGGCGCAGTTCGTCTCGGGCGAGTGCGCGATCTTCCTCACCTCGTCGAGCCTGTACGGTACGATCGCGTCGCAGGACCGCTTCCGGTGGGCGATCCGCCCAATGCCGTACTATCCCGACGTGGTCGACACGCCCCAGAACGCGATCCTGGGCGGCGGCTCGCTCTACGTCATGCAGGGCAAGACGGAGGACGAGTACGCGGGCGTCGCCGCCTTCCTGGACTTCGTGCTGAGCTTCCCCGTGCAGGCGCTCCTCTACCGCAACACCGGCTACGTGCCGGTGACCCGGGCGGCCCGCGCCGACGCCGAGGCGGCCGGCTTCTACACCCGCCACCCGATGCTGGAGGTGGCCGTCGACGCGATCACGCACCGCCCGCCGACCCGCGACACCGCGGGCCTGCGGCTCGGCAACATGCTGCAGATCCGCGATCTCTGGGCGGAGGAGATCGAGGCGGCGCTCGCCGGCACCAAGACGCCGCGCCATGCCCTCGACGACGCGGTGGCGCGCGGGAACGCGGTTTTGCGCCTGTTCCAGCGCCGGACGGTGCGGTGATCGGCGCGCGGCTGGCGCGCGCAGGCCGACACCACTCCCTGTCATGCCGGGGCTCGCCGAAGGCAGGAACCCGGGCTCCATACCCGCTGACGATGCAAGACCGAGCGGGGGGGACGACGTCCGCCTCTTCCCGACGCTTCGGCGGTGATGGATCACGGGTTCCGCTGTCGCGGCCCTGGATGACAGGGAGCGGGATGACAGGGAGCACGTCGAGATCGATCGGGTGCGCTCCGAGGTCAGAGGCGGCGTGCTCGCCCGCACGAAAGCTCGCCCGAGACGGCGCGGCGGAGCTTGGGGTAACCAGCCTTCCGCGCCGTGATCGCCCGCCTCGTCCCGATCGATCTTGCCGAACGTGAAGCGCTCGGGCGATAGTCGCGCCATGTCCTGTCGTCACCAGCCTGACGCCGCTCCCGCCGGACCTCTCGAAGAGGCGCCGTCGAGCTGCCGCAAGTGGCGGCGCTGGCCCCGCGAGTTGCCCGGCTCGGCGAACGACAATGGCGGGGCCGCGACCGTCCGGGCGCTGGGCCTCGGCGGCGCGATCCTGGGCCTGATCGTCGTGACCGGGCTCCTGGTCGGCCTCGCCTCCTGACCCCTCCGGGCCCGCGGATTCGCGGCTTTACAGAGGCTCTGACATGCTCGACAATCAATGAAAGAGCATTTCATAGAATGAAATCGATCATGAGGAAAACGCCCGCGTCCGCCCGCCGCCCGGCGGCCTTCCGATGACGGCGGGGGAGAGCGCGCGGCGCGATCCTTACGCGCCCGAGGCGATGGCGCGGCTCGTGGCGCCTCGGAGCGTCGCCGTCGTCGGCGTGTCCGAGCGGCCGAACGCCTTCGGCAGCCGTACGGTCGCCAACCTGAAGGCCTTCGACGGCCGCCTCTACCAGATCAGCGCCCGGCACACCGAACTCGCCGGCCGGCCCTGCTACCCGAGCGTCGCGGCCCTGCCCGAGACCCCGGACTGCGTCGTGATCGCGACGCCGCGGGAGGCGGTCGAGCCGGTCGTGCGCGAATGCGCTTCGATGGGCGTCGGTGCCGTCCTGGTGCTGGCGGCCGGGTTCGCGGAGACGGGCAAGCCCGAGAACGTCGCGCTCCAGCAGCGCCTCGTCGGCATCGCGCGGGACGCGGACATGCGCCTCGTCGGGCCGAACACGATCGGCCTCGTCAACTACGCCACCGGCGCCGGCCTCACCTTCTCGGCGATGCCCGAACGCCGGCCGCTTGCCCCGCACGCGATCGGGATCGTGAGCCAGTCGGGCTCGCTGGGCTTCTCGTTAGGCCAAGGGATCGAGCGCGGCGTCTCGGTCAGCCACGTCCTCACCGCCGGCAATTCCTGCGACGTCGACGTGGCGGACCACGTCGGCTACCTGGCGCAGGATCCGCATTGCCGGGCGATCGCCTGCCTGTTCGAGGGCATGGCCGATCCGGGCCGGATGCTGCGGGCCGCAGCCCTCGCCTGGGAGGCCGACAAGCCGCTCGTCCTCTACAAGATCGCGACCGGCCAGGAGGGCGCCCGGGCGGCCCTGTCGCATACCGGCTCGCTCGCCGGGTCGGATCAGGCCTACGCGGCGGGCTTCTCGCGCGCCGGCGTGATCCAGGTCGACCGGCTCGAGGCGCTGGTCGAGGCGGCGGCCTTCTTCGCCAAGGCGGGCCGCCCGCGGGCCCGCGGCGTCGCGGTGATCGCGACCTCGGGCGGGGCCACCATCATCGCCGCCGACAAGGCGGAGGCGTATGGCATCGCCCTGCCGCAGCCGGGCCCGGAGGCGGCCTCCGTGCTCGCGGCGCAGGTGCCGGAATACGGCTCGACCCGCAACCCGTGCGACGTGACCGCCCAGGTCATCGGCTCGGCGGACAGCCTCGCGGCCTGCGCCGGGGCGTTGCTCGCCGACCCGCTCTACGGCGTCATGGTGACCTCGCACGCCTACGCCTACGAATCGGCGACGGTCCGGCTGCCGGTGTTCAGCCGGGCGGCCGCGGCCCACGACAAGCTCGTCTGCAACGTCTGGGCGCCGGAATGGCTCGGCGGTCCCGGCGCGCGGGAGACCGAGAGCGACCCGCACCTCGCGCTGTTCCACTCGATGGACCGCTGCTTTGCGACGATCAAGGCCTGGCACCGGCGCGACGCCCTGCGGCAAGCCGGCCGGACCGGCGAGGGCCGCATCGCAGACCCGGCCGCGAAGGCGCGGATGGAGGCCCTGCTCGGGGAGACGGCCGGATCCTCGCTGACCGAGCGGGAGGCGAAGGCCGTGATGGCGCTCTACGGCATCCCGGTGGTGGAGGACCGGCCGGTCGCGTCCGCGGCGGAGGCGCGACGGGCCGCGCGAGCCCTCGGCTTCCCGGTGGTGCTCAAGGGCGAGAGTCCGGACATCCTGCACAAGACCGAGGCCGGGCTGGTCAAGCTCGGTCTCGGGAGCGACGCTGAGGTCGAGCGCGCCTACGCGGAGATCCTGGCGGCCGCCGAGGCGATCGCGCCGAAGCCGGATTTCCGGGGCGTGGTCGTCCAGCCGATGATCCCGCGCGGCGTCGAGGTCATGGTCGGCGCCCGGCACGATCCGCAATTCGGCCCGCTCGTCGTCGTCGGCCTCGGCGGGGTCCTGGTCGAGATCCTGCGCGACACCGCGCTCTCCCTCGCGCCGGTCGGGCGTGAGGAAGCCGAGGCGATGCTGCGCGGCCTGAAAGGCGCGGCCCTGCTCGACGGGTTTCGCGGCGCGCCCGCGGTCGAAGTCCCGCGTCTCGCCGAGATCGTGAGCCGCTTCTCCGAACTCGCCGCCGATGCCGGCGGGGCGGTCGCCGAGATGGAGATCAACCCGCTCATCTGCGCGAGGGACCGGATCGTCGCCGCCGACGCCCTGATCGTGAAGGGCGGGTCCGGCCGATGAGCCGCCTCCCCGACCCCGCGAGGACACCCGATGGCTGAGGCGCAGGCGACGGGGAGACCGGCCCTGGTCCCGGTGCTGCCGAACCACCGTTTCGACGAGGCGGCGCTCCGGCGCTACCTCGCCCCGCTCCTGCCCGGCGCCGCGGACGGGCTCGTGGTGCGCCAGTTCCAGGGCGGGCAGTCCAACCCGACCTTCCACCTCGCCACGCCCGGCGGAGCCCACGTGCTGCGCAAGAAGCCGGGCGGCGCGCTCCTGCCCTCCGCCCATGCGGTCGACCGCGAGTACCGGGTGATGGGCGCCCTCGCCGGGACCGACGTGCCGGTCCCGCGGGTCCGGCTCTATTGCGACGACGCGAGCGTCATCGGCACGCCGTTCTACGTGATGGACTATCTCGATGGCCGGGTCTTTGCCGAGCGCGACATGCCGGGGGTCGATCCCGGCCACCGCCGGGCGGCCTTCCTCGACGCGGCGCGGGTGCTCGGGCGCCTGCACCGGCTCGATCCCGCCGCGATCGGCCTTGGCGATTACGGCCGCGCCGGCAATTATATCGGGCGGCAGGTCGCGCGCTGGACGAAGCAGTACCGGGCCGCCGACCTCGCGCCGGAACCGGCGATGGACCGGCTGATCGCCTGGCTCGCGGCGCAGGGGGACGTCCCCGACGAGACCGCCCTCGCCCACGGCGATTACCGCCTCGGCAACCTGATGCTCCACCCGGAGGAGCCGCGGGTGATCGCGGTCCTCGACTGGGAGCTCTCGACGCTGGGCCATCCGCTCGCCGACCTCGCCTATTGCCTGCTGCCCTGGCGCACCACGCCGGCCGAGCAGGGGCTCGTCGGGCGCGACGTGCCGGGCCTGCCGGACGAGGCGGAGTTCGTCGCCGCCTACGCTGCCGCGGCCGGACGCCCGGTGCCGGCCGATCTCGACGTCTTCGTGGTGTTCTCGCTGTTTCGCTGGGCGGCGATCGTCGCCGGCGTGTACCGGCGCGCCCTCGACGGCAACGCCTCGGACGCCCGGGCCGTCGACGTCGCGGGCGAGAAATTCCGCCGGCTCGCCCGCCGCGGGGAGGAGATCGCCTATGGCCACTGATGCGAGCACCGAGGTCCTGTCGGACCTCGAGGACGGAGTCCTGACGATCACGCTCAACCGGCCGGACAAGCTGAACGCCTTCACGGCCACCATGCGCGAGGTGATGGTCGCTTGCCTCGGCCGGGCCGACCGGGACGATGCCGTGCGGGCGGTGATCGTGACCGGCCGCGGCCGCGGCTTCTGCGCCGGCGCCGACATGTCGGCCGGCGCCGCCCGCTTCGACGTCGCCGGCCGGGCCGGTGCCGACGGCGAGGCCCTGCGCGATTCCGGCGGGCGCCTGGCTCTGCGCCTCTTCGAGTCCAAAAAACCCGTCATCGCGGCGGTGAACGGGGCGGCGGTCGGGGTCGGCGCCACCATGCTGCTGCCGATGGACATCCGGCTCGCCGCAACGAATGCCCGCTTCGCCTTCCCGTTCACCCGGCGCGGGCTGGTGCCGGAGGCGTGCTCGTCCTGGTTCCTGCCCCGGGCCGTCGGCATGCAGCGGGCGATGGAATGGGTCGCGACCGGCAGGATGATCCCGGCCGAGGAGGCGCTGGCGAGCGGTCTCGTGCGCAGCCTGCACGCCCCCGACGACCTCCTGCCGGCGGCCCGGGCGCTGGCCCGCGAGATCGCGGACGCCGCCGCGCCGGTCTCCGTGGCGCTCGCCCGGCAGATGCTGTGGCGGATGCTCGGGGCCGAACACCCGATGGAAGCGCACCGGATCGAGAGCCGGCTCTTGGCCGAGCGCGGCCGCAGCCCGGACGTCAAGGAGGGCGTGACCTCGTTCTTCGAGAAAAGGGCGCCGGATTTTTCGGGGCGCGTCTCGGCCGACATGCCGGAGGGCTATCCGTGGTGGAGGGATCGTCCGTACGGTGAGGAGTGAGAGCCTTCCGACTGGCCCGACCCTCTTCATCCCCTCCATGTCATTCCGGGGCCGCGAAGCGGAGCCCGGAAGCCAGACACTCACGTGTTTACGAACAAAGCGGACCGGTTCCGCTCCATCTTGAACCATCCGCGGTTCTGGGCGTGCCTGCGGCACTCCGGGCTCCGCTGCGCGGCCCCGGAATGACGCGGAGGGTGTCAATTCAGTGGCATCCCATCAAGCAGGCTCGAATAGATCGCCTGATCGAAGAAAAACCGGAGGACCCCAATGACGGACATCACCGTGATGGCGACGGGCCTGCGCTTCCCCGAAGGCCCGGTCGTCCTGGAGGACGGGACGATCGCCCTCGTCGAGATCGCCCGCGGGACGGTCTCGCGGGTGGCACCGGACGGCACGGTCTCGGTCATCGCCGAACCGGGCGGCGGGCCGAACGGCTTGGCGCTCGGGCCGGACGGGATGCTCTACGTCTGCAACAACGGCGGCTTCGCCTGGCACGAGGAGCCCGGCATGATCCGGCCGATCGGCACGCCGGACGACTATTCCGGCGGCCGGATCGAGCGGGTCGACCTGCGCACTGGCGCCTGCACGGTCCTCTATGATCGCTGCGGCGACACGCGGCTCAAGGGCCCCAACGACATCGTCTTCGACCGCGCCGGCGGCTTCTACTTCACCGACCTCGGCAAGGCGCGCCACCGCGACCGCGACCAGGGCAGCGTCTACTACGCCAAGGCCGACGGCTCGTTCATCACCGAGGTGGTGCACCCGATCCTGACCCCGAACGGCATCGGACTCTCGCCCGACGAGACGATGCTCTACGTCGCCGAGACCGAGGGCGGGCGGCTCTGGGCGTTCGACCTCACGGAGCCCGGCCGGATCCGGCGCCACCCGTTCCCGTCGCCGCATGGCGGCCGCTTCCTGTTCAACCAGGCCGGCTACGAACGCTACGACAGCCTCGCGGTCGAGGCCTCCGGCAACATCTGCGTCGCGACCCTGATGACGGGGGCGATCACCGTGATCTCGCCGGAGGGCGAGTTGGTGGAGAGCGTGCCGATGCCGGACGTCTACACCACCAACATCTGCTTCGGCGGACCTGATCGAAAGACCGCCTACGTCACGCTGTCGGGAACCGGGCAATTGGTGCGGATGCCGTGGCAGCGGCCGGGGCTGAAGCTGAATTTCGCGCCGTGATGTCTAAGATTATTCCGTGACATCCAAAGACGTCATACCCTCCGCGTCATCCCGGGGCTCGCCGAAGGCGAGAACCCGGGATCCATAACCGCCGAGCGCTCAGAAAAGGGCGGAATGCGTTCCGCCTCGGTCTGCACCGTCAGCGGTTATGGATCCCGGGTTCCGCTTCGCGGCCCCGGGATGACGTGGAGGGTGGCAATTCAGTTGTGAGAACCGAGCGTCACCCCCCGCGCATCCCCGCCAGCGCCCCCGAGATCTCCGCCGCGGCCTCGCGGAGCGGCGCGACGAAGCGGGCGACCACGTCGGCCTCGTCGAGGGAGTTGCGCAGGTACATCAGGTTGAGGCTTCCGACCGCGACCCCGCCGATCAGCACCGGCACGCCGATCGCCGAGGCGACGCCGTTGTAGGCGGTGCGCGAGTAATCCTCGTTCATGCTGGCATAGCCCTGCTCCCGCACCCGCGCGAGCCGCCGGTCGAGCGACGCGGGATCCTGGATGACGGCGTTCCACGGGTCGTCCGATCCGGTGAGCGCCGCGAGCGCCCGCGCGCGGGTCTTCGGGTCGCAGAAGGCCAGGAACGCCAGGCCGAGGGAGGTGCCCAGCAGCGGCGCCCGGTAGCCGGGCCGGCGGTTGAAGTGCAGCACGCCCTCGCTGCGGCTGGTGCGCGCCACCACCATCGCGTCGCCGTCGAAGACCGAGACGTCGGAGGGCCATTGCAGCGCCGCGTGCAGCTGCGCCAGGATCGGGGCGGCGGCGAGCGCCATCTCCTCGTGGGTCTGGTAGCCGCTGCTGAGTTCGAGCGTGCGCCCGGTGGTGACGTAGACCGCCTTCGTCGGGTGGCGCGCCACCAGCCCGGCATGGATCAGCGTCTCCAGCATCCGGACGATCGTCGGCCGGTTGAGGCCGGTCTCGCGGAAGAGATCGCCGACGCTCGCCTCGCGCAGACGGTTGAGGGCGCGCAGGACCTCCAGCACCCGCAGGGCCGCCGTGACGGGCTCGAAGGACGGCATGCCAAAAACACCTTCTCGCCAAAGGATCTCCCACGCGACGCGCCGAGGCATCGAAGTCGGCGTTGCATCCGCCGCCGATCGGTCTACACTGTTTTGAACACACGTTTCAACACATGAAACGCGGAAGAGAGCGAACGGGAGGAGCGCAGGCGTGGTGGGCGCGGATCCAACACGGGCGGCTTCAGGCGAGGCGGCTGACACGCCCCGAGGCCCGCTCCACGGGCTGACGGTCCTCGATCTCTCCCGCGTGCTCGCCGGCCCCTGGGCGTCGCAGATCCTCGGCGATCTCGGGGCCGAGGTCTGGAAGATCGAGCGGCCGGAGACGGGCGACGACACGCGGCTGTGGGGCCCGCCCTTCGTCCAGGGGCCGGACGGGCCGTCGGATGCTGCCTACTACCTCTGTGCCAACCGCAACAAGCGCAGCGTCGCGATCGATTTCGGCGACCCGGAGGGCGCCGCCCTGGTGCGGCGGCTGGCCGAGCGGGCGGACATCGTGGTCGAGAACTTCAAGACTGGAGCGCTCGCCCGCTACGGCCTCGACTACGCCTCGCTCTCAGGCACCAATCCGGGCCTGATCTACTGTTCGGTGACGGGGTTCGGCCAGACCGGCCCCTACGCGTCGCGGGGCGGCTACGACTTCCTGATCCAGGGCATGAGCGGCCTGATGAGCGTCACCGGCCGGCCCGACGACGAGCCGGGCGCCGGCCCGATCAAGGTCGGGCTGCCGGTGAGCGACCTCTTCACCGGCCTCTACGCCGCGACCGCGATCCTCGCCGCGCTCCACCACCGCACGGCGACCGGCGAGGGCCAGCACATCGACTGCGCCCTCCTCGACAGCCAGGTCGCGGTCCTGGTCAACCAGGGCATGAACCACATCGTCGGCGGGCTCACCCCCGGCCGGCTCGGCAACTCGCACCCGAACGTGGTGCCCTACCGCGAGTTCCAGACCGCGGACGGCTACGTGCTCGTCGCCTGCGGCAATGACGGGCAGTTCCGCAGCCTGTGCGGTCTTCTCAACCTTCCTGAGCTCGCCGCCGACCCGCGCTTTCGCGACAATGTCGGGCGCCTGCGCGACCGCAAGGAGCTGGAGGCGACGTTGGGTGCCGCGATCCGGCAATGGACCTCGGCCGCGTTCTTCGCCGCCATGGAGGCGGGGGGCGTGCCGGGTGGGCCGATCAACCGCATCGACCAGATCCTCGCCGACCCGCAGGTGGCGGCCCGCGGCCTGCTCAAGCGCATGGAGCGCTCGGACGGCACGCCCGTCACGGTGATCGGCTATCCGAGCCGGCTGTCGCGCACGCCCGCCACCTACCGGATCGCCCCGCAGACCCTCGGCGAGGCCACCGGGGAGGTGCTGGCGTCGCTCGGGGTGGATGAGGCGGAGCGGGCGCGATTGCGGGAGAAGGGGGTCATTCGTGGGTGATGTCCTCCCGTCTCGGCTCCGCGAGCCTGTTCGCAGCACTCCTCAAGACGAGTGTAGCGCGGGATCCCCTCTCCAGGCGATACCGGGCTTGCCCAGTATCGCTGCAAGGTGTGGGAGAGGGGTAGGGGTGAGGGTGACACGTTTCAGGATCAAGCACTGGACGTTGAGCTGCCAGCACGACGCTCAGTGTTTCACACTGAAGCGTGTCACCCTCACCCCCGGCCCCTCTCCCACACCTTGCAGTGATACCAGGCAAGCCTGGTATCGCCTGGAGAGGGGGGATCCCGCGCCCCTTCCTTTAGCGAGACGACCCGGTCGTTCCCTTTGGGAAGGGCGACCGGGCCGTCTGTCGATGTCAGCCCGGCACCCCCGGCAACACCCGCCGCTCCTGGAGGTCCGCCAGCCACCAGGCCAGCGACGCCTCGGTGTCGATGCACTCCCCGAACCCCGCCTGCCGGATCTTGATCGTGCTGAGCAGCGACGCGGTCGAGTGGGTTCGGGAGACGGCGAAATCGGCGAATTGCCACGAGGCGCCGACCAGCCGGTCGAGGGACAGGGGCCGCAGGCCGTGGCGCGCGACGATGCCCTGCCAGGTAGCGGCCCGGCCCGGCATGATGCGGGACAACGGCATCGGATGCGGCAGCCCGACCTCCATGCCGAAAGCCCGGGCGATCACCGGCCAGAGATTCTCCCAGGTGAAGACGTCGCCGTTCGTCACGTTGAAGGTCTGGTTCTCGGCGGCTTGCGTGCGACCGGCCCAGGCGATGGCGCGAGCGAGCAGGCGGGCATCCGTCGCCTCGGTGACCCGGGTGCCGGTCCCCGGATAGACCAGCGGAAGCCCGAGTTCCCGGCTGATCGCCGCGTAGGCGCCCACGGCCGCGACCATGTTCATGGCGCTGCCCTCCGCGAAGCCGAACACCACCTGCGGCCGGAGGATCGTGAAGCTCCACCCCTTCCCGGCCTGCCGGTCGGCCAGAAAATCCTCCTGCGCCCAGTAGAAGTTCGGATGGATGTGGCGCGGCGCGCTCTCCCGGGCCGGGACCGGAGCCTGGCCGAGATGGACCCCGTAGGCCTTGGCGCCCTGGAGCAGGGCGACGTGGCGCAGGCCCGGATTCTGCGGCTCGACCGCATCGAGGAGGTTGACCAGCATCGCCAGGTTGGTGGCGATCTGGTCGTCGTCGAGCCAGCCGCCGGTGAGGTCCGGCTTCTCGTAGAGCGCCGCATAGACCACGTGGGTGAGGGTGCGGATCTCGGACAGCCGCGCCCGGCTTTGCGCGGCATCCGAAAGATCGACCGCGACATGCGCCGCCCCCGTCGCCGGCTCGGACGGGCGTCGCGACAGGGCGATCACCTCCCACCCCGCGCTCAAGTAATGGTCGATCACGGCCCGCCCGACCAGCCCGCCGGCGCCCGCAACCAGCACCGTTCCTGTTTGTCCCATAACGTCCTCCGCGCTGCGAATGTGATTATATACAGATAGACGGCACCAAAAAACAATGTTATAACTTGGAAAATGAGCAAGCAACGCCAAAAATACTTACTCAAATCTGGGAGGAACGAACGTGCTTTCGAGACGCAGCGTTCTCGCCGGGCTCGCCGCGGCCCCGCTCGTGCCGGCCCTCGCCCGGGCGGCGGACCCGATCAAGGTCGGGCTCATCATCCCGCTGAGCGGCGGCGCCGGACGGCAGGGGCAGGACGTCACCCATGCGGTCCAGGCCATGGCGGCGCTGATCAACGAGGGCGGCGGGGTGCTCGGCCGGCCGGTCGAGATCCTGGTGCGCGACGACGAGAGCACGCCGGCGATCGGCGTCGCCAAGGCCAACGAACTGGCGGCGGCCGGCGTCGCGGTGGTGCTGGAGGGCTGGAACAGCCCGGTGACGCTGGCGATGCAGTCGGTGCTCGCGCGGGCCGGCATCCTCGACATCACGATGATCTCGAAGGCCGACGCGATCCTGGCCAGCGCCTCGAACCCGCTGGCGATCCGCCTCAACAGCGCCAACGTGCAGGATGCGGCGATCATCGCGCAGTATCTCGGCAATAAGACCAAAAAGGCCCGCATCGTCTTCGTCACCGAGAACGACGCCTACGGCAACGGTGCCCAGCAGGGGATCGAGGCCGAGTTCAAGAAGGCCGCCCTCGATTACACCATCGTCCAGACGCTCAAGTTTCCGTTCCCGCAGACCGATTTCCGGGTCGAGATCACCAGCATCCGGGATGCCAAGCCGGATTACGTCATCAGCATCAACGCCAACGAGGGCGCCGGGCTGCCGGCCTTCCTGCAGCAATACGCGCAAGGGCAGGTCGGCGCGCCGGTGATCTGCACCGTCGGCACGGTGGGCCCGAGCGTGATCGAGACCACCGGCAAGGCGGCGAACGGGCTCCACAGCGCCGACATCTACTTTCCCGAGACCGAGCCCTTCGCCAGCAACCCGGAGAACAAGCGCTTCGTCGCGCAGATGCAGAAGCAGTTCAAGACCGAGCCGGACAAGTTCATGGCGCTCGGTGCCGCCTCGCTCGAGGTCTGGGCCAAGGCGGCGACGAAGGCCGGCACCCTCGACCGCAAGGCGGTCGCGGGCGCGATCCGCGGCCAGGAGATCCCCGGCACGATCTTCGGCACCGTGCGCTTCGAGCCCAACGGCCAGATGCAGCACCGGCACTTCGTGTTCACGGTCAAGGATGGCAAGATTGTCGTCGAGAGCTGACACGCCGCCGGTGCTGGCCGTCGAGGACCTGTCGGTCCGCTTCGGCGGGTTCCAGGCCCTGAAGGCGATGTCGTGGTCCGTCGCCGCCGGGCGGATCCTCGGCATCATCGGACCGAACGGGGCCGGCAAGAGCACCTGCTTCATGGCGGCCACCAACATGGTGTCGCATGGCGGGCGCATCCGGCTCGACGGGGCGGACGTGACGGACAGGCCGGCCCACGCGCTGCCCCGGGCGGGCCTGCGCCGCACCTTCCAGCAGAACGCGTTCTTCGGCGGGATGACCGTCCTGGAGAACATGGCGGCGGCCCTGATCGAGAGCCGTCCGAGCCCGCTCGCCCAATCGGTGTTCCTGCCCTGGATCGAGGCACGGCGGCGCCGTGCGATCGACGCGCAGGCGCGGGCCCATCTGCTGGCCTACCACGTGCCCGAGGGCGTCCACGGGCGGCTGCCGGGCGAGCTCTCCTACGGCACGCAGCGCATGCTCTCGATCGCGCTGGCCGCCGCCCCCGGCGCCCGGGTCGTGCTGCTCGACGAGCCGGCGGCGGGCCTCGGTGGTCCGGACATGATCGCGCTGCGGGGCGTGCTGGAGCGCATGCGCGACGATCGTCTCGCGGTGGTGCTGATCGAGCATCACATGGATCTCGTGATGGCCATCGCCGACGAGGTCGTCGTCCTCGAACTCGGGCAGCCGATCGCAAACGGCCGGCCGGCCGAGATCCAGGCCGATCCGCGCGTGCTCGCGGCCTATCTCGGGAGGGCGGCGTGAGCGCGCGGCTCGAGATCGCCGGCCTGCACGTCGCCTACGGCCAGGCCGAGGCGGTCGCGGTCGAGCGCCTGGTCGTCGAGCCCGGCACGCTCGCCGGGGTGATCGGCGCCAACGGCGCCGGCAAGTCGACGCTGATCAACGCGGTCGCGAACTGGTCGCGGGCCGAGCCGCGGATCGCCGGCTCCGTCCGGCTCGACGGCGAGGAGCTGGCCGGGCTCTCGGCGGAAGCGCGCGTGCGCCGCGGCCTCCAGCTCGTGCCGGAGGGGCGCGGCGTGTTCCTCGGCCTCTCCGTCGAGGAGAACCTGAAGGCGGTGGCGCGGCCGGGCGGGGCCCAGGGCGGCAAAGGCGGGCGCTCCTACGCCGTCGAGGACGTCTACGCCCTCTTCCCGCGCCTGCGCGAGCGCCGGGCGAACCTCGCCGGCTCGCTGTCGGGCGGCGAGCGCCAGATGCTGGCGGTCGGCCGGGCGCTCCGCATGGCCCCAAAACTCCTCCTCCTCGACGAGCCCTCGATCGGGCTCGCGCCGCGCCTCGTCGCGACGCTGCTCGCCACCATCCGCGAGCTGGTCGAGGGCGGGCTGACGGTGCTGCTCGTCGAGCAGAACGTGCACGCGGCGGCCGAGGTCACCGACGTGCTGCACCTCCTGGAGCGCGGCCGCGTGGTCGCCGCCGGCCCGGTGGCGGAGATGCGGAACGACCCGCGCATCGTCGAGGCCTATCTCGGAGCGAGCCACGGATGAACGTCGCCCAGCAACTCGTCAACGGCGTCATCATCGGCCACGCCTACGCGCTCGTCGCGGTCGGCTGGACGCTGCTCCTCGGCGCCGCGCGGCTGGTGAATTTCGGCCACGGCCAGATGTACATGATCGGCGCCTTCGTGGCCTGGTGGGTCATGGCGGCGACCGGCCTGCCCTATCCGGCCGCGGTCCTGGCCGCGGTGATGCTCGGAGCCGTCCTCGGCGCGGTGATGCAGCGCCTGTTCCTGCGGCTCACCCTCTCGCAGGACCTCGTCAGCCTGATGATCGTCACTCTCGGCTTCGGCCAGGCGCTCGAAGGGGCGGCCGGCCTCGCCTTCGGTCCGAAGCCCCAGACCCTGGCGAGCCCGTTCCAGGAGATGAGCGTCCATCTCGGACCGGTCTGGTTCACGGTGCAGGACGCGATCCTGGTGGGAGCCACGATCCTGGTCTTCGCCGTCCTCTACCTGGCGCTCCACCGCTCCTGGCTCGGCGCCGCGGTCCGGATGGTGGCGGAGGACCCGCGGCTGACGGCACTCGGGGGCCTGCGGGTCTCGCGCATCTACATGGGCATCTTCGCCTTCGAGGGCGCGGCGGTCGCCTTCGCGGCGGCGCTCGTCGCGCCGCGCACGCCGATCCTGACCTCGATGGGCTTCGACCAGGTGGTGATGACCTTCGTGGTGGTGGTGCTCGGCGGCATCGGCAGCGTGCTCGGCAGCTACGTCGCCGGGCTCGGCATCGGCCTGTTCACCGCGCTGTTCGGCGCCCTCGTCTCGCCGGCCTACACCACGGCGGCGGTCTTCGCGCTCCTCATCGCCGCGATGGTGCTGCGGCCGGGCGCGCTCTCGGCCTCGGGGAGCTTCGCCCGATGACCCACCCCATCCTGCGCCTCGCCCTCGCGGCCCTGCTCGCCGTCGCGGGCTTCCTGCTCCCGGGGCTGCTCGGCGCCTCGACGCTGGTCTACGACACGCTGGTGGCGATCGCGATCTTCGCCGCGATGTCCTACGGGCTCGACGTGATCCTGTCGGATCTCGGCGAGATCAGCCTCGTCCACACCGCCTTCTTCGCCACCGGCGCCTACGCGGCGGCGATCCTCACCGTCACCTACGGGTTCGGCGCCTGGACGGCGCTCGCCGGGGCGGTGCTGGCGGCCTTGTGCCTCGCCCTGGTGCTCGGGGTGATCACCCTGCGCACCCGGGAATTCGCGTTCTCGCTCGTCACCTACGCGGCGGCGGTGGTGTGCATGAACATCGCATCCAACTGGGACTTTCTCGGCGGCTCGGACGGCATCGTGGGCATCCCGCCCCTTGACCTGTCGATCGGTCCGGTCGAGCTGACGGCCGGGCGCAGCGTCGAGTTCTGGCCCTTCGCCTACGCCCTGCTGCTCCTCACCCTCTACGTCGTCCACCGCTTCCGGCGCTCGCGCCTCGGCCAAGCGGCGCTGATGGTGCACATGAACCCGCGGCTCGCCACGATGTGCGGCCTCGACGGCAACCGCATCCGGTTGCAGGTTTTTTTGCTCTCGGCGGTGATCAGCGCCGCGGCCGGCTGGCTCTACGCGTTCCAGCGCGCCTATGTCGGCACCGACCTGTTCGACACCTACTTCCTCGTGCTGATGCTGACCGGGGTGATCCTCGCCGGGCGGCGCATCCTGCTCGGGCCGCTCCTCGGCGTGGCGTTGCTCCTGTCCCAGAAGAGTTTTGCCTCGCTCGGCGCCTACGGCGACAAGCTGGTGCTCGGGGTGGTGCTGGTCGCGGTGTTGTGCCTGTGCCCGAAAGGCCTGGCGAGCCTGTGGCCGCGGCGGCGGGCGGCAGATTCTTTCGACGAATCGAATGTCTCCGACAATTCAAAGTCGAGCGCGGTTCCCCTCTCCCGTGTGGGAGAGGGGTCAGGGGTGAGGGTGGCTCGGGTTCCGCAATGATCCGGAACCGTCGAGCTGCGCGGCTCAACGGTCTTAGCCTTCTGCGGAAGCGTGTCACCCTCACCCCTACCCCTCTCCCACTCGGGAGAGGGGATCCCGCGCTTCATCCGTATTGGAACAGATCTAGCGGACACGTCTCAACCCATGCCCTTCACCTACGATTCCCTGATGCGCCACCACATCCCGGAGGTGCGCCAGCGCCTCACGCGGCGCGACAGCGTGCTCTACGCGCTCTCGATCGGGTTCGGGCAGGACCCGCTCGATACCCACCAGCTCGACTTCGTCGACGGCCACCGGCCGCTCAAGGCGGTGCCGACGATGTCGGTGGTGCTGGGTCACCCCGGCTTCTGGATGGCCGATCCGGCGACCGGCATCGACGTGGTCCGGGTCGTCCACGGCGAGCAGCGCATCGCCATGCACCGGCCGCTCCCGGTCGAGGGCGAGATCGTCGGCACCACCCGCATCACCGGGCTCGTCGACAAGGGCGAAGGGCGGGGCGCGCTGGTCTACTCGGAGAAGGAGGTGCGCGACGGCGAGGGCACGCTGCTCGCGACGACGCGCAGCACCACCTTCCTGCGCGGCGACGGCGGCTTCGGCGGCCCCTCCGGCCCGGTGGCGGAGCCGCACGCCCTGCCCCAGAACCCGCCCGACACGGTCGTCGAGATGCCGACCCGGCCCGAGCAGGCGCTCTATTACCGGCTCAACGGCGACGACAACCCGCTCCACGCCGATCCCGACGTGGCGGCGCGGGCCGGCTTCCCGCGCCCGATCCTGCACGGGTTGTGCACGCTCGGGATCGTCGGCCACGCCCTGCTGCGGGTGCTCGGCGACTACGAGCCCGGCCGCTTCCGCGAGTTCGCCCTGCGCTTCTCCGCGCCGGTCTACCCGGGCGAGACCGTCCAGGTGGAGATCTGGCGCGACGGCTCGTTCCGAGCGCGCGTGGCGGAGCGCGACGTCGTGGTGATCAACAACGGGCGCGCGGTGTTCGCGGGCGCGGACCGGGTGGAGGCGTGAGCATGACAGATCACCCCGTGCTGCTGGAGCGCCGCGACGGCGCGGTCGCGATCCTGACGCTCAACGAGTTGGCCAAGCGCAACGCGCTCACCCCGGCGATCCGGGTGGCGCTCGCCGAGGCGATCGAGCGCATCGAGCGCGATTCGGCGATCCGGGCGGTCGTGCTCACCGGCGGGACGCAGGTGTTCAGCGCCGGCGGCGACCTCACGGCGATGCAGGCCGACGGGCTCGCCGGCGGGCGCGACCGGTTCCGGCTGCTCCACGCCATCGTCCGGGCGATCGTGAAATCGGGAAAACCCTATATCGCGGCGGTCGAGGGCTGGGCCGCCGGCGCCGGCTTCAGCTTCGCCCTCCTCTGCGACACGATCGTGGCCGCCGAGGGCGCGCGCTTCGTCGCCTCGTTCCCGAAGGTCGGGCTCGTGGCCGATGCCGGCCTGCTCCACACCCTGCCGGCCCGGGTCGGCCAGGGCCGCGCGCGCCAGATCCTGCTCCAGGCCAATCCTGTCGGCGCCCGCGACGGCCTCGCCATGGGCCTCGTCGACGAGGTCGTGCCGGATGGCGCCGCCCTCGACCGGGCGCTGGCGCTCGCCCGCACCTACGAGGGGCTGGCGCCGCTCTCGACCGCGATGGCCAAGGAGTGGCTGGCGCGCGGGATCGACGAGGTGCTCGACTGGGAGCGCAGCGCCCAGGCCGCCCTGTTCCAGACCGCCGACCACCACGAGGGCAAGACCGCCTTCCTCGAGAAGCGCCGGCCCGCCTTCCAGGGACGCTGACATGACGGATTCTCACACGGACGATGCCGGCGCGAGCTTGCGCGAGACCGCCGACCGCCTGCTCGCCGACCGCCTCACCCCGCAGGCCCGCGCAGCGGTGGCCGCGGGCCAGTGGCCCGAGGACCTGTGGACGCTCCTTCACGAGAACGGCCTGCCGGCCGCGATCCTGCCCGAGGCGGCCGGCGGGTTCGGGGTGCCGGTCGCCGACGCCCTGTCGCTCCTGACGGTGGCCGGCGCGCACGCCCTGCCGCTGCCGCTCGCCGACACGATGCTGGCCGGCCTCCTCCTGTCCCGCGCCGGCATGGAAATCCCGGCCGGGCCGCTCGCGGTCGCGCAAGGATCGGAGGTCAGGCTCGACGCGGCCGGCCGGGTGAGCGGGCACGCCTGGGGCGTCGCGTTCGGCCGCCACGCCCGGGCGGTCGTGGTCCTGGCCGAGGGCCCGGGCGGGCCGGTCCTCGTCGCGCTGCCGCGGGATCAGCTCACGGTCGAGCCGGGCACCGACATCGCCGGCGATCCGAGCGACGCCCTGCGCGTCGAATCGGTCGCCGCGGACGGCGCCCCGGCTCCCTTCGGTGCGGCCGAGTTGCGGGCGGCGGGCGCCGCGACCCGCGCCCTGATGATCGCCGGGGCGCTCAGCGCCGTCAGCGCCATGACCGTGGCATATGCTTGCGAGCGCCGGCAGTTCGGCCGCGCCATCGGCCAGTTCCAGGCCGTGCAGCAGAACCTCGCCGTGCTCGCCGGCCAGGCGGCCTCGGCGGCGGCGGCGGCCGATCTCGCGGCGGAGGCGGTGGCGGCCTGGGGATCGGGGCTATTGCCGGCGGTCGCGGCCGCCAAGATCCGTACCGGCGAGGCGGCGGGCCAGGGCGCCGCCATCGCCCACCAGATCCACGGCGCGATCGGCTTCACGGCGGAGCACCGGCTGCACCACTTCACCGGCCGCCTGCGGGCCTGGCGCGACGCGTTCGGACGCGAGGCCGAGTGGGCGCAGAGGCTCGGCCGCCACCTGATCGCCGCCGGCCCGGACGGGCTGTGGCCCGCGATCACGGCCGCCTGAGGACTCGTCCCATGTCGCAATTCACCTTCCCGCCGCCCTCCCCCGCGGCGGAGGCGTTCCGCGCCGAGGTCCGGGCCTTCCTGGCGAGCGCGCTGAAGGACCGCGCCCCGATCGACCGGGCCCAGAGCTGGAACGGCCTCGACCCCGCCTTCTCGCGCAGGCTCGGGGAGCAGGGCTGGCTCGGGCTGACCTGGCCGAAGCAGTATGGCGGGCAGGAGCGCTCGGCGCTCGAACGCTACGTGCTGCTCGAGGAGCTGCTCGCCGCCGGCGCGCCGGTCGGCGCGCACTGGATCGCCGAGCGCCAGAGCGGCCCGAGCCTGCTCCGCTACGGCACCGAGGCCCAGAAGGCCGCGATCCTGCCCCGGATCGCCGCCGGCGAGTGCTTCTTCTGCATCGGCATGAGCGAGCCCGATTCCGGCTCCGACCTCGCCTCGGTCCGCACCAAGGCGGTGCGGGAGGGCGGTGGCTGGCGGGTCAACGGCACCAAGCTGTGGACCACCAACGCCACCCATTGCCACCTCATGATCCTGTTCTGCCGCACCGGGCCGCTCGACCGCGAGCACCGCCACGCCGGCACGAGCCAGTTCGTCGTCGACCTGACCCTGCCGGGCATCACGATCCGGCCGGTGCGCAACCTCGTCGGCGAGCATCATTTCAATGAAGTGGTATTCGAGGACGTCCTCCTCCCCGAGGATGCGCTGCTCGGGCGCGAGGGCGAGGGCTGGGCGCAGGTGACCGGCGAACTCGCCTATGAGCGCAGCGGGCCGGAGCGCTTCCTGTCCTCGTTCTGGCTCCTCGTCGAATTGGTGCGGGCGCTCCAGCCGGCGTCCGATGCGCGGGCCGAGATCGCCCTCGGGCGGCTCGGCGCGCAGCTGATCACGTTGCGGCGCATGTCGCGCTCGGTGGCGGGCCTGCTCCAGGCCGGGGCCGATCCGGCGTTGGAGGCCGCGATGGTCAAGGATCTCGGGGCGCTCGTCGAGCAGGAGATCCCCGAGATCGCCCGCGACCTCGTCGCCGAGGGGCCGCCGACGCCGGAAGCCTGCGCTTTCGCGGAGGTGCTGGCCTATACCAGCTTGCACGCACCGTCCTTCTCGCTGCGCGGCGGCACGCGCGAGATCCTGCGCGGCATCATCGCCCGCGGACTTGGACTCAGATGATCGGGAGACCAACCATGACCGACGCGGTGCTCTACGAGCAGGAGGGCGGGATCGTCACGCTGACGCTCAACCGGCCGGAGACGCGCAACCCGATCTCGGAACGCGACGTGGTCGACGGGCTCGTCGGGGCGCTCGGACGGATCGGCGCCGACCCGTCGGTGCGGGTGGCGATCCTGACGGGGGCAGGCAGTGCGTTCTCGTCCGGCGGCGACCTGCGGGCGATGCAGACCGCGCTGGAGGAGCGCGCCCGGGACCCCCACGCCACGATGGCCTACTACACGCAAGGCATCCAGCGCATCCCGCTCGCCTTCGAGGCCCTCGACGTGCCGGTGATCGCCGCCGTCAACGGCCCGGCGATCGGCGCGGGCACCGACCTCGCCTGCATGTGCGACCTGCGCATCGCCGCCGACACGGCGCGCTTCGCCGAGAGCTTCGTCAAGATCGGCATCATCCCGGGCGACGGCGGCGCCTGGCTGCTGCCGCGGGTCGTCGGCTGGTCGAAGGCCTGCGAGATGGCGCTCACCGGCGACGCGATCTCGGCCGCGGAGGCGCTCGCCTGCGGGCTCGTCTCGCAGGTGGTGCCGGGACCCGAGCTGATGGCGGCGAGCCGGCGGCTCGCCGAGCGCATCGCCGTCAACCCGCCCCAGGCGGTCCGGGCGACGAAGCGCCTGTTGCGCGAAGGGCGCTTCGCGACCCTGCCCTCGCTGCTGCAGCTCTCGGCCACGGCGCAGGCGATCGCGCACACCAGCGAGGAGCACCGCGAGGCGCTCGCCCGCGCGCTGGCGCGGACGTCGAAGGGCTGAAGCGCGCGGGGGGTCCCGAGGCGCGAAGGCCTCCGAGCCTGTTCGTTACAGCTCTCAAATCCTCCGTGTCATCCCGGGCTCTCGGCTTCGCCGAGCCCCGGGATGACGAGGAGGGTGGCAACACTGTCCGTCAAGTCGAACAAGCTCTCATGCCATCCCCGCTTGATCTGTTCCCGCGCTCAGTCTTTGTCTGACTGGATCAAGCAAAAACTGTATCATACGCCCCGACAGCCCCCGTCACACGCTCAGGTGCCGCAGGATCCGCGCCCGCGCCTCCCCGTCGACGTTCCCCTCGTCTTCGATCTCGCCGAGCTTGAGCGCGGCCCAGCGATTGGCGACCCGGAGTGCGAAATCGAGGTTCTGCTCGACGATCAGCATCGTGGTGCCGTAGGCGATCCGCTCGGCCGCGAGGGCGGCGGCGATGCGGTCGACGACCGAGGGCTGGAGGCCCTCGGAAATCTCGTCGATGAGGAGCAGGCGCGGGCGCAGCATCAGGGCGCGGGCGAGGATGAGCATCTTCTGCTCGCCGCCCGACAGGGTGCCGGCGCGCTGCGACAGCCGCTCCTTCAGGAACGGGAAGTGGCCGAAGACGCACTCCAGGGCTTCCGGCAGGAGCCGGTCCGAGGCCAGCGCCAGGCGCAGGTTGTCGCGGATCGAGAGGTCCTGGAACAGCGGCTGCTCCTGGGGGGCGTAGCCGACGCCGAGAGACACGAGCTTTCCGGGACTGAGCCCGGCGATCGCGCGCCCGTCGATCGCGACCGAGCCCGACCGGAGCGAGACCAGCCCCAGGATCGTCTTCAGGAGCGTCGTCTTGCCCATGCCGTTCTTGCCGAGCAGCGCGACGCTCTCGCCCGGCTGGATCGCGAGCGAGACGCCCTTCACGATCGCGACGGCGCCGTAGCCGCTCGACACGCGATCGAGGACGAGGCTCGCGCCCCTGACCGCGGACGCGGCCCCGGTCGTGCCTGCGTCGCTCATGACGTTATGCATGGCCGCCTCCCGCGTAGATGGTCCGCACCAGCGCCGAACCGACGACTTCGTCCACCGTGCCGTCGAGCACCAGCCGGCCCTGGTGCAGCACCACGATGCGCGAGGAGATCTCGCGCACGAAGTCGAGGTCGTGCTCGACCAGCACCACGGCGATGCCGAGATCATGGGCGAGACCCTTGAGCACCGTGCCGATGGTGGTGCGCTCGGCCTTGGTCAGGCCGGCGGTCGGCTCGTCGAGGAGGACGAGGCGCGGCTCCAGGGCCACCACCATCGCGAGTTCGAGCGCCTGCTTCTGGCCGTGCGAGAGCAGGCGGGCGGGCTCGGCGAGGTGCGCGTCGAGCCCGGTCATCCGTAGGATGTCGAGCACCGCCTGCGGCAGGGCCAGGGTCTCGGCCCGGGCGAGCGGGCTCAGGGACGCGCGGGAGGCGCGGGCGAGCCGCAGGCAATCCGCGACGGACAGGCTCTCGAACACGCTCGCGACCTGGAACTTGCGCCCGACGCCGAGGGCGACGATGCGGTTCGGGGTCAGTCCCGTGGTCGGGACGCCGCCGACCGCGATGGCGCCGCGGAACGGCTCGGTGCCGTCGCTCAGGCAGCGCATCAGCGTCGTCTTGCCGGCGCCGTTCGGCCCGACGAGGCTGACGAGCTCGCCCGCCCGGATGGCGAGGTCGATGCTCTCCAGCACCGTCAGGCTGCCGTAGGATTTGGCGAGGCCCTGGACGGTGAGGAGCGGCGCGTCGCTGCGCGGCGCGGCGCGCGAGAGCTCCGCGCGCAGGCGCGGCGCGACGGCCCGCCGCCGCCCGGCGGGCAGCGCGCCCCAGGCGCGGCGGGCGAGCTCCGCGAGGCCCCCGGGGAGCAGGATGATGATCGCGACGAAGGCCGTGCCGAGGAGGAGCTGCCACAGGAAGGGCAGGTCGCCCGAGAGGTTGGCGGCGAGGTAGTCGATCGCGATGGTGCCGAGCACCGGCCCGATCAGCGTGCCGCGTCCGCCGAGAGCCACCCAGATCACCAGCTCGGTGCCGAACAGGAAGCCGGCATTCTCCGGCGCCACGACGCCCGAGGCGTTGGCGAAGGCGAAGCCGGCGAGGCCCGCGACGCCCGCCAGCACAGCGGTGAGGCCGATCTGCCACCGCCGGGGATGGAGGCCGAGATAGGCGCAGCGCGCCTCGTTGTCCCGCAGGGCCACCAGCATGCGCCCGGCATCCGAGCGCACCAGGATCCAGGCCGCCAGGGTGACGGCGACGAGGAGGAGGGCGGCCAACCGGAAGTACCCCTCGATCTCGAGCGGCAGCACGTCGAAGCCGACGAGCCCGCTGCTGGAGCCGGTCCGCTCGCCGCCGGAATAGATCGCCTGCACCACCACGATCGGCACGACGAGGGAGATCACCGAGGCGTAGAGCGCCGTCGAGCGGTGGTAGAAGGACAGCCAGCCGACCGCGAGGCCGAGCAGCATCGGTGCGGCGACCGCGATCAGGACCGCGAGCGCCATCCAGTGCGGCGCCGCTCCGTGAGCCGAGAGCAGCATCGCGGTCGCGTAGGCGCCGATGCCGAAGAACGCGGCCTGGCCGAAGGTCAGGATGCCGGCGAAGCCCCACAGCAAATCGACCGTGACGGCGAGCACCGCGTAGATCATCGAGCGGGTCAGCACGTTGACCGCGAAGGTGTCGAGGACGAGCGGGGCGAGCCAGAGCGCGGTTGCGGCGAGGATCGCCACGACGAGCGGGGCGGCCCGGGCGAGGCGGGGGCGCTCGCGGGTAAGGGCGGGCGTGGCGGCCGTGACGGTCTCAGGCACGCGAGAATCCTTTCGGGCTGATGCGCAGCACGAGGGCGGCCAGCACCGCGACCGCGATGCTGCCGAGCACCGGGCTGACGAAGGTGCTGACCAGCACCTGCGCCGCCCCGAAGACGAGGCAGGCGGCGGCGAGCGCGAGGAACGAGGCGTCGGCGACCATCACCAGCATGAAGGCGCCGATCAGCCAGCTGACACCCATGGTGGGATCGACGCTGGTCAGCGGCGTGAGGAGCACGCCCGCGAGCGCCGCGAGGCCGGCCCCGATCATGAAGACGACGAGGCGCACCCGGGTGGTGTCGAGGCCCAGGCTCCGCGCCAGCGCCTCGTTCATGATGACGGCGCGAGCCGAGAGCCCGAGCCGCGTGCGCTCGATCACGAGCGCGAACCCCGTCCCGATGACGAGGGCGGCCAGCAGCGCGACGAGGCGGTAGGCGGAGTAGCCGGTGCCCAGCACGTCGACGGTGCCCGACACGAGGTTCGGGGTGAGCTGGACGTCGCGCCCGAAGGCGAGGGTGATCAGCTGGCCGACGACGATGCCGAGGCCCCAGGTCGCCAGGATCGCGTCGAGGGGCCGGCGGTAGAGCGGGCGGATGATGAACAGCTCGGCCAGGCCCCCGAGGGCGGCGCCGACCGCGAAGGCGAGCGGCAGCGCGGCCCACGGGTTCAGCCCGAGCTTGCCCGCCACAACGGCGCAGTAGGCGCCGATGGTGAGCCAGGCGCCATGGGCGAAGTTGATGATCTTCAAGACGCCGAAGACCGCGAGGAGCCCGATCGCGACCACGAACAGGATCGCGGCGGTGGTCAGGATGTCGAGGAGGAGCAGCATCGTGCTTGTCCGAATGGAGGCGAACGGCGATCGGCCGGGCACTGGTCGCGCCGGCTGTATCGGTCTGGGGCGGCCGCCCGGATTCATACCCTCCGTCGTCATCCCGGGGCCGCGCAGCGGAACCCGGGATCCATAGCCGCTAAGGTTCCAGGATGAAGCGGAACGCGATCCGCTTCGTTCTCAAACGCCAGCGGTTATGGATCCCGAGTTCTCGCCTCCGGCGAGCCCCGGGATGACGCGGAGAGCTATTGAAGTCGGCGCGGGATCAATCCGCGCAGCCGAAAAATCTGGATCTCAATCCAGCTTCGGGCATTGCTCGCCCGGATCGACGTCCTTGAAGGTCCCGACGACCTTGACGCCGCCGTCCTTCTGGACCTGGCCGAGATACATCGTCAGCGGCGCGTGGTGCTGCTTGCTCATGCCGATCGTGCCGCGCGGGCCGGTGACGGTGACGGTCGGCAGGGCCGCCAGAACCTTGGCGGTCTCGGTGCCGCCGGCCTTCTCGACCGCGGCCTTGTAGAGGTAGATCGCCTCGTACTCGGGCACGGACAGGTCGTTGGGCGTGCGCAGGGACGAGCCGAACTTCTTCTCCATCGCCGCGAGGAACGCCTTGTTCTGCGGGCTGTCGATACCGGTGACGTAGGAGGCCGAGAGGTAGATTCCCTCCGCGTCCGCCCCCATGCTCTTCGCCGTGCCCTCGTCGACCGCGAGGTTGGCGTAGGGCAGCGTCACGCCCGCGCCGCGCAGCTGCTTCGTCAGCGTCACGTTCGGGGCGCCGCCGGCCGTCGAGGTGACGAGCGCGTCGGGCTTGGCCTCCTTCAGCTTGGAGATGATCGCGGTCCAGTCGCTGCCGTCCATCGGCAGGTATTCCTCGCCGACGACCTTGCCACCGGTCTTCTCGATGTATGCGCGGGTGAAGGCGAGCATGCCGCGGCCGAAGGCGTAGTCGCTGCCGACCAGGAAATAGGTCTTGGCGCCCTTGTCCTTGAAGGCGTCGATCACCGGCGGCACCTGCTGCTCGGGCACCCAGCCGTTGACGAACAGGTTCTTGTTGCAGGACCGGCCCTCGTAGAACGAGGTGTAGATGTAGGGCACGCGGCCCTTGGTGACGGCGGGCAGGCCGGCGTTGCGGGCCGCGCTCGTCTCCATCGCGATGATGACATCGACCTTCTTCTGGTAGATCAGCGAATCGAACGCCTTCTGGGCGCCGGCGGCGCCCGAGGCGTCGTCCGCGACCTCGAGGGCGAGCTTGCGGCCGAGCACGCCGCCGGCGGCGTTGATCTCCTCCACCGCCAGCTCCGCCGCCTGCACGACGGAGGGCGCGACGACGCTGTTGGCCCCCGACAGGCCGACCGGCACGCCGATGACGATAGGCTTCTCGGCCGCGAGGACCGGCGCGGCGGTGAGCATGAGCGCGGCGAGCGCGCCGGTGAACGAACGGGTCTGCATGGTGCGGGCTCCTCTGGACGGGAATTCTGGCGTCAGGCGTAGAGGTCGGTGCGGCGGTCGCCGAGGACGGAGTTGAACTCGTTGAGGTCCTTGTGGCCCGCCTCGGCGAGGTCGATCACCGCCGAGACCGTCTCGGGGGCCTCGCGGCTCGCCGGGCCGGCGAGGGTCCAGCCCTTCGGGCCGATGATCAGGCTCTGGCCCTCGAAGGGCTGGCCGCGCTCGACCCCGACCCGGTCGGCGCAGGCGATGAAGATTCCGTTCGAGTGGGCGGCGGCCCGGTGCAGGGTGTTGGCCATCGCGGCCTCGCCCGCGGGCTGGTTCGGCATCGGCACCCAGTTGGTCGGGATGCAGACGATCTCGGCGCCGGCGAGCGCCAGCTGCCGGAAGGTCTCGGGAAACCAGCCGTCGTAGCAGATCGCGATGCCGACCTTGCCGAGGGCCGTCTCGAAGACTGGGAATCCGAGATCTCCTTTGCGGAAGAACAGGTTCTCCCGGTGCCAGAGATGCGCCTTGCGGTAGGTGCCGATATAGCCGTCGGGCCCGGTGATCAGCGCCGAGTTGTAGAGCGCATCCCCTGCCCTCTCGGCGATTCCCGCCACGATGTGGATGCCGAGCTCGGCGGCCAACGCCCCCCAGGCGCGGGTGGTCGGGCCGTCCGGCACGGCTTCCGCGAGGGCGGAGGCCTCGTCGGCGGTCTCGAACACGTAGCCGGTGCTGGCGAGCTCCGGCAGCACCACGAGCCGGCTGCCCTCGCGGGCGGCGGTGCGGACGAGGTCCGAGGCGCGGGCGATGTTCTCCGCCACCGCGCCGAATTTGGGCTCGAACTGGATGCAGGAGACCCTGAGTGGTGGGCGAGCGGGATCGTTCGCTTGGATCATGGTCGCTCCAAAACGCAAAAAGCCCCTGGACGCGGAAAGACTTTCCGCAGACCAGAGGCTTCGAAGCCGGGATGTGATGCAGCACGGAGCTGCTGGGCAACCTTGCCCGTACCCCTACGATACTCACGGAAGAGGCGGCCGCAAGACCATAAATGGGGCAGGCGCTGCCCGGATCAGGTCTTCTCCGCCAAGGCGATGCGCAGGCCGAGCCCGCTCATCGCCTCGTGCGCCGCCACCACGCTCTCGGCGACGCTCGCCATCGGCACCCGCGCGGCGGTGGCGCGGTCGCGCAGCAGGCGATAGGCCGCGTCCTCGTCGATGCGGTTGAGGTCGACGAGCAGGCGCACCGCCCGCTCGACGCTGCGGCGCCCCTTCATGGTCTCCTCGAGGCGGACGATCTTGCTCGCGAGCCGGCCCTCGTAGCCGCGCCGGTAGCGGGCGAGGACGAACTGGGTCAGCACTCCGCGCGGCCGCAGCGGCTTCGTCAGCACGCCGTGGGCGTTGACGTCGACGATGGCCTTGAGCGAGGTCGGGCTCTCGTAGGCCACGATGGCGACGACCGCCGGCTGCGCCTCCTCGATGGCCGGAAGCAGGTGGCGGAACTCGCCGTCGTCGAGCTGGATGAACAGCGTGTCGATGTCCGGCGGCAGGGCCGCCGGCGGCGGCCAGGCGAGCGCGACCTCGCAGCCGAGGCGGCGGAGCTGGTCGACCAGCGAGGCGCCCTCCTCGTCGCGCGGATGGACCACCAGCGCCCGGGCGCGGCGCAGGTCGTCGAGGAGCTTGCGGGCCGGCGCGCTCATGCGGCGGACCCTTCCTCGAGGGCGTTCAGCTCGAAGCGCGTCCAGGCGAGGTAGGGGTCGGGCCGCACCGGCCGGCGGGCGCGCCAGACCACGTCGAACTGGCCGTCGGCGCGCGCGATTCCGATGCCGGGGGTGAGCCAGATGTGGCGGGTCTCGCCGTCGAAGGCGAGCTCGCCCTCCGGCGCCAGGTAGCGGCTGCGCAGGGCCGCCGCGCTCAGGCGCTCGGCGTCGAGGCTGCCGGCCTCCGCGAGGGCGCGAGCGAAGAGGTGGACCTGCGCGTAGGCCGTCTCCGACCACATGCTGGTCGGCCGGTCCGGCCCGAACCGCGCCTGGAAGGCGGACACGAAGCGGCGGTTCTCCTCGCCGTCGAGGCTGCCGAAATAGGACGAGGCCAGCACGTGGCCGGTGCAGGCCTCGGGGCCGATCGCCTGGATCTGCCCTTCCGCCAGGGTGAGGCTCGCGATCGGGCAGCGGGCGCGGTCGATCCCGGCCGCCGCATAGGCGCGGTAGAGCCGCTCCGCGCCCCGGCCGACCACGGTGGAGAACACCGCGTCCGGCGAGACGCTGCGGATCTCCGCGACCATGCGTTCATGCGCCGCCTCGTCGGCGTCGAGGGGGGCGTAGACCTCGCCCAGGATCGTGCCGCCCTTGCTCTCGATCAGGTCGCGCATCACCCGGTTCGACTCGCGCGGATAGATGTAGTCCGAGCCGACCATGAAGATCCGCGGCCCGTATTCCTGCATCAGGAAGTCGGCCAGAGCGAAGACGTTCTGGTTCAGGGTGGCGCCGGTATAGACGACGTTCTCGGAATACTCGAACCCCTCGTAGATCGACGGGTACCAGAGCAAGCCGTTATGGCGCTCCATGGTGGAGAGTACGGCCTTGCGGCTGGCCGAGAGCGAGCAACCGAACACCACCTCGACCCCGTCCTCGGCGAGCATCCGCCGGGCGAGGTCGCGGTAGGCGTCCCGGTCGCCGGCTGGATCGTAGCAGACCGGCTCGATCGCGCGCCCGAGCACGCCGCCGGCCCGGTTGATCTCCTCGATCGCCAGCGCGGTGCCGAGGAAGTGCTCGGTCTCGGTGATGCCGCTCACCCCGCTGCGGGAAAACAGCACCCCGACGCGCCAGGTCGCCTTGCCGGTGCTCGCCTTGTCCGTGTTCGCCTTGCCCGTGCCCACCATCCGTCGCCCGCCGCCCCGTGCCGGACCGACGTCCTAGCCGAGGGACGGGGCGGCTGGGAAGCGAGCGCCGTCCCGGTGCGGCGAGAGACCTCGACGACGCGTGGCCGGTCTCCCTGCCGCCGACGACTGGAATTTACGTTGCCTAAGCAACTAAATCGTTGCTTAGGCAACGCAGCTATGCGAGTCTCCGATCAGAGAGCGAACCATCGCCCGGAACGGAGGAAACGATGCGCGAGGCGCGAAGCATGAGCGCGGGCGGACCCATCGTCGTCGTCGGGGCCGGCCAGGCCGGCTTCCAGGCCGCCGCGTCGCTGCGCGAGGCGGGCTTCGACGGATCGCTGACGATCGTCGGCGACGAGCCGGCCGCGCCCTACCAGCGCCCTCCCCTCTCCAAGGCCTACCTCTCCGGCAAGGCGACGCCCGAGACCCTGGCGTTGCGGCCCGCGCAGTTCTATGCCGACCACCGCATCGCGCTGCGGCTCGGCGCCCGGGCCGCCGCCCTGGACCCGGCCGCCCGGCAGGTCGCGCTCGCGACGGGCGAGCGCCTCCCCTACGACCACCTGATCCTCGCCACGGGGGCCCGCAACCGGCCGCTGCCGCTGCCGGGAGCGGACCTCACGGGACTCCACCAGCTCCGCACCCTGGCGGAGGCGGACGCCCTGCGGCAGCGCCTCGACGGCGTCGCCCGCATCGTCGTGGTCGGCGCGGGCTTCATCGGCCTCGAATTCGCCGCCGCGGCGGCGGCGCGCGGGATCGGCGTCACGGTGGTCGAGGCCGGCGACCGGGTGATGGCGCGGGCGGTGTCCCCGGCCATCTCGGCGTTCTTCCGGGCGGCGCACGAGGCGGCGGGGATCCGGTTCGTGTTCGGCACGGGCGTGACGCGCCTCGTGGGGGCGGAGAGTCGGGTCACCGCGGTCGAGACGGCCGACGGCCGCTCGCTCCCGGCGGATCTGGTCCTCGTCGGCATCGGCATCGTGCCGAACGTCGACCTCGCGGCCGCGGCAGGCCTGCCGGTCGCCGACGGCGTCGTGGTCGACCGCGCGCTGCTCACCGCCGATCCCTCGATCTCGGCGATCGGCGACTGCGCCGTCTTCCCGAGTTCCTTCGCCGGCGACGCGCCGACGCGGATCGAATCGGTCCAGAACGCCGTCGACCAGGCCCGCTGCGTCGCGGCCCGCCTCACCGGACGGGCGGTGCCCTACGGGGCCCTGCCCTGGTTCTGGAGCGACCAGGGCCGCTGGAAGCTGCAGATCGCCGGCCTCGCCGCGCCGGACGACCGGGCGCTGACGCGCGGTGATCCGGCGACCGGCGCGTTCTCGGTCTTCCGCTACCGGCAGGACCGGCTCGTCGCCGTCGAATCGGTGAACCGGCCGGCTGACCACATGATCGCCCGGCGGCTGATCGCCGAGGGCCGGCCGCTGGCGCCCGACCGGGCCGCCGACCCCGCCTTCGACCTGCGGGCGCTGGTCAGGCCGGCGGCGGCCTGACGTCCGGCGTCGTTCCCCCCATCCCGCTCACCCCCGGCCCTTCCGCTTCGAGGGTCCGGACGTCGTTACGGCAGGCAGGTTCGCGTGCAGGCGGTTCAGAAGATCGATCAGGGTGTCGCGCTGCTCCGGCGTCAGGCAGCCGAGCAGGCGCTGCTCCCGCTCCAGCGCCACGACGATGATCTCGTCGTGCAGCGCCTCGCCCCGCGGCGTCAGGCGGATCAGGCGCCGGCGGGCGTCGTCCGGGTCCTCGGCCGTGGCGACGAGATCGCGCGTCTCCATCGAGGCCAGGGTCCGGCTCACCGGCCCCTTGTCGAACCCGATCACCTGGCAGATGCGCGCCGCCGGGATGCCGGGCTCGATGGCGAGCAGCGACATGATCCGCCACTCGGTGACGTTGACGCCGAAACGCCGCTGATAGGTGGCGCTCGCCGAGTGCGACAGCTTGTTGGCGACGAAGGTGAGGAGTGCCGGCACGTAGCGGTCGAGGTCGAGCCGCGATCCGGGCGCCGTGCCCGCCGCCTGGTCGCCCGCCCGTCCTGCTCGACCCGTCGTCATCTCCGCTCCGGCGCGCCGTCCGTGCCCGACCTTATGTCCCGGCCGTCGCACCGCGTCGAGGCGCGCGCCGGAATTCGGTGGGGAGGGGCGCCCCCCGACACGCAGACCCGCAACGGAGCATGAGGAGGATCCGGCATGATCGAGATAGTGCGAAGCTCGGCCTCGTCCGCGCCGCCGGCCGCCGCCCACGGGTCGGGCGCCGCGATCGTCGACGTCGATCCGTTCTCGACCGAGTTCTTCGAGGACCCGCACCGCATCCACGAGGCCCTGCGCGAGGCCGGGCCGGTGGTGTGGCTGCCGCGCTGGGGCGTCCACGCGGTCGCGCGCTACGAGGAGGTGCGGGCCGTGCTGCACGACCCGGCGACCTTCTGCTCCGGCCGCGGCGTCGGCTTGAGCGACTTCGCCAAGGAGACGCCCTGGCGGCCGCAGAGCCTGATCCTGGAGGCCGACCCGCCGGCACACGGGCGCACCCGCGCGGTCCTGAACCGGGTCCTGTCGCCGGCGGTGATGAAGACCCTGCGCGAGCGCTTCCAGGCGGCGGCGCACCGGCTGGTGGACGAACTCCTCGCCCGCCGCGAGATCGACGCGGTCGCCGACCTCGCCGAGGCGTTTCCCCTCGCGGTCTTCCCCGATGCGGTCGGCCTGCGCGAGGACGGGCGCGAGCACCTGCTGCCCTATGCGGGCCTCGCCTTCAACGCTTTCGGGCCGCCCAACGCGCTGCGCGCGCGCGCCTTCGAGACGGCGGCGCCCCACGTCGCCTGGGTCATGGAGCAGTGCCGGCGCGAGAACCTCAAGGCCGGCGGCTTCGGCGCGGCGATCCACGCGGCGGCCGATGCCGGCGCCATCACCCACGACGAGGCGCCGCTCCTGGTGCGCTCGCTCCTGACGGCGGGCCTGGACACCACGGTGAACAGCATCGGGGCCGCGATCTACTGCCTCGCCCGCTTCCCCGAGGCCTGGGCGGCGCTCCGGGCGGACCCGGGCCTCGCCCGCGCGGCGTTCGAGGAGGCAGTGCGCTTCGAGAGCCCGGTCCAGACCTTCTTCCGCACCACCACCCGGATCGTCGAGATCGGCGGGGCCACCCTCGACGAGGGCTCCAAGGTGCTGATGTTCCTCGGCGCCGCGAACCGCGACCCGCGCCGCTGGGAGGCACCGGATCGCTACGTCCCGACCCGGTCCACGGTCGGCCATGTCGGGTTCGGCTCGGGCATCCACATGTGCGTCGGCCAGCTGCTCGGCCGCCTCGAAGGCGAGGTGATCCTCTCGGCGCTGGCCGCCAGGGTGGAGGCGATCACGATCACCGGACCGGCCGTGCGCCGCTACAACAACACCCTGCGCGGGCTCGAGCGCCTGCCCGTCACCCTGACCGCCGCCTGAGGGACGACACGCCATGCCCACGATCATCGTCATCCGCCCCGACGGCGCGCGCCGGGACCTCGCGGTCGCGGCGGGCGCGAGCCTGATGCAGGGCGCGACCGCGCAAGGCCTCGACGGCATCGTCGCCGAGTGCGGCGGCAACGCGATGTGCGCCACCTGCCACGTCTACGTCGACGAGGCCTGGGCGGGGCGCCTGCCGCCCCTGTCGGAGGACGAGGACGCGCTCCTCGACGGCGCCGCCGCCGAGCGCCGGCCGACGAGCCGGCTGTCCTGCCAGATCATCGCCACGGGTGCGCTCGACGGGCTCGTGGTGCACCTGCCCGACCGTCAGGTCTGAGCAGCGACAAAAGACGATAACATCGAGGGGAGGAAGACGATGCGCGGGATGATGCGGGCCTTGGTGCTCGCGACGGGGCTGCTCGGGGCCGGCGCGGCGCGGGCGGAGATTTCCGACGGCGTGGTGCGGATCGGCGTGCTGACCGACATGTCCGGGCCGTTCCAGGACACCAACGGCCAGGGCTCGGTCGAGGCCGCCCGCATGGCGGCGGAGGATTTCGCCGGCGGCGGCAAAGGCATCCGGGTCGAGATCATCGGCGCCGACCACCAGAACAAGGCGGATGTCGGCTCGTCGATCGCCCGCAAGTGGCTCGACGTCGAGAAGGTCGACGCGGTGGTCGACGTGCCGAACTCCTCCGTCGGCCTCGCGGTCAACGCGCTCCTGCGCGACACCCGGATGGCGCTGCTCGCCTCGGCCACCGCCACCTCGGACCTCACCGGCAAGGCCTGCTCGCCCAACACCGTGCAATGGGTCAACGACGCCTGGGCGACCGGCAACACCACCGCCGCCGCGATGATGAAGCGCGGCGGCACCTCCTGGTACTTCCTCACCGTGAACTACGCGCTCGGCCAGGGCATCGAGGCGGAGGCGAGCGCCTACGTCGCCCGCCATGGCGGCACCGTGAAGGGCGCGAGCCGCCACCCGCTCGGCACGGCCGATTTCTCCTCCCTGCTGCTGCAGGCGCAGGGCTCGGGCGCGAAGGTCGTCGGCCTCGCCAATGCGGGCGCGGACGCGATCAACGTCGTCAAGCAGGCCAACGAGTTCGGGCTGACGCAGGGCGGCCAGTCCCTGGTGGCGTTCCTGGTCTTCATCAACGACGTGCACGCGATGGGCCTGAAGGACGCGCAAGGGCTGCTCCTGACCGAGTCGTTCTACTGGGACATGAGCGACGAGACCCGGGCCTTCGCGAGGCGCTTCGCCGCCCGGCCGGGCCAGGCCGGCAAGGTTCCGAGCGGCAACCAGGCCGGCGTCTACTCGGCGACGCTCGCCTATCTCGACGCGGTGGCGCGCACCGGCAGCGACGACGCCCGAACCGTGGTGGCCGAGATGAAGCGCAAAGGCCCGCGCGACCGGCTGTTCGGCGACCTCACCGTGCGCCCGGACGGGCGGGCGATCCACCCGATCTACCTGTTCGAGGTGAAGAAGCCGGCCGAGTCGAAGGGCGCCTACGACTACTACACGCTCGTCGACACGATTCCCGCCGACCAGGCGTTCCGGCCCATGGCGGAGGGCGGCTGCCCGATGGTGAAGTGAGGCCGATCCCCCGTGATTCCGGCGGCGTCACCGGGGAAATGGTTGCACGCGCCACTATCTCCGGTGCCGGGATTGCAACGGGGCCAGGACGAGGCGCGAGTCCCTCCTCTCCCCGCGGGCGGGGCTAGCGTATTCACACAACGTGGTTTGCGCGGTCAGCGTTGTGTGATTCGCTGCGGCTGGCTGATGCGATGGGAGGCGGCGGATGATGAACCTCAGTCTGGGTGAGTTTGGTGATCGCCGGCTCGCCAAAGGGGGGCCTTCCTTCTGTCACGCTTGGTCGATGACGGCCCGCGTGCTCTGCGCGTGCGGCGGCTGGGCGGCGACCGGGCCGGCGAGATCCGCCTGACGCGCTTCCTGCGTCATCCGGCTGTGCAGCCTGATATCATGCTGGCCGAGGCCATCGCGCACACAGCCGAGCGCTGCCGGGGGCGCGCCGTCCTGGCGCTGCAGGACACCACCGTGCTGCGCTCCACGGGCGGGGGTGGCACCTACCTGCGCTGCGTGCTCGCCCTGGATGCCGAGAGTGGGGCGATCCTGGGCCTGATCGACGCGAGCTTCGTGCATCGCGACGTGGGTCGGCGTGCGCAGCGCCGGGCCAAGCCGATCGAGGAGAAGGAGAGCTTTCGCTGGCTGGAGGGCGCCGACCAGGCCGCCACGGTCTGCGCCCGCGCCCGCAGCCTGACGGTCATCGCGGATCGGGAAGGCGACATCTACGAAGCGTTCGCCCTGCGGCCTGAGCACAGCGAGCTGCTGGTACGGGCCGCGCATGACCGCGCGCTGGACGAGGGCGAGCGCCTCTGGACGACGCTGTCGAGGCAGCCCGTGGCGGGCTGGGCGGAGATCGACTTGCCGGCCCGGCCAGGACGGCGGGCGCGCACGGCCTGCCTGGCGCTGCGACACGCCTCGCTGTCGCTGGTGCGCCCGCGGCACGGGCAGCGGGCCGGTCTGCCGGCTCAGATCACGGTGAACGCGATCGAGGTGGTGGAAGAGGAGCCGCCGGCAGGCCAGGATGCGCTGCACTGGCGTCTTCTGACGACGCAGCCTGTGCGCGACGCAGCCGACGCGCTCGCGGTCGTTGAGCAGTATCGGCGTCGCTGGGCGATCGAGCAGCTGTTCCGGACGCTGAAGACGCAGGGCTTCGACGTGGAGAACATCCTGATCGCAGATGAGCGCGCGCGGCAGCGTCTGACCGCAGCGGCGCTGATCGCGGCGGTGATCGTGCAGCAACTGGTTCATGCCCGTGACGGCCATGGGGCTGGGGTGCGGCCTGTGACGGACGCGTTTGCGGCGGAGGATCAGGCCTTGCTGGAGGCCTGCAGTGCTCAACTGGAGGGCAAGACCGCCCGTCAGAAGAACCCACACCCTCGCGGTTCGCTCGGATATGGGGCTTGGGTGTGCGCGCGCCTGGGCGGCTGGACCGGCTACTACGGCAAGCCGGGTCCAATCGTGATGCTGGAGGGCTGGAAGGAGTTCCAGGCCAGAAAGCGAGGCGCCAACCTCAGGCTCTCCATCAGCGATGTGTGAATCCGCTAGGCGGGCGGGGAGAGGGCCGTGTCGACGTTCAGGAGACACGGCAAGCGGAGGCGCAAGCCGAAGCGAGGGTGAGGGGGTGTTTCCGGAAGAGCCTCAGTCGGCACCTCCCCCTCACCCTCGCCCTACGGGCTTGCCGAGCCACCTATACGGCAGCTCGGCCCTCTCCCCGCCCACGGGGAGAGGAGAAAGCCCGCGCCTCGTCCTGCCATGAACGGCGCTGCTTGGAGCGAGTAGGCCGGTGAAGTCGAAGACGTCGTCGCGCCACCGCAATAGTTGGTAGGCAAACCAACTTGATGAATGTCGAACACCGTCTCAAGCTGGGACAACGAGCCCGTACCAAAACGGGCCGTCCCGGGAGAAACGCCATGGCAGCTTCGGCGGGAGAACCGCGCGTCGCCGATCCTCATGGGCCGGTCACGGACCGACGCGACGGACAGGACCGGCTCCCCACGGTGCGGAGGCCGGCATGACCGCCCCCGCCGCCCCGGCGCGGAGCGCCACCGACATCGGCGAGGTGCTCGATGCCGGCCACTGGACGAGCCTTCAGAAGACGGTCGTCGCCCTCGCCGCCCTGTCGATCGTCATGGACGGGTTCGACGGCCAGCTGATCGGCTTCGCGGTGCCGGTGCTGATCAAGGAATGGGGCGTCTCCCGGGGCGATTTCGCCCCGGCCCTCGCGGCGGGCCTCGTCGGGATGGGGATCGGCAGCGCCTGCGCCGGCCTGTTCGCCGACCGCTTCGGCCGGCGCTGGGCGGTCATCGGCAGCGTGCTCGTCTTCGGGCTCGCCACCTGCGCCATCAGCCTCGCCGACGGCCTGTGGGGCATCGGGATCCTGCGGTTCATCGCCGGCCTCGGCATCGGCGGAGCCCTGCCGAGCTCCACCACCGTCACGGCCGAATTCACCCCGGCCCGGCGCCGGACGCTGGCGATCACCGCGACCATCGTCTGCGTGCCCCTGGGCGGGATGCTCGCCGGCGTCTTCGCCGGCTTCGTGCTGCCGACCCTCGGCTGGCGGGCGCTCTTCCTGCTGGGCGGCCTCCTCCCGGTGGCCTACGGCCTCGTCCTGATCGTCGCCTTACCGGAATCGCCCCGCTTCCTCGCCCGCCGGCCGGCCCGCTGGCCCGAGCTGGCGCGGCTCCTGGCGCGCATGGCCCGCCCGGTCCCCGCCGGTGCGGCCTTCACCGATGCCGGCGAGCAGCGGCTGGAGCAGCGTGGGGGCGTGCCGGCCCTGTTCGAGGCGGGCCGGGCGCGGGACACGATCGCGCTCTGGTGCGCGTTCTTCCTCAACCTGCTGGCGGTCTACAGCGCCTTCAGCTGGCTGCCGACGATGCTGAACGCCGCCGGACTCGACGTCGCGGTGGCCGGATCGGGCCTCACCGCCTACAATTTCGGCGGCGTGTTCGGCGCCCTGCTCTGCGCCGTCGCGATCACCCGCTTCGGGTCGCGCGGGCCGCTGCTCGTGTGCTCGGCCGGCGGCGCCGTCACGGCGCTCGCCCTCACCGGCGTCGACATCAAGACCTCGACCGGCCTCCTGATCGCCGGGCTGGGCCTCCAGGGCTTCTTCGCCAACGCCACCCAGTCGACGATGTACGCGGTCTGCGCCCACGTCTACCCGACCACCGTGCGGGCGACGGGCACCGCCTCCGCCCTCGCCTTCGGCCGCCTCGGGGCGATCCTCAGCGCCTTCGCGGGGGCGGCCGTCATCACCTCCGGCGGATCGAGCGGCTACCTCGTGCTGCTCGGCCTCGCCATGGCCGGGGTCGCGGTCGCCCTCGCGCTCGTCGGCCGGCACATCCCGGCGATGCGGCCGGCCGCCGGCCTCGGGGCGGCGAGTGTCGCGGCCGAGCGCTGACCCCGGCGGGGCGCTCACGATGCGCAAGCGCACCGCGACCCGGTCCGGCCGGGCGACGACCGCCCCGCCCGCCGACCCGGCGGGTCCGGGCGCCGCCCAGGCGCCGGTCCAGCTCGGATGGCTCGGGGAGACCATCGCCTACAACCTGCGTCTCGCCCAGACCGCGTCGTTCCAGGCGTTCAGCGCGCTGACCGGGGATCTCGGCCTGCGCCCGGGCTGGTACGCGCTGCTGCAGCTCATCGGCGACAATCCGGGCGTCAGCCAGACGAACTTGAGCCTCGCGACCAGCCGCGACAAGAGCACCCTGACCCCGCTGCTCGGCGACCTCGAGCGGCGCGGGCTGATCCGGCGCGAGCCCGACCCCCTCGATCGGCGCGGGCGCCGGATCAGCCTGACCGAGGCCGGGCGGGCGAAGCTCGCGCTGCTGGCGGAATGCGCGGCGCGCCACGACGCTCGGCTCAACGCCCTTTTCGCGCCGGAGCAGCAGCAGCAGTTCGTCGCCCTGCTCAAGACCCTGACCGAGGCCCTGACCATCGAGACGCCGCCACCGGAATCCGGCCCGCCGGAGCACTGACAACCCGTTTGATCGGGGGGACCTCGCTTCAACCCTCCATCGTCATCCCGGGGCCGCGGAGCGGAACCCGGGATCCATAACCGCTGACGCTTCCGGATGAAGCGGAACGCCGGTCGTCTTGTCCCGAACCGTCGGCGGTTATGGATCCCGGGTTCTCGACTTCGTCGAGCCCCGGGATGACGTCGAGAGTTGTCGGTGAGAGCGCCGGAATCATTGACACAGATAGTCAGACACCTCTGATTCAAGGATCGACCGCATGTACACGACGAGCAGCGCCTTCCTCGACGCCCTGGTCGAGGCCAACGTCTCGTTCATCTTCGCCAATGTCGGGAGCGATCACCCGGCCCTGATCGAGGCGGTCGCCGAGGCGCGGGCCGCCGGGCGGGCGATCCCGCAGATCGTCACCTGCCCCAACGAGATGGTCGGGATGAGCGCAGCCCACGGCTACTGGCAGGCGAGCGGCGAACCTCAGGCGGTGGTGGTCCATGTCGAGTGCGGCACCCAGGCGCTGGCGGGCGCGGTGCACAACGCCGCCAAGGGCCGTGCGCCGATGCTCGTCTTCGCGGGCGCCTCCCCCTTCACGCAGGAAGGCGAGCTGCGGGGGAGCCGCAACGAGTTCATCCAGTGGATCCAGGACGTCCACGACCAGCGCGGGCTGGTGCGCGGCTACATGCGCTACGACAACGAGATCCGCACGGGGAAGAACGTCAAGGACCTGGTCCACCGGGCGCTGCAATTCGCCCGATCCGACCCGAAGGGCCCCGTCTACCTGATGGGCGCCCGCGAGGTCATGGAGGAGGAGGTCGCGCCAACCCGCGACGACGCCGCCGCGTGGCGGCCGATCGAGCCGGCGGCGCTCGGCGGGCGCGGGTTGCGCGACATCGCGACGGCGCTCGCGGGCGCGCGCCGGCCGCTCCTCGTCACGTCCTTCGTCGGGCGCAACCCGCGGGCCGTCGCCCCGCTCGTCGCCCTGTGCCGGCGGCTCGGGATCGGCGTGCTCGAGTCGGTGCCGAACGCGATGAACTTCCCCCACACCGACCCGCTCTACCAGGGCAACCAGTGGAACCATCCGCGCCAGAACCCGGTGCTGGCCGACGCCGACGTGATCCTGGTCGTCGACAGCGACGTGCCGTGGATCCCGACCGTGTCGCGGCCCGCCGACGACGCCCGCATCTTCCACATCGACGTCGACCCGCTGAAACAGCAGATGCCGCTCTGGCACATCCGCGCCGAGGGGGTGTTCGGCGCCGACGCCGAGACCGCCCTCGACCAGCTCAACGCGTGGTTCGACGCGAATCCCCCGGATGCCGACGCCGTCGCCACGCGCACGCAGCATTACGCCGCTCTGCACGCCGCGCGCGGGCAGGCGCTCCGCGCCCTGGAGCAGCCGTCGGAGACCGGGGCCGTGACCTCGGAATACCTCGTCGCCCGACTCAGGGCGCTCGCGGGCGACGACGCCGTGTTCGTCAACGAGGGCATCTCGCACTACCACACCGTCTTCGATCACCTGGCGCTCGACCGGCCCGGATCGATCGTCACCAGCGGCGGCGGGTCCCTCGGCTGGAACGGCGGCGCGGCGATCGGAATCAAGCTGGCGCGGCCGGACAGCACTGTCGTCGCGCTCACCGGCGACGGCTCCTACCTCTTCACCGTCCCTTCCTCCGTGCACTGGATGGCGCGCCGCTACGAGACGCCGTTCCTCCAGATCGTCTTCAACAACCGCGGCTGGAAATCGCCGAAGCTCTCGACCCTGGCCGTCCATCCCGACGGCTACGCCGCGCGGGCGAACCAGCTCGACACCTCGTTCGAGCCGGCGCCCGACTATGTCGGCATCGCCGCCGCGGCGGGCGGCGCCTGGGGGCGCCAGGTCGGGCGAGCGGCGGAGGTGGACGAGGCCCTCGCCGAGGCGTTGCGGGTGGTCCGCGAGGAGCGGCGCTGCGCCGTCCTCGACGTGTGGTTGCCGCATCACTGAATCCGGTGGGCGCGGGGCACCGGCCCCGCTTCCATCCCCCAGCCTCATGAAATTTGGAAAAGCTTTCCTTGCGTGGATCGCAAAAGGAAAGACCATGTCTTACGCCTGGACCCGCCCCACCGTACTATCCTGAAGACGGCCAGCAGGATCATGGGGCGGACGTGGCGACCGAATTCATCAGCATGACGTTCCCGAATCCGTCGACCGAGATCGATCCAATGCGGGATCCAGCGATCGATCCCGCTTACCTTGCGCGCTACGCCCGTACGCTCGACGATTACGGGTTCGACTACACTCTCGTCCCCTACGCGTCCTCGTCCTTCGATCCGTTCACGATCGGCGCGACGATCGCGGCGCAGACCCGGCGCCTCAAGATCATCGTCGCGCTGCGGCCGAACACGCTCTACCCGACGGTGGCCGCGAAGGCGCTCGCCACCCTCGACCAGCTGAGCGGCGGGCGGGTCGTCGTGCATTTCATCGCCGGCGGCAGCGACGCCGAGCAGGCGAGCGAGGGCGATTTCCTCGGCAAGGAGGAGCGCTACGCCCGGCTCGACGAATACATCCGCATCCTGCGCCGGGCCTGGACCTCCGCCGAGCCGTTCGATTTCGACGGCGCGTATTACCGCTTCACGCAGTTCCGCAGCGCGGTCCGGCCGGTCGCCGGCACCATTCCGGTCTCGGTCGGCGGCTCGTCCGACGCGGCCTACCGCATCGGCGGCGCGCAGGCCGACATCTTCGGGCTCTGGGGTGAGCCCCTCGCCGAGACACGGGAGCAGATCGCGCGCATCCACGCCGAGGCGGCCCGGGCCGGCCGCACCGACCGGCCGCGCATCTGGGTCACCTTCCGGCCGATCGTCGCCGAGACCGACGAACTCGCCTGGGCGAAGGCGCACCGCATCCTCGACGCGCTCACCGCCAACCGGGCCAAGGGTCTCGGCCGCGTGCCGGTGACGGCGGGGCGTCCGGCCAATGTCGGCTCGCAGCGCCTGCTCGCCATCGCGGCCCGCGGCGACGTCCACGACCGCGCCCTGTGGTACCCGACGGTCACGGCGACCAATGCCGCCGGCGCCTCGACCGCCCTCGTCGGCTCGCCGCGGACGGTCGCCGACGCGATCCTCGACTACGTCGATCTCGGCGCCGAGCTGATCTCGATCCGCGGCTACGACAACCTCAACGACGCGATCGATTACGGCCGCTCCGTGCTCCCCCTCGTCCGCGACGGGCTCAGGCAGCGTGCCGCCGAGACCCTCGGCGAGAACCGCGAAGAAATCCGCGCCTATGCGTGACGACCTCCTCGTCGCCGGCCTCGACCTGTCGGGCACCGTCGCCCGGCTCGCCGCCGCGGCGCCTAGCGCCGACGCCGCCGGGACCTTCCCGCGCGAGGGCATCCGGGCGGTCCACGAGGCCGGCCTCCTCGAAGCGAGCGTGGCGGCGCGCTACGGCGGCCGCGACCTCCCCCTCGGCGACCTCGCCCGGCTCGCCGCCGCCCTCGGGCGTGGCGACCCCTCCGTCGCCCTCATCAGCCTGATGACGCTGCTGACCCATCGCCAGCAGGCGATCGGGGGCCTGTGGCCGGAGGCGCTCTACCGGCGCGTCCTGGCGGAGGCAGGGCGCGGCCCGGTGCTCCTCAACGCCGCGCGGGGCGAGCCCGAGCTCGGCTCCCCGGCGCGGGGCGGCCTGCCGCGGACCCGCGCCCGCCGGACCGCGCGCGGCTGGGCGATCAGCGGCACCAAGCGCTTCGTCACCGGCTGCGAGGGCCTGTCCTACATCCTCGTCTGGGCGGGCACCGACGAGATTCCGCAGCGGGTCGGCACCTTCGTGGTGCCGGGCGGCGCCCCGGGCCTGCGCATCGTCGAGAGCTGGGCGAGCCTGGGCCTGCGGGCGAGCGGCTCGCACGACGTCGTCCTCGACGAGGTCGAGGTCGGCGCCGAGGACGTGTTCGGGCTCGCCCCCGCCGACATCGCCGGCCAGGACAACCGCGCCCAGGCGGCCCTCGCCCTCGTGGTCACCGCCCTCTATCTCGGCGTCGCCGAGGCGGCCCGGGACGCCTTCCTGGCCTTCGCCGAGGAAAGGGTCCCGGCCAATCTCGGCTATCCGGTGGCCCGCACCGAGCGGTTCGTCGCGCTCGCCGGCGAGATCGACCTCCTGGTCGGCGGCGCGCGCCAGATCATCCTGAGCGCCCTCGACCACGCGTCGGACGCACCCGGCACGCTCCTGCGCGCCCGGCTCCTCGCCGGCCGGCAGATCAAACAGGCGGTGCAGCTCGCCGTCGGCGCGCTCGGCAATCCGGGCCTGAGCCGGGACACCGGCCTGGAGCGGCATTTTCGCGATGTCCAGTCGGTACTGGTCCACGCGCCGCAGGAGGACACGGTGATCGCGCTCCTCGGCCGGGGCGCCTTCGCGGCCGTCGCCGAGGCCGCGCGGCCGGACCGGCGGCCGGCGGCGTAGCCGGCGACGACGCCCTGGCTGCGCGGGGTCGAACCCTCCGCGTCATCCCGGGGCCGCGAAAGCGGAACCCGGGATCCATAACCGCTGACGTTTCAGGACCGAGCGGAAGGCCGATCGGCATGGTCGGCAGCGCCAGCGGTTATGAATCCCGGGTTCTCGACTTCGTCGAGCCCCGGGATGACGGAGAGATATGTCGATCCGCGGTCCAGATCGGTCGATGCCGCGGGTCGGATACGACCCGCGTTCGCCCCATGAATACTATCAACGACATCGATCAGAATTCCAGGATCTCACGATGACCGACCATCGTCTCCCGCCGCGCCGCGCGCTGCTGGCGGCTGCCGCCGCGCTCACCCTTGCCGGTGCCCTCCCCGCCCTCGCGGTCGGCGAGCCGCGCCGGGGCGGCGACGTCGTCTTCCTGATCGATTCGCTCGGGCCGACCTGGATCCCGAACAACTCGTCGATCTCGAGCTTCCAGGGCCATGTCTGGGGCCACGTCGCCGACAAGCTCGTCTACGTCGACGCCGAGGGCAGGATCAGCCCCTGGCTCGCCAAGGGCTGGGAGCAGAACGCGGACGCGACCGAGTTCATCCTGCATCTGCGCGAGGGGGCGACCTTCTCCGACGGCACGCCGGTCGACGCAGGCGCCGTCGTCGCCAACCTCGACATCTGGCACGCCGGCCGGATCAAGGAGGGCATCAACCCGATCGGCCTGTTCCCGAAGGCCTACGCGCGCGCCGAGGCGCTCGACGCGCGCACCGTGAAGGTGGTCTTCAAGGCCCCGACCCTCGGCTTCATCCCGACGCTCGGCTATCACGGCTCGATCCTGATCTCGCCCAAGACCCTGGCGCGGCCCGCGACCGAGCAGTCGGATCTCGCCCGGACCGCCGGCAGCGGTCCCTTCGTCGTCGCCGACTGGAAGGAGGGCGACTTCGTCCGGCTGGTCCGGCGCGAGGACTACGCCTGGGGCCCCGCGGCGGTCGGCCGGACCGGACCGGCGAGCGTCAACTCGATCACCTACAAGGTGGTGACCGAGCCCTCGCTGCGGGTCGCCGCCGTCCAGTCGGGCCAGGCCGACGTCGCCTACAACGCCTCGCCGCAGGAGCTGCAGGCGCTCAAGCAGGCCGGCCTGACGGTCGCGACGCCGCGCTATCTCGGCTTCGTCAACGGCTGGGCGATCAACACCAAGCTCGCTCCTTTCGACGACGTGCGGGTGCGCCGGGCGCTCCAGGCGGCGATCGACCGCCAGGAGATCATCGACACCGTCTACACCCCGGACTGGAAGCTCGCGACCTCCTTCATCCAGGGCAACGTGCCCGGCGCGACCGACCAGAGCGCGCGCCTCGCCTACGATCCGGACAAGGCCGCGCGACTCCTCGACGAGGCGGGCTGGATCAAGGGCCGCGGCGGGATCCGCCTCAAGGGCGGCAAGCCGCTGACGCTGACGCTCTATTCCAACCCCTATCTGGCGACCGCGAAGGCGGTCGACGAGCTGATCGCCCAGCAGCTCGGCCGACTCGGCTGGAAGGTCGATCTGCGCACCTACGACGTCGTGACCTTCGGCCAGAAGGTGCAGTTCGGCGGCCCGGCGGTGCCGGCCTACGAGGTGACGCGCAGCTTCATCGACGCCGGCACGGTGGCGAGCATCCTCACCGACGCCGATCGCGGCGAGAACTGGTTCGCGCTCGGCGACAGCGATCCCCGGATCAACGACCTGCGCGACCGGATCGCCGGCGCGAGGACGATCGCGGAGCGCGATCCGCTGCTCGACGAGTTGCAGCGTTACGTCCTCGACCAGGGCTACTTCATCCCGCGCACCCAGATCGTCCAGCGCATCTACGTGCAGTCGCCGAAGCTGAAGGGCACGACGTATAACGGCATCGCATATGCCAGCTACTATACGGCGACGAAGGGCGAGTAGGCGGCCGCCGGCACGGGATGAGCCGGTCAATTCAGTCCTAACCGGCAGACATGAATCCCTCCATCGTCATCCTGGGGCCGCGCAGCGGAACCCGGGATCCATAACCGCCGACGGTCCAGGACGAAGCGGAACGCGCTTCGCCTCATTCTCCCGCGTCGGCGGTTATGGATCCCGGGTTCTCGCCTCCGGCGAGCCCCGGGATGACATGGAGAATCGTCAACGCGTCCGGTGGCTCGACCGGCGCACCCCTCCGAATACGATCGACGTCTTTCGAGCGCGAGACGATACCCCATGACTCACCCCTACCTGATCTACGCCGGCAAGCGCCTCGCGCAGGCCGCCGCGGTGATCCTGCTCGCCTACCTGTTCACCTTCGTGGTCGTCAGCATCCTGCCGGGCGATCCGGTCACCAACGTCCTGCGCGATCCCCAGAACGGCTTCAGCGAGGAGCAGATCCGGGCGATCATCGCCGCGCAGGGGCTCGACCGGCCGCTCGCCGTCCAGCTCTGGACCTCGCTGACCCACTTCCTCACCGGGGATTTCGGGCTGTCGATGCGCTCCAGCCGGCCGGTGGCGGTCCTGATCGCCGAGGCGCTGCCCTCGACGCTGGTCCTCGCCTCCTCGGGCCTCGCCGTGGCGCTCGGGCTTGCCTTCGCGGTGGCTTTCGGCACGCAGTTCGTCCCGGGGCGGATCGGGGACGCCTTGCGGGCCGTGCCGTCGCTGTGCCTGTCGGTGCCGAACTTCGTCATCGGCCTCGCGCTGATCCACGCCTTCGGCTTCCAGCTCGGCCTGTTCCGGGTGATCGAGCCCGACAGCGCCTGGGCGACCCTGTTCGCCGCCATCGCCCTCGGCATCCCGGTCTCGGCCCAGATCGCCGCGGTGCTGATCGCCAATCTCGACCACGAGGCGTCCCAGGACTACGCCGCGGTCGCGAGGAGCCGCGGCCTCTCGCCGGCGCGGCTGTTTGGGCACCATCTCCTCAAGCCGTCCGCGCTGCCGGTCGTCACCGTCATCGCGCTCACGGTCGGCGAGCTGCTCGGCGGCTCCCTCGTCACCGAGGCGGTGTTCGGGCGCAACGGGATCGGCAGCCTGGTGCAGCGCTCGGCGGCGGCGCAGGACCTGCCGGTGCTGCAAGCCGTGGTGGCGCTGGCCGCCCTGGTCTTCGTTCTCGTCAACCTCGCGGCCGATCTCGTCACCCCGCTGCTCGACCCGCGGCTGACGCTCGCCGGCGCCACGGCCCGCGGGCCCGCGGCGGCCGCTGAGGCCCCCTCCCCTGCCCTGCGCACGGTGACCGGATGAGCGCCGCCTCGCTCCCCGCCATCCCGCGCCTCGCGGCCCTGCGGCGGCCGCCGCCGAGCGTGATCCTGGCGCTGGCGGTCCTCGCGCTAGTGCTCGCCTGGTCGCTCGCCCCGGGCCTGTTCACCGCCTACGACCCGGCCCGCGGCATCCCGGCCCACAAGCTCACGGGCCCGAGCGCCGCGCACTGGTTCGGCACCGACCATCTCGGCCGCGACCTCTACGCCCGCATCGTCCACGGCACCGCCTCCTCGGTGACGAGCGCGCTCGTCGCGGTCGGCATCGGTGTCTTGGCCGGCGGGCTGATCGGGCTCGTCGCGGGCTTCTTCGGCGGCCTCGTCGACGCGCTGCTCGCCCGCCTCGTCGACGTCCTGCTGGCGATCCCGCGCTTCCTGCTCGCGATCATCGTCGTCACGGCGCTCGGCTTCGATACCGTCAACACTGCCATCGCGACGGGCATCTCGGCGGTGGCGGTCTTCGCCCGGGTGATGCGGGCGGAGGTCATCAAGACCCGGCAGGCGACCTTCGTCGAGGCGGCGTTCCTGCAGGGCGGCTCGCGCTGGCACGTCCTGTGGCGCCACGTGCTGCCGAACGCCTCGCGCTCGGTGCTGGCGCTCGCGGTGCTGCAGGTCGGCCTGTCGATCCTGGTGATCGCCGGCCTCGCCTTCCTGGGCTACGGCGACCCGCCGCCGGCCTCCGACTGGGGCCTGCTGATCGCCACCGGCAAGGACTACCTCAAATGGCCGTGGCTGGTCTACGCGCCGGCCCTCGTCACGGTCGCCGCCGTCCTCTCGCTCAACAGGATCAGCCGATGGCTCCGCCGGACGGATCGACCGTGATCGCTCCCCACACGCCCCTGCTCCGCGTCGAGGACCTGTCGGTCGCCTATGGCCGCCAGCCGGTCGTGGCGGGCGTCGGGTTCGCGATCGAGCGGGCCGGCAGCCTCGCGCTGATCGGCGAATCCGGCTCGGGCAAGTCGACCATCGCCCGGGCGGTGCTGCGGCTCCTCCCCGGCAGCGGGCGCGCCACCGGCCGGGTCGCGATCGAGGGCCGCGAGGTGCTGGGGCTCTCCGAGCGCCGGTTCCGGCCGCTGCGGGGCCGGGCGATCGGCTTCGTGCCGCAGGATCCCGGCAACGCGCTGAACCCGGTCCGCACCATCGGTGCGCAAGGAGAGGAGGCGGCCGCGCTCCTCGACGAACGGAACCGGGCCCGCCGCACGGCCCTGATCCTCGAGACCTTCGCGGCGGTCGGGCTCGACGAGCCGCGGCGGGTCTACGAGTCGTATCCGCACCAGCTCTCCGGCGGCATGCTCCAGCGGGTGCTGATCGGCCTCGCGATCCTGCCGCGCCCTGCCCTGCTGGTGGCCGACGAGCCCACCTCGGCCCTCGACGTCACGGTGCAGAGGCGGATCCTCGATCTCCTGTCGCGGCTGCGGGAGGAGCGCGGCATCGGGCTTCTCCTCATCACCCACGACCTCGCCATCGCGGCCGAGCGCGCCGACACCCTGGTGGTGCTCAAGGACGGCGCGGTGCAGGAGGCGGGCCGCACCGCGACGGTGTTCGCCGCCCCCGCCTCGGCCTATGCGCGGAAGCTCCACGCCGACGTGCCGAGCCTCAACCCCGACCGCTACGGGACCTTGCGCGAGGCCGGGTTCCGGCGGCGCGAGGCCGTCCCGAAAGTCGCCGTCAGCGCCGTGACCAAGACCTTCCGCACCGGCGGCCGGGTCACGACGGCCGTCGACGGCGTCTCGTTCCGCGTGCCGGCCGGGACCACCCACGCGCTGGTCGGCGAATCCGGCTCGGGCAAGACGACGACGATCCGGCTGCTGCTCGGCCTCGAGACGCCGGATGCCGGCTCGATCCGGGTCGCCAGCCAGGACATCACCGACCAGGAGGTGACCGGCCGCTCGCCCGCGGCATTGCGGGGCGTGCGCCGCCAGCTCCAGCTCGTCTACCAGAACCCGTACACCTCCCTCGATCCGACCTGGAGCGTCGAGGCTTTGGTGCGCGAGCCCCTCGACCGCTACGGCCTCGGCACCTGGGCCGAGCGGGCGGAACGGACCCGCGCGGTGATGGCCGATGTCGGGTTGAAACCCCACCTGCTCGCGCGCCGGCCGGACGCCCTGTCGGGCGGCCAGCGCCAGCGGGTGGCGATCGCCCGGGCGCTGGTGCTCGCGCCCGAGGTGATCGTGCTCGACGAGCCGACCTCGGCCCTCGACGTCGGCGTCCAGGCCGACATCGTCGAGGTGCTGCTCGGCCTGCAGGCGGATCTCGGGTTGACCTACGTCTTCGTCTCCCACGACCTCGCGCTGGTGCGGCAGCTCGCCCACACCGTCTCGGTGATGCATCGCGGGCGCATCGTCGAGGACGGCGCCGTTCCGGACGTCTTCGGCCGCCCGCGCCATGCCTATACCGCGGCGCTGCTGGAGGCGGTGCCGGGGGGACTCGCCGGGCGCGGGGTTCGGAGCGGAATGGGGGAGCCGCTCGTGGCGTGAGGCCGCACGGGCCGTTGCGCCGTCGCCTTCCGACCCGTTGCGGGTCGAGCGTCGGCGGTGCAACGGCCCGCGTCACTGCCGCCCGTCGTCACGGCGAGCACCCACTCAACCCACCGTCGTTCTTTGAAGCGCCTCGCCGCCATCCTAACCGGCAGAGACATCGGGGAGCGGTAACGTGTCCACCGGATACGCCGAAGGACGCCGATCTGCACGTCAGCGATGTTTCGGGCGACGACTTCTCCCAGGACGACGCGAGGGTTCAAGCCACTCCTTCATGAGAGCGTCGGACCAGACGATATCGGCGTGGTCACTCCTGCGCTCCGAGCGTCTCTTCGACGAGCCGCGGGTTCTTCTCCAAGAGCGCCAAAAGCACGCGCGCAGGTCCCTCGGGTCTGCGGCGCCCCTGCTCCCAGTTCCGCAGAGTACCGACAGCGACACCGATCCGCGCGGCGAACACGTCTTGAGACAGATCGGTCGCCTTGCGGATGGCCGCCACGTCGACCTCACGCGGGACGTGGACACGCAAGCCCGGTACGATCTCGCCGCGGGCATGAGCGGCGGCCTGCTTCAGGCTGCGGGTCAAGTCGTTGAACAAGGCGTCGTCCATGGTGCCTCCTCAGGACAGGGCTGAGACTAGCCGGACCAGGGTACGGGCCTGCTCCGGAGTCAGGTTGGCCTGCTCGTTCTTCGCGTAGGCGAGGAGCAGGTAGACGCCGCGCTGGCTGACGAAGCATGATATGACCCGGGCCCCTCCCCGCTTGCCGCGGCCGGCCAGCGGAACACGCACCTTTCGCAGGCCGCCGACTCCCGGGATCACATCTCCGGCCTGCGGATTGGCCGCAACGAAATCGACGACAGTCGCCCGCTCAGCGTCGGTCATCAGCCTCTCGGCCGTGCGAAGGTACACTTCGGTCTCTATGACGGTCCACAATTCGTCGGACATATCGAAAGATGCGTCATTGGCGCATATACGTCAACGACGTATATGGGTGCCCGAACTCCGATCCGCTTCGATCGTCGTTCAGCCCCCTGTCGAGCCGTTGCGCCACGCCGGAAGGCCGTGCACGGAAGCGTGCGACATCGCCTCCCGGGCCGTAGCGACGAAGTGGGGGGTCTGACCGGCCCGCCTGCGCAATGTCTGGGGCGGAGAGCGTCGAGTCGATGCGGTGCTTACCGTCCCACGGCGGCGGCAGCCCGAGCGAGCCCCCTCCTCCCGGATGCAACCGGCGCAGGACGTCCGGCCGACGCGGTACCGCCCCTGCGGCACGGCGCGGTACGCAAGCGAGGTTCGGCCGGCCGGCGACCACCGCCTTCCCGACCTCGCCGCCGCCGTGGATCGCGGTGCCCAATTCGACACTGTACTCGGTCGCCGGCAACGCCCGGTCGCGAAATCTGACCGGGGGACTTCGCAGAGGCCGATCGACCCATGCACGCGATCCTTGATCGACGTCGCCGCCCGCAGGGAGCGGTCGGCGTCAAAGGTCTCGACGATGGCCGCCCGGTGGCGTTCGACGAAGAGCGCGGCAACCTCGCCGACCGGAGCCTCGGCGGCCTCCGGAACGCCTTCCTCTCACCGGCGGGCCCGTTCAGCCCCTGCCCTGCCGATACGCGGCGAGCATCTCCGGCAGGCGCTCGGCGAGGTAATCGGCGAAGCCCGGCTCCGCCTTCTCGTCGAGGGTCACGCGCATGCCGTCGGCGCTGCGCTCGATGCGGGCGAACTTCACGCCCCTCGCATCCTTGACCGTCTCAGCCCGCGGCTTCGCCTTGCGCGGCGGCGGAGCGGCGAGCGCGGCCAGGATCACCGCGAAGCGCTCGTCCGAAGCCTTGCCGGCGAGCTCCGGGGCGGCAAGCGCGGCCTCGACCTGCTGCGGGGTCGCGCCCTTGATCCGGTCGGCCAGCGTCAGCCAACGGGGGCGCCCGACCTTCGGCGCCGGCCCGATCGCGGCGAGCACGGGAGCGGGAATCGCCTCGGCCACCGAGAGGTAGTTGGCGAGGTCAGGCCGGTGCACGCCCATGGCCCGGAGGATCACCTCCCGGGAGAGGCCGGCCTGCTCCATGTTGCGGGCGAAATGCGCCCGCTCGATGTAGGACAGGTCCTCCCGCGCCAGGTTCTCCGACCCCTGCGCGACGACGAGCTCGGCGTCGCTGAGCTCGCGCACCACGGCCCGGACCGGCTGGCCGAGAGCCTTGGCCGCCCGCGTCCGGCGGCGCCCGTAGGCGATCTCGTAGCGGCCGCCCTCCCTGGGGTGCCGCCGCACCAGGATCGGCGTATGCTGGCCCTCCTCGCGGATCTGCGCGACGAAGGCGTCGAAGGCGCGGTCCGTGACGTCGGGCACCCGGTCGGCGATGGACGAGGGCAGGCACAGGTCGGGATCGAGCTCGATCACCGCGCCGTCGGCCTCAGGGAGAGCGGGCCGGGACGCGGCCCACATCGCGGCCATCGAGCGGGCCGCCGCCGGGCGCTTCTCCGGGACAGGGCTAGGCGGCGTAGCACCTGCTACAGGGGTGTAACCCGTTGATGTCTCAGGCGAGGCGGGATGCGGGGCGTCGGGCTGGACCGGCGTGCCCATGATCGCGCTGAGGCGCTTCTTCTGGTTCATTTGCGGCCCCAGGCGCGGGTGATGAGCGATTCGATCTCCCCGTTGACCGCGTCGAGGGCGTCCAGCGCCCGGCGGTAGGTCGATCCCGTGACCTCGTCGCGCCGCAGGGGCGTCTCGTAGACGGTCTGGCCGCGCAGGCCGGAATTCGAGACCGCCGCCGATTGCAGCATCGCCTTCGTCAGGACGCGCTCGCCGAACAGGCCGCGCAGCATCGCCACCACCTCGGTCTGCGGCGTGTCCTGGGGCTCGAAGCGGGTGACGAGATAGCGGAACCAGTCATGCGTCGGGGCAGCGCCCTGCTCGCGCACCGGCTCCATGATCTCGTCCATCATGGTCAGGAACTGGCGCATGCTCGACACGTCGAGCATCTGCGGGTGGATGGTGATGAGGAGCGCGGTCGCCGCGCAGAGCGCCGCGATCGTCAGGTAGCCGAGGCGCGGCGGGCAATCGATCACCACGACGTCGTAGCGGTCCGCCACCTCGGTCAGGGCGAGGCCCATCCGGGCGAAGAACGGCGGCTCCGGGTCGTTGGCCTTGCGCCGGGCGGAATGCATCGGCGCCTCGAACTCGAAGACCTCCAGCTCCAGGTCCGCCGCCACAAGGTCGAGGCCGGTGAAGTAGGTCTGGCGGATCACCGCGTCGAGCGGGCGGCGCTGGTCGCCGTAGCGGATCGCGTCGTAGATGGTGGGGTAGGGCTCGCGCTCGTTCTCGGGCCGGACCCCGAGCAGGGTGGAGAGGCTGGCCTGAGGGTCGAGGTCGATGGCGAGCACCCGGTAGCCGCGAAGGACCAGCGACTGGGCGAGATGGGCCGAGGTCGTGGTCTTGCCCGAGCCGCCCTTGAAGTTCACGCACGCGATGACCTGGAGGTGCTCGCCCTTGGCGGGATCGCGGTGCGGGATGTAGCGCCGGCCGACGCGGTCGATCTCGTCGAGATGGGCGCGGAGCGCGTGGATGTCGGCGAGGGTGAAGAGCCGGCGTCCGCCGGGCGCGACCTCGGGCTCGGAGACCAGGAGGGCAGGGGGGAGCTGCCGGATCCGGCTGTCGGTCACCCCGAGGATGCGCGCGACCTCGCCCGAGGTGAACCGGCGCAGCGTCTTGGCCTCGGCCGGCGAGAAGACCACGGAGGCGATCTCGCGGAGCTTGGCGCCCAGGATCTGGGCGTCGTGGCCCGCGATCTGGCTCGGCGCCAGCGGCCCGCCCGGCTGGACGTACTGATTCATCGACCCTGCCTCGTTCACGGTGAAACGGCGGGATTCACCATAACACCGTAAACGAGATGTTGGGACGGGCTTAGGGTGAGGGGTCGAGGCGGGCGTAAGCCCCGCGCAAGCTTCGATGCGAAGGCGGTCGGACCGCGCTTTGTCCGGAATGCCGAAGGCGGGCGTCCGGATCGCGGATCAGCGGATAGTCGCGTGGGCCGACCGGCTTGAAGCCCACCGCGTCATCCCGGGGCCGCGCAGCGGAACCCGGGATCCATAACCGCTGACCTTTCAGGATAAAGCGGAACGCCGTCCGCCTCTTTCTGAAGCGTCAGCGGTTATGGATCCCGGGTTCTCGGCTTCGCCGAGCCCCGGGATGACCCCGAGAGAGGTCAGCCGCGCAGCGCATGCAGGGCCGGGATCAGGAACGGCGTCACCGCCCGCACGGTCGCGACTTGGCGCGGATCGTGGAAATGGCCCTCCTCGTGGAGGAGGGCGAGCACGGCGAGGAGGTCGCCGCCGTGCTCGACGCAGACATTCATGGCGCTGCCGAGCCCGAGGCTCTCGATGAGGGCGTGGTCGGCATAGGCCCAGCGGAGCGCCGCGCGGTCGGGCCCGAGGAAGGGCTGGCGGCGCTTGAGCACCAGCTCGCCCCAGGGCGTCGACGCGAAGCGCTTGCGCCCGCCGAGGGGATAGTTGGCCGGATCCGACGAGTAGGCCCGCTCGACCTCGTCGCTGGGCCGGCACAGGAGCACGGTGAAGAGCCGGTGGCCGAGGAGGGTCTGGAGCGCGCCCTCGACGGCCGCGAAGGCCGCCTCGGGACGCGCGTCCCGTGCCAGGGTCTCGGCGATGGGGGCGAGGGGATCGAGCCGATCGTTCATCGGGCGGGTGCCTTCTGGGACCGCTCCGGCAGGATGCCGTTCGGCCGCACGCTGAGGACGAGGAGGAGGCCGAGGCCGACGATGATCTCGCGCAAGGAAGCCGCCTGGACGGGGGCGAGGCCCGGCACCAGCTCGGCCACGAAGCGCGTCGATTCCAGGAAGGCGACGAGGGCGTAGGCGCCGATCACCGCGCCGGCCGGGCGGGCGTTGCCGCCGGCGGTCACCGCGAGGAAGATGTAGATCGTGACCAGCGGCTGGAACTGGTCCGGCGCGACGTAGCTGGTGTAGTGGCCGTAGAGCGCGCCGGCGAGTGCCGCGATCGCGGAGGCGATGCAGAAGGCCTGGGCCTTGAAGCGCACGGTGCTCTTGCCGGCGACCGAGGCCACGATCTGGTCCTCGCGGATCGCCCGCAACGTCCGGCCCCAGGGCGCGGCGAGCAGGCGGCGTTGGAGCGCGTAGACGAGGGCGACCGCCGCCAGCACGATGGCGAGCGTGCCGGCATGGAAGCCGAGGCCGAGGTCGCGCGGCACCATCACGGGCACGCCCGGGATGCCGTCGGTCCCACCGGTGAGCCAGACCTCGTTCGAGGCCACGACCCGCACCACCTCGGCGAAGCCCAGCGTCACGATGGCGAGGTAGTCGTCCCGCAGCTTGAGCGTCGAGAAGCAGACGACGAGGCCGACGGCGCCGCCGACCACCATCGCGAGGACGACGCCTGCGGGGATCGGCGCGTGACCCCAGGTCGTCGCCATGGCCGAGGCGTAGGCGCCGAGCGCGAAGAGGCCGGCGAGCCCGAGATTGACGAGGCCCGCGAGCCCCCAGGACAGCATCAGGCTCTGCGCCAGGAGCGCGTAGATCGACCCGATGACGAGGGCGAAGAGGAGGTAGGTCAGCATCGCGTCACTGCACGGCCCGGCCGAGGAGGCCCGAGGGCCGGAAGCTGAGGACGAGGAAGATCACCGCGAAGCTGACGGCCAGCCGGTAGGCGGGCGCGAGGGCGAGCGAGGACATCTCCTCGGTGATCCCGATCAGGAAGGCGCCGGCGACCGCGCCCGGGATGCTGCCGAGGCCGCCGACCACAGCGGCCGCGAAGACCGAGAGCAGCACGCGCCCGCCGGTCAGCGGATCGAGCGAGGCGTCGAGCCCGACGAGGGTGCCGCCGACGCCGCAGAGACCCGCGCCGAGGAACACCGTCACGAGCGCGACGCGGGTCGGGTCGACGCCCTTGAGCCGGGCGAGGTCCGGGTTGTCGGCGACCGCCCGCATCGACCGGCCGAGGCTCGAGAGCGACAGGAAGGCCCAGAAAGCCGCCATCGCGGCGAGCGCGAATCCGACGCTCGCGAGCTGCTGCGGGCCGATCCGGATCGGCCCGACGACGATGTCGCGGGCGAGCGGCAGGTCGAACGCCTTGAGGTCGTTGCCGAAGGCGAAGCGGATGACGTTCTCCAGCAGCATGCCGGCGGCGAGCGAGCCGATCGCCTTCATCAGGGGACCGGCCCGCCCGAGCCGGTCGAGCGCCGCGACCTCGACCGCGACGCCGACGAGGCCCGCGACGACGAAGCCGACGACGATCGCCAGGGCGACCGGCGCCCCGAGGCTCGTATTGGCGAGCCAGGCGCCGTAGGCGCCCGCCGTCGCGAGCGCGCCGACGGCGAAGTTGGGGAAGCGCAGCACCGCGAAGATCGCGCTGAACCCCAAGGCCGGGACCGCGAGGAGCGATCCCGCCACGAGCCCGTTCACGAGGGTCTGGAGGAGGGCCTCCATGGTCAGGCGATCTTGATCAGGGTGATCTTGCCGCCGCGGACCTGCTCGTAGCGGAACTTGGCGTCGGCGACGTCGCCGGTCTCGGTGAAGTCGCAAGGGCCGGAGGCGCCGTCATAATCGATCGTCTTGCCGGCGGCGACGAGCTTGAGGCCGTCGACCGCGTTGTCGACGCGCTCGCCGCCGCCCTGCGACACGGAGCGGATGTTGGCCTTGATCACGCTGCCGGTGTCGCCGCGGCCGAGCCCGAGCGCCATCGCCACGAGGTTGAGCTGGTCGTAGACCTGGCAGCTATAGGTGTCGGGCGTCTCGACGCCAGCCAGGCGCGCGACGTGCCTGTAGCCATTCGATTCCGCCGCAGCCGAGGGCGAGAGGGTCAGGATGCCCTCGCTCACGTCGGGCGGCAGCGCCTCGACGAGCTGCTTGTTGACCGCGTAGCCGAAGCCCAGGAGCTTGCCGCGGTAGCTCGCGCGGTAGAGGTCGCGCACGAGCACGGCGGTGTCGGTGGTGTAGCCGCCCATCACGATCGCGTCGGGCTTGGTCCTGAGCACCGAATCGACCTCGGTGCGCAGGGTGGTCTTCTTGTCGTCGTAGATCAGCTTCGAGGTCTTGCCGCCGGCCGCCGTCACCACCTTGGTGATCTCGGCGTACTGGCTGTCGGTGAACGGGGTCTGCGGGGACAGGAAGGCGACGGTCTTGGCGCCGCTCTCGAGCGCGAACTCGCCGAACTTGCGGCCCTGCAGGGTGGTGTTCGGCTGGGTGCGCACCAGGAAGCCGCGATGCGGCAGGAGCGTGATCGAATCGGCACCCGAGACCGTCGCCAGGAAAGTGCCGGATTCCCAACAGACCGGCGCCACCGCGGTGGTGACCGAGGAGGCCCAGGTGCCGATGATCGCCGCGACCTTGTCGACGTCGATCAGCTTGCGGGCGGCGCGCAGGCCCGCCTCGGGATTGGTCTGGTCGTCCTCGGAGACGACCAGGAGCTCGCGGCCGTTGACGCCGCCGGCCTTGTTGATCTCCTCGGCCGCGCGCTTGGCGACGTTCGCCATGACGGGCCCGTAGGCGCCGCCGGCGCCGGTCAGCGGGGTGAGGGTGCCGATGCGGATCGGACCCGACTGGGCGCGCGAGGCAGCCGGCATGGCGAGCGTGCCGGCGAGCGCGAGGCTTGATCCGAGGAATGTGCGACGAGCGATCATGGTTCTTGGCTCACTTGTCAGGTGTTCAGGGATGGGTTGTGCTTGGCTTCCGTCAAAGCGCGGCAGCGAAGACTGGCCTGTCTTGCCAGCAAACTTTTGTCGTAACGCTCCCCTTTCCCGGACGACTGGAGCGTCAGCGGAAGGAGATCCGGGATCCAGGAGAGACGTGCCGCGAAGCGGCTCTGAATGTTGCACCGTTGTCGACACAAGGACGCTTCACGACTTTTCGCGCTGGATCCCGGATCTCCTTCCACTTCGTTTCAGACGTCCTGGACGGGGGGTGAGGCGGACGGGGTGGTGGGTTTCGAGGAGCGGCCACCGAGGAAGAGGCGGCGGATGTCGGGGTCGTCGGCGACCGCGGATGCCGGGCCGTCGAGGTGGTTGCGCCCGTCGACCAGCACGGTGGCGCGGTCGGAGATCGCGAGCGCCTCGAGGGCGTTCTGCTCGACCATCAGCACCGCGAGCCCGTCGCGGGCGATGGCCCGGATGGTGGCGAAGAGATCGTGGGCCGCCGCCGGGCTGAGGCCCGCCGTCGGCTCGTCGAGGAGGAGCGCGGTCGGCCGCGCCATCAGGGCCATCGCCATGGCGAGGATCTGCCGCTGCCCGCCCGACAGGGTGCCGGCCGCCGCCCGCCGCTTCTCGGCGAGGACGGGGAAGCGCGCGAATGCCTCTTCCGCCCGGGCCTTGGTCTCGCGGGGGGCGAAGAGGCAGCCCATGTCGAGATTCTCTGCCACGGTGAGCGAGGCGAAGACGTTGCGCTCCTGCGGCACGAAGCCGAGCCCGGCACGGGCGAGCGCCTGGGGCGAGCGCCCGGCCATGTCCTGCCCGGCGAGCCGGACGGTGCCCGAGGCGGGCCGGAGCAGGCCGGAGACGAGCTTGAGCGCCGTCGACTTGCCCGCTCCGTTCGGGCCGATGATCGTCACGAGCTCGCCCGCATCGGCCGAGAGAGCGACGCCCTTCACGATCTGCTCGGCCGACGGGTAGCCGCCGACGAGGTTGTGGGCCTCCAGCAGCATCAGCGCCGCCCTCCGAGATAGGCGTCCTGGACCTCGCGGTTCTCGCGAACCTCGTCGAACGTCCCTTCCGCCAGGGTGCGCCCGCGGGCCATGACGACGACGTGGCGGCACAGGCGCTCGATCAGCGCCATGTCGTGCTCGATGAGCAGGACGGTCATCCCCTCGGCCGCGAGCGCCAGCAGCTCGTCGCCGATCTCCTCGGCGAGCGTCGGGTTCACCCCGGCGGCCGGCTCGTCGAACAGGATCATGCCGGGCTCGGCCATCAGCGCGCGCCCGATCTCCAGGAGCTTCTTCTGGCCGCCCGACAGGTCGGTCACCCGGTTGTCGATGACGTGCGACAGGCGCAGGCGGCGGGCGACCGCGAGCGCCGTCTCGGCCAGTTCCGCCTCGCGCCGGCGCGCGGCGGCGGAGCCGAGGATCGCGGTCATCAGGCTCTCGCCGGGCTGGCGCACGCCGTAGACCATCAGGTGCTCGAACACCGTGAGGGCGGGGAAGCCGCGGGCGATCTGGAAGGTGCGCACCAGGCCGGCCTGCGTGATGCGGTGCGGGCTCTCGCCCTCGATGCGCCGGCCCGCATAGGTGATCGCACCCGACTGCGCCCGATGGAGGCCGGAGACGACGTTGAAGAGCGTCGTCTTGCCGGCGCCGTTCGGGCCGACGAGCCCGGTCACCCGGCCCGGCGCGACGTCGAAGCTGACGCCATCGAGGGCGCGCAACCCGCCGAAGGAGAGCTTCACGTCGCGGACCGACAGGGCGACGGAGTCCGAGGGGGCGGGTTTCGAAAGGGCAGGGCGGGTCACGACCGGCCTCCGACGCTGTGCCGCCGGGACGGCTCGGAGGCGGGCTTCATCCTGTCGATCTCACGGGCGACCTGCTCCTTGCAGTAGTTCAGAAGATCGTCGAAGTACCGGGCGTCGTCCTTGCTCGCCGACTGGGCGATCATGCCGCGCACGGTGCACATCGTGGCGTTCATCATCGTCGCGGTGCGCACGACGTCGGTGCCGAACTGCTCCGCCAGCACGGACCAGATCGCCTCCAGGCCGGCGTGGAACTCCTTGACGACGACGACGACCTTGTCCTTGAAGTCCGGGTTGTGCCGGACCTCCGGCAGGTACTCCATGGTCACGAAGTACAGCCGGTCGGTCATGAGCGACCAGATGAAGTCGACGACCTCGTCGGTCGAGCCGCCGCGCTCGCGGATGGTCCGCGCCATCACATGCAGCCGGGCGGTGCTCGCCTGCAGCTGGTGCCGGATCGCCGAGACGACGACGTCTTCCTTCGAGGCGAAGTGGTGGTTCAGCGCGCCGCGCGAGACGCCGGCCCGTTCCGCAATATCGGTCGCCGACGTGCGGTAGAAGCCGCGCTCAAAGAGCAGGTCGATCGTCGCGTTCAGGATGGCGTCGATTGTCTCGGCCGACCGCTCCTGCTGCGTCCGGCGCTTGCGGGCCTCGGCCATGTCCAGCGGCTCCTGCGCTCACCTCGGGTCAGCATCGTCCGGCATAAACAAACATGCAAGTATGTTTATACATCGTTGCTTGTTTATTTTTGCGGCAGCGTGCCTGCCGGCGGGGCGTCCGGGCCGGCAGTCGCGTCGGTCGACCCGGCCCCCGCGCCGACACCTCTCGACGTCATCCCGGGTTCTCGGTTTCGCCGAGCTCCGGGATGACGCTGCGTGTCTGGAACGGGCTGGCCCGTTCGAAGCCGCCGGGCCCGCCGATCGAGAGGGGAGGGGGATTCGACACCGCCGGATCGACCGGGGCTATCGGGCGGCGGAGTTCGACCCATGCGCCACGGCGCGCGATACGATTCCGGGGAAAGGCCGGTGCGACCACGAAGCGGGACCGGGCGAGACGACTACGCAAGGCGATGCCGTGCTATGGTAGCGCTTGAGGAACTGGTGTGCCGATGGCGAAGCTGCATCTCAAGACGCGCGAGGAGTTCGCCCAACTCTCGCTGCACGAGAAGAACGAATACCTGCAAGGCATCGCCCAGCAGGTCGCGCACCTGCGCGGCGACCCATTCGTCCCCCTGACGAAGGACGGGCTCAGCCGCATCCGGCGCTTCTACAGCCGGCGCTCCTTCGCGGACCTGAAGCTGGCCGAATTCGAGGAGGGGGAGCCGCTCCGGAAATCCCTCACGATCCTGGCCGAGGCGATCCGCTCCGAGGAGGTCGCCAAGATCATCGAGCACGAGGTGCCGCGCCAGCCGCGCGCCCTCGTCCGCCCGCCGCCGATCGACGACGCCCAGATGGCGTTCTTCGTGCCGACCGTCCATGACGCCCCGATCAAGGACGACATGAACCTGATGGACATCGCGCCCTTCGCCCTGTCGAAGACGACGGGGGAGGGGGTGATCCGCTACGAATTGAAGGATTCGGTCATCACGGTGGAGGGCGGCGCCGAGGTCGGGCTCGCCACGGCCTACGACTACGACATCGTCATCAACATGATCTCGCACCTGGCGGACCAGACGCGGCAGTACCGGATCGACGATTCGAAGGGGTTGCGCCCGTCGCTGCCGCCCCGGACCTACCGCCCGGCGGCGTCCGAGATCCTGAAGTTCTGCCGGCGCGAGCTCGGCGGCAAGCAGTACGAGGACCTCGAGCGCGCGCTCGACCGCCTCCAGGCGACGCGGATCAAGATCACCAACCTGTCGAGCGACCGGGCGAAGACGCGCCGGCGCGAGACCGAGGCGTTCCCGCTGATCGGCCGCTACAAGGTGGTGTCGCGCACCAGCGCCGACCGCATCGACCAGGTCGAGATCGACATCCCGGACTGGGTCTACGAGGGCGTCGTCAAGCCGGACGGCAAGCCGTCGATCCTGACGCTGAACCCGGACTACTTCCTGATCACCCGGCCGATCGCCAAGTTCCTGTACCGGCTGGCGCGCAAGGCCGCCGGGCAGACGGAGGCGCGCTACGGCATGACCGAGCTGCACAAGCGCAGCGGCTCGAAGCTGCCCAAGCACAAGTTCCGTCAGGCGATCAAGGAGATCGTCGAGGCGGCGGTGCCCCTGCCGGATTACGACCTCAGCATCATCGACGGCGAGCGCGAGCCGGTGTTGCGCATGGTGAACCGGACCAATGACAAATCGGCCGTACATGGGTCCGCCGATCCGTGACAAAACCGGGCGGCGAGGCGGACGGGGAGGGGACTGCCAAAACCCCCGTATTTCGGTCCGCCCGGCTTTGCCAAAAAGCGAATCGGGGGGCCTCCTGTTTTGCCAGGGGCCGTACATCGGTCCGCCCCCCGCGTGACAAAAACCGGGCCTGTGGACAACTGTGGATAAGTCGGATTCCGGCGTACATCGCTCCCAGGCGCGCCGTACATCATTCTGTCGGCGGCGTAGATCGATCCGGCAGCGCCGTACTTGGGACTCCTGGATTCTAAAAATTACCTTAACCGCCAGGGGCTTGAGGGGGCCCCGCAGACCTAAAACCTAGAATCAAAACTATAGAAACAGATTCTTGAAACGCCTTCGGCTGACAGATTTTTCGAATCTTCAGAAGACGAAGAAGGCAGCGTATTTCGATCCGTCGCGCCTTCGACTCGCAACCGCAAGACGAATGTGCCAGACAAGACAGGCTTTCCGGAATCACGATTCGCTATCGTCGATGGCGTCGATCGGAGCGAGGCAGCGTCGATCGTCGTGAACCGCAAGGCGGCCGCGCGCTGCTTTGCGCCGTGGATAACTGCCAGGTTCACGCGAACCCGCCGCCGCCCTCCCACGTTCCTCGGCCGGAACTGGATTCGAGCGAGAGCGAGGGTTGGCGTGCCGGTGAGGCCCTATTCCATCGAAGCCCCCAGAATCGACAGCCTGCCTGTCATTCCGGGGCCGCGCAGCGGAGCCCGGAATCCAGAACCGCGGAAGGTTCAGGATCGCGCGAAAGGCATCCCGCTTCGTCCTCGTCCACCTGAGCGTCCGGATACCGGGCTCCGCTGCGCGCCCCCGGAATGACCCGGTGGGTTTGGCAGCGTTGGGCAAGCCAAACAGCTTCTGAGTGCCTGTTTGGCTGATGGGCAGATTTTATCCCATCCACGACCTCATCCTGAGGTGCCGTGCAGCGGCCTCGAAGGAGGCATCCAGGAATCGCGGAGAGTTCCGGAGGCCTCCGAGGCTCACTTCGTTCGCACCTCAGGATGAGGTCATGGGTGGGACAAAATCTACTCGGCAATCGAACAGGCTCTTACAGGAAAACCGGAAGGTGCGCCTCGTCCTTGGTCGAACAGACCCCTCGTCACGCCGCATCCGGCCGGGCCGGCGCGAGGGCGGCGTCCCCGGCAAGGTGGCGACCGGCGATGTAGCCGAAGGTGAGCGCCGGACCGAGGGTGATGCCGCCGCCCGGATAGTTGCCGCCCATGATGCTCGCCATGTCGTTGCCGGCGGCGTAGAGGCCCGGGATCGGGCGGCCGGCCCGGTCGAGGACGCGGGCGTGACCATCGGAGCGCAAACCCGCGAAGGTGCCGAGATCGCCCACCACCACCTCGACGGCGTAGAACGGCCCGGTCGCGATCGGCGCAAGGCACGGGTTGGGCGTGAAGTCCGGATCGCCGTTGAAGCGGTTATAGGCCGTCGAGCCCTTGCCGAAGGCCCGGTCCTCCCCGCCCTGCACGTCGCGATTCGAGGCCGCGACCGTCTCCTCCAGGCCGGCCGCGTCGATGCCGGCGTTGCGGGCGAGCTCGGCGAGGGTCCGGCCGGTCTTCAGGTAGCCGGAGCGGATGGGCGTCTACACGCTCACGGGAACGGCGACGGGCCGCCTGTTCGCCGCGCATCGTCGCGCCGCTGGTCGAGGCCGAGCTGCGCGCCGGATCGCAGGGGCGCGGCATCGGCGTGCCGACCTCGCTGCCCGCCCTCGCGACAGCCGCCGAGCGGATCCGGATCGAGGGCTGCTCGACCACCGCCGGCAGTCCGGTTCCCGGTATCAACGCGATCGCGGTGCCGATCTTCGACCATACCGGCCAGCTCCAATGCGCCCTCACCCTGATCGGCCCCGAGAGCGCGGTCGATCTCGGCCAGGCGAGCCCCACCGTGGCGCGGGCCCGCGCCTTCGGCCAGGAGATCTCCGCCCGGCTCGGCTACCGCGCGGGCGCGACGGAGGCCGCGGCCGAGCCCCCCGCCGCGCCGCGCGGGCCGAGGGCTGACCGGGAAAGGGCCGTCGGGACCGCGCGGGGCATCCCCCGGACTATTCGGCGTCGGGCTGGCGCGAGGGGTGGGCGGCCTGGAAGGCCGGATGCGCCTCGGCGAGCGCCGCAGCGCGGGCGATCCGTGGAAACGCCTCCAGCGGGACGGCGAAGCGGCGGGCGGCGTAGACCTGCGGCACCAGGTAGACGTCGGCGAGGCCCGGCTCAGGGCCGAAGCAATACCCCTCGTCGTCGATCAGCGCCTCGACCGCCGCGAAGCCCTCCGAGATCCAGCGCCCGATCCAGGCCGAGACCGCCTCCTCGGACTGGCCGAAATCGCGCCGCAGGTGGTTGAGCGGCCCGACATTGTGCAGCGGATGGATGTCGCAGCCGATGATCGCCGCCACGGCCCGCACCCGCGCCCGTGCGACCGGGTCCGCCGGCAGGAGCGGCGGATCGGGAAAGACTTCCTCCAGGTACTCGATGATCGCCGGGGACTGGATCAGCACGCTGCCGTCGTCGAGGGCGAGGCTCGGCACGCGCGCCTGCGGGTTGATCCGCCGGTAGGCCTCGCTCCGGTGCTCGCCGCCGTTGCGCACGAGGTGCACCGGGATCTGGTCCGGGGTCACGCCCTTGAGCGCCAGCGCGATGCGCAGGCGGTAGGACGAGGTCGAGCGCCAGTAGCCGTAGAGCTTCATGCGACCGCCCCAAGGATGACCGCCCGGCACTCGCCGAAGCCGATCGGGGCGAAACCCTCGCGGAGGCCGCGGGCCCGCAGGATGATCTCGTCGCCGTCCTCCAGGAACCGGCGCTCCTCACCCGAGGCGAGGCGCAGCGGCTCCCGGCCCCCGAGCGTCGCCTCGACCAGGCTGCCGCAGGCGGTGCGGTCCGGCCCGGAGATCGTGCCCGTCCCCAAGAGGTCGCCCGGCTGCAGGTTGCAGCCGCCGCTGGCGTGGTGGGCCACCATCTGTCCAACCGTCCAGTACATGTGCCGGGCGTTCGAGGCCGAGACCCGGTGCGGGGGAAGGCCGGCCTCGCGCAGGCCCGGGGTCACCAGCAGCACGTCGAGGCTGAGGTCGAGGGCGCCGCTCCCCTGGTCGGCCTCGTCGAGGAGGTAGGGGAGGGGCGCCGGATCGCCCTCCGGCCGCGCGGCTGGCGCGATGCGGAACGGCGCCAGGGCCTCCGGGGTGACGATCCAGGGCGAGATCGTCGAGGCGAAGTTCTTGGCGAGGAAGGGCCCGAGCGGCTGGTACTCCCAGGCCTGGATGTCCCGCGCCGACCAGTCGTTGAGCAGGCAGTAGCCGGCGATGTGGTCCTGCGCCTCGCCGATCGGGATCGGCGTGCCGAGCTCGTTGCCGGGGCCGATCCACACCCCGAGCTCGAGTTCGAGGTCGAGGCGGGCGGAGGGGCCGAAGCTCGGCGCGGCTGCGTCCGGCGCCTTCGACTGGCCGCGCGGCCGGCGCACCGGGGTGCCGGAGGGCCGGATCGAGGAGGCGCGGCCGTGATAGCCGATCGGCACGTGCTTGTAGTTCGGCAGCAGCGGATTGTCGGGCCGGAACTGCTTGCCGATATTCTCGGCGTGGTGGATGCCGACGTAGAAGTCGGTGTAGTCGCCGATCCGGGCCGGCAGGTGCAGGGTGCAGGCGCTCGCTTCGTGCAGGAGCGGCGCGATCCGGTCGCGTTCGGCCGCGCCTTCGCGCAGCAACTCCGACGCCTGCGCCCGCAGGGCCCGGCGCGGTCCCGCCCCGAGGGCGAGGAGGGCGTTGAGGGCGCCGCCCCCGGCGGCCTCGGCGGCGCGCGCCGCTTCGCCCTGGAGCAGGCCGGTGGCGAGCAGCGCCGTCAGGTCGAGGATGTGGTCGCCGATCGCGATTCCGGCCCGCGGAGCGCCGCCCGCGGGCGAGAACACCCCGAGCGGCAGGTTCTGGATCGGGAAATCGGGATGCCCGTCGGCCCCCGGGACCCAGGAGCGCAGGGCCGCGTCGTGCGTCTGGTCGAGAATCGTCATCAGCGGGCCTCGGGCCGGGTGGGATCGAAGTGCTTGGCGAGCTTGCGCCCGTAAGTCCCGTAGTCCTTCTGCAACGCCGGGGTCTCAGCGGCGAAGCGGCTGACCTTCTGGGGGAACCGCGTCTCGAACATGAAGGCGAGCGTGCCTTCCAGCTTGTGGGGCTTCAGCTCCACGGTCGAGGCCTTCTCGAAGGCGTCGACGTCCGGCCCGTGTGGCAGGAGCGTGTTGTGCAGAGAGGCGCCGCCCGGCTGGAAGCCGCCGCCGGTCTTGGCGTCGTAGACTCCGTAGACCAGCCCCATGAACTCGCTCATCACGTTGAGGTGGTACCACGGCGGCCGGAAGGTGTTCTCCGCCACCAGCCAGCGGTCGGAGAAGATCACGAAGTCGATGTTGGCGGTGCCGGGCGTCTCGGAGGGCGAGGTCAGCACCGTGAAGATCGAGGGGTCGGCATGGTCGAACAGGATCGGGCCGACCGGCGAGAATTTCCTGAGGTCGTACTTGTAGGGCGCGTAATTGCCGTGCCAGGCGACCACGTCGAGGGGCGAGTGGGCGATCTCGGCCGCCCAGAGATTCCCGCCCCACTTCACCAGCATCGTGCCGGGCGCGTCGCGGTCCTCGTAAGAGGCCACCGGCGTGAGGAAGTCGCGCTGGTTGGCGAGGCAGTTGGCGCCGATCGGCCCCCGCTCCGGCAGGGTGAAGGCGCCGCCGTAATTCTCGCAGACGTAGCCCCGGGCCGGGCCGCCGAGCAGGTCCACGGCGAACTTCACGCCGCGGGGGATCACCACGATCTCGCCGGGCTCGACCGCGATCACCCCGAACTCCGTGCGGAAGCGGAGAGCGCCCTGTTGCGGCACGACCAGCATCTCGCCGTCGGCGTTGTAGAAATACTCGTCCTGCATCGAGCGGGTGGCGAGGTAGAGATGCGCGCCCATCCCGGCTTGGGCCCCGGCATCGCCGGCCGTCGTCATGGTGCGGAGGCCCTCGACGAAGGAGAGCGGCTCCGTCGGAATCGGGATGGGGTCCCAGCGTAAAGGTGCCGGCGGCAGGTCGGGGGCTTGCGCCGGGGCGGTGAGCCAGAAGCGGGTCTCGACCTTCCGGAACGCGCCCCAGTGCATCACGGTCGGGCGGATGCGGTAGAGCCAGGAGCGCTCGTTGGTGGTGCGGGGCGCGGTGAAGGGCGAGCCGGAGATCTGCTCGGCATACAGACCGTAGGGGCACTTCTGGGGGGAGTTGCGGCCGACCGGAAGCGCCCCGGGCAGGGCCTCGGTCTCGAAGCCGTTGCCGAAGCCCGACAGGTAGCCCGGATGGATCTGCCGCGCGGCGGGTTCGCCGGCCGGAGCGGGGCGGGTCTGCTGGTTCATGGATGGGTCTCCCATGCCGTAAGATGATCCAAGAGCTGAGCGGGTCCGAGAAAGATCTAGTGCGACTGTGATGACGTATTCTGCTCGATCTGCTTTAAAAAATTGGAGCGCGGGATCCCCTCTCCCGTGTGGGAGAGGGGTAGGGGTGAGGGTGACACGCTTCCGTGTAGATCGCTGAGCGTCGCGTTGGCAGCTTGGTACTTTGAGCTAGACTCAGAACCGTAGCACCCTCACCCCCGGCCCCTCTCCCACACGGGAGAGGGGAGGCGCACTCTGTTCTGAAGCCGGCCGGATCAGGCCGACACCGCATGATCAGAACTCGCCAAGGTGAGCGAGCGCCGCGCCAGCGCGATGGCCTCGGCCAGCACAGCGGGATCGCCGACCTCGTGGGCGAGGATCAGCACGAGGCGCGCGTTGAGCGCCGCGCTGTCCTCGTCGCTCAAGCCGTGATGCGCGCGGATCAGGGTCTCGTAGACCTCGTCCGCCCGTCCGGCGAAGCCGTCGTCCTGTCGCAACCGTGCCGTCATCACGCCGCCTCCTGGACCGATGCGCCGGACCGGCCGCGCGCACGATCGAGCGCGTCGGCCACCTGCGCGCCGTCGAGCGCCGCGAAGCGGGCGGCGACGTGCGCGTCGGGCCGGATCAGGGTGGCCGCCACGGATCCGGCCCCGTAGCGCCGCCCGACGAGGCCATCCGTGTCGCACAACACCTCGGCCCCCGGCACGGTCATCGGCCGTTCGGCCACGACGACGCAGCGCAGGCCGGGCGGGAGACCGGAGAGATCGGGCACCTCGGCTCCCGCGAGGACCAGGAGCGCGAACGACCCGCCGAGGCGGTCGAGCAGCCAGGTGCTGCGGCCGGCCGCATCGACGACCGGGGCGTCGAGGCAGGCCTCGCCGGGAAGCAATCCCCCGGCCAGCGGGACCCGGTCCGGGGTCTGGAGCGCCATCCCGGCGAGGCTGCACGGCCGCGACAGGCGCCCGGCATTGAGGAGGGAGCGGGCGAAGGGCGCCTCCGCGGCGAGATCCAGCACCCCATCGCGAAAATGTCGCTCGGCCCGGGTCTTCGGGGTCATGAAATTGGTGGTGCGGCTGGAGTTGAGGATGTTCTCGTCGGCGCCGGCCCCGCGCTCCTCGTCGTAGGTGGCGATCAGACTCTCGGGGGCTTCGCCGCGCACGACCAGCGCCAGCTTCCAGCACAGGTTGTCGGCGTCCTGGATGCCGCCGTTGCCGCCCCGCGCCCCGAACGGGCTCACCACGTGGGCGCTGTCGCCGACGAACACCACGCGCCCGTGCACGAAGCGTTCCAGCCGCGCGCAGCGGAACGAGTAGACCGAGCACCATTCGAGGGTGACTGGGTTGTCCTCCCCCATCACCGCCCGCACCCGCGGCATCACCCGCTCCGGCTGGCGCTCCAGCTCGGGATCGGCCTCGGGGCCGAGCTGGAAATCGATGCGGAAGACATCGTCGGGCTGGCGGTGCAGGAGCGCGCTCTGGCCGGCATGGAAGGTCGGGGCGAACCAGAACAGCCGCTCGGTCGGGAAATCCGCCCGCCGCGACGCGTCGGCGAGCTTGACATCGGCGATGAGGAAGCGCTCCTCGAAGCGCTGGCCCGGGAAGGGCAGGCCCATCCGGGTCCGGGTCGGAGAGCGCGCCCCGTCCGCCGCGATCACCCATTCCGCCTCGAGCATTGTCGCGCCGTCCGGCGTCGCGATGTCGAGGCGTACCCCGTCGGGGCCCTGGGTCAGGCCGGTGACCTCGTGGCGCCAGCGCAGCGCGATCAGGTCGGACAACTCCGCCGCCCGCGCGATCAAATATTCCTCGACGGTGTATTGCTGCAGGTTGACGAAGGCCGGGCGACGGTGCCCGCCCTCGGGCAGCAGGTCGAAGCGGTAGAGTTCGCGCGCGCCGTGGAAGACGCGCCCGACCTGCCAGGTCACGCCCTTGTCGACCATGCGCTGTCCGACGCCGAGACGGTCCCAGATCTCGAGGGTGCGCTTGGCCCAGCAGATCGCCCGGCTGCCGGTCGCGACGGTGTCGTCGTCATCGAGCACCACCACCGGCACGCCGCGCATCGCAAGGTCGATGGCGCAGGTGAGGCCGACCGGTCCGGCGCCGATCACCACGACCGGCCGGCGGCCGCAAGATTCGAGCGATGGTGTGGATGCGAAGCGGGGGCGAGAGGTCATGGCGTTTCCTCGGGCGATGGCGGCGCGCCCGGTTGGCCCGGGCGTCGCTCTCGTGTTGCTTAGCGGGAGGGGTTCAGCCCTCCAGCGCCCGCCACATCTCGATGTCGCGCTCGGCGGTCCAGATCCGGGGGGTGTCGATCCCTTTCGCCTCGTCGTAGGCGCGGCTCACGTCGAACGGCATGCAATGCTCGAAGATGACCCAGTGCCCGTATGTCGGCCGCATCTCGCTCATCGCCCGGGCATAGACCGTCTTGAGGTCGTGCCCGGCGGCGACGCCGGCCTTGGCGATGGCGAACAGGTCGCGCAGGAAGGCCCGGGTGCCCTCCAGCCCCTCGCGGATCCGGTCCGGGCTCGTCAGCGCCTCGCCGCGGCCCGGCACCAGGGCCTTGGGCTTCAGGGCCTCCAGGCGGTCGAGGGTGGCGGGCCAGTCGCCGTAATGCGCGTCGCCGCAATAGGGGGTGGCGCCGTACTCGACGAGGTCGCCGGAGAACAGCACCTCCTCCTTCGGCAGCCACGCGATGGTGTCGCCGGCGGTGTGGCCACGCCCGGCATGGATGATCCGCACCTCGCGCGAGCCGAGCCACAGGGTCATCTCGCCGTGGAAGGTCAGCGTCGGCCAGGTCAGGCCCGGGATCTCCTCCTTGCCGCGGAAGAGCCGCGGGAAGCGCTGGATCTCCGAATCCATGTCCTGCTGCCCGCGCTCGACGATCATCGCCCGGGCGACGTCGCTGGCGATGACGTTGACCCGGTCCGGATAGCCGGCGACGCCGAGCACCCGCACGGCGTGGTAATGGGTGAGCAGCACGTGGCGGATCGGCTTATCGGTGACCTCGCGGACGCGGGCCACGAGGTCGCCGGCCATGCGTGGGGTGGCGCGGGCGTCGATCACCAGCACCGAATCGTCGCCGACCACGATGCCGGAATTCGGATCGCCCTCGGCGGTCAGCGCGTAGACGCCCGGCGCCAACTCCGAAAAGGTTTCCTTCTTCTCGACCAGGTCACCCTGGCTGGCGAAACCCTTGCTCATGCGGTCCTCCTCCCCGGTCTGTCCCGCCTTGTCCGTCCGGCGCGTGAGCGTATCACCCATTCGGGCCGATCGGGCAGGCGGCGCGCTTCGGCGTTGCAAAGTGGCGGCAGCCGTGCTTGTTGCGAGTGCAACCATTCATAGTCAGTTGCGATCGCAACCGTCAAGCGGCATGAGGCCCTGTTCCGACGCCGCGTCCCGGCGCCGGGAGGGTGCGAGGGGCAGAGGATGAACCGTCTGGACTTGCTCGGCTTCATGCCGTTCCGGCTCAACCGCCTCGCGACCGAGTTCAGCAACGCGCTCGCGGCCGACTACGCGCGCTTCGGCATCGACATCCCGGAATGGCGGGTCCTGGCGACGCTCGGCATGCACGACGCGCCGCGCAGCGCCAACTACGTCGTGCGCTGCACGCGGACGCACAAATCCCGCATCAGCCGCGCCGTCGGCCAGCTCGCCGCGCTCGGCTTCGTCGAGCGCCTGGAGAGCGGCGACGACCGGCGCGAGATCATGCTCCAGCTCACGCCGCGCGGGCGCGAGGTCTACGAGGAGCTCCTGCCGCTCCTGCTCGCGCGCGAGCAGACGCTTCTGTCCTGCCTCAGCCCCGCCCAGGCCAGCGCCCTCGATGACATCCTGCTCACCCTCGAACGGTCGCTCGACCTTGTCTCTCACAAAAACAGGGCGGGTTAGTTTTTATCTATCCGTCACCGTAATATTTAGTAATATCATTCGTCTGCTGTCCGCCTGCACGTCAACGCATCGCGACTGAACTCTCAAGCGGACCTTCGGTGTCCGCTTCTCCCCTTTCCCGGACGACTGAAGCGTCAGCGGAAGGAGATCCGGGATCCAGCACGAAAAGTCGCGAAGCGTCTTTCTGTCTACAACGTTGCAAAGGCTGAGCCGCTTCGCGGCACTTCTTATGCTGGATCCCGGATCTCCTTCCACTTCGTTTCAGTCGTCCGGGAAAGGGGAAAGGCGGGTACCGAAATGGTATGAACAACGGATTCGGGTGTGGCGGCATCGCCCCGCTTGCGCCCTCGCACGTTGCGAGTGGGGCGCCGGTGCGACGCGTTAGGGCTCGTGCAACCGAGGCCTGCCGAACATCGGGGTATTCAACCGTCGCTTTCGACGTCGATCCGGCGCCGCCTCATCCCAAGGGATACGTTAGACGAGGTTAGACATCCATCGCCCGGGAACAATCACGCGATGGACACTTTGCAGTGCAGCATAAAAAGGCGTTAAAATCGCGTGCCATCAGCATTAAATCTTGGCAACACGCCGGTTTCGCCGTTGACACAAGTATCGCGAACGAGCCTCATGGTTCGAGAGGATGATGGGATGTAAGAGGATCACGCCGATGCGGACGACCCGACGTCAGGTGCTGGCTGCCGGAGCCGGGTTCGGCCTCATGCCGATGCTGTCGCGGCCGTCGCGGGCGCAAGCCGCGAACACGATCCGGATCGGCGTCCTCAACGACCAGTCCGGGCCCTATCGCGACATCAGCGGTCCCTACGGCGTCGCCCTCACCCAGATGGCGGTCGACGAGTTCGGCGCCCGCGGCTTCCGGGTCGAGGTGATCTCGGCCGACCACCAGAACAAGCCCGATGTCGGGGCCGGCATCGCCCGGCAATGGTACGACCGCGACGGCGTCGACCTGATCATCGACGTGCCGACCTCCTCGGTCGGGCTGGCGGTCAACCAGGTCGCCCGGGAGAAGAACAAGGCCTACATCAACACCGGCGCGGCCACCTCGGACCTGACCGGGGTGCAGTGCACGCCGGTCACGATCTCCTGGATGTACGACACCTACATGCTGGCGAAGTCGACCGGCGGCGCCATGGTGAAGGCGGGCGGCGATTCGTGGTTCTTCATCACCGCCGACTACGCCTTCGGCCACGCGCTGGAGCGCGACACCGGCACCTTCGTGAAGGCCAATGGCGGGCGCGTGCTCGGCAGCGTGCGCTATCCCTTCCCGTCGACCGCCGACTTCTCGTCGTTCCTGCTCCAGGCCCAGAGCAGCGGCGCCAAGGTGATCGGGCTGGCCAATGCCGGGGCGGACACCGTCAACGCGATCAAGCAGGCCGCCGAGTTCGGCCTGACCCAGCAGGGCTTCAAGCTGGCGGCTCTGCTGATGTTCCTGTCGGACGTGCACGCCCTCGGCCTTCCGGCGGCGCAGGGCCTGGTCCTGACCGAGAGCTTCTACTGGGATCTGAACGACCGCACCCGGGCGGTGACGCGCCGGGCGCTGCCGCGGCTCCGGGGCATGTACCCGAACATGGCCTCGATCGCGAACTACTCGGCGGTTTTGCACTACCTCAAGGCCGTCGCCGACATGGGCGTGCCGGCCGCCAAGGCCTCGGGCGTCGACGTCGTCAACCGCATGAAGGCGATGCCGACCGACGACGACGCCTTCGGCCCCGGCCGCATCCGCGAGGACGGGCGCAAGCTCTGCCCGGCCTACCTGTTCGAGGTGAAGAAGCCCTCCGAGAGCAGCGGGCCCTTCGATTACTACAAGCTCGTCGGCACGACCCCGATCGACGAGGCCTTCCGGCCCCTCGACAAGGGCGGTTGCCCGCTCGTGCGGGCGTGAGGGGCCGGGGTCCCGCTCACCCCCGCCGCTTCTCCCGCACCGCGTCCCGGGTCAGCGCGAGGTTCGCCTCCGCCGACCTGATGTCGCGCCGGGCCACCAGCACGTAGATGGCGTCGAGGAGGCTCAGCTGCGCGATGCGCGCCGCCGCGTTCTCGCCGAGCAGCGGCGAGCCGCGGGCCGTCGAGCACAGCACCACGTCCGCCACCTCGGCCAGGGCCGAGTGCGGGTAGTTGGTGATCGCAATGGTGCGGGCGCCGCGCCGCCGGGCGATCTGCAGCGCCTCCAGCGTGACCAGGGTCGCGCCGCTATGCGAGAAGCCGACCGCGACGTCCCGCGTGCCGAGGAGCGAGGCCGACATCGCCATCATGTGGGCGTCGTCGTAGACCGAGGCGCGGATGCCGATCCGCAGGAACTTGTGGGCGACGTCGCGGGCGATCTGGGCCGAGCCGCCGATGCCGTAGAAATCGCGCTGGCGGCCTTGCGCGATGAAGTCGGCGGCGCGCTCGAAGGCGGCGACGTCGGCGATGGCCAGCGTCTCCTCCAGCGCCTGGATCGAGGCCCGGAAGACCTTGCCGACGATCTCGGCGCCGGAATCGTCGGGCGACAGGTCGTCGTCCATCTCGGCGACCGAGAGACGGACGTAGTCGGCGACGTTCTGGCGGAAATCGCGGTAGCCCGAGAAGCCGAGCTTCTTGGCGATCTTGACCACCATCGCCTCGGAGACGCCGGCGGCCTCGGCCACGTCCTTCAGGGCGGTCTCGGCGCTGAAGTCGCGCCGCTCGAACACACTGTCGACGACCTTGGCCTCGAGCGGCGTCAGGTTCGGCCGCATCATACGGATCCGCGGCCCGACCGACCTCGGATCCATCCCGTCGCTCATCGCGTCCGTCTCCTCGCGGGCTGCGCCACTCACACGTCCGGCAAAGCTCGTACCAGACATCGGCCTCTGCACGGTTCCAGCCGAGATGATTCAGAGCCTCGTCGCTTTGCCTCCACCGATCTCCACGCCCTCCGGGTCATTCCGGGGCCGCGCAGCGGAGCCCGGAATCCAGACGCTCAGGTGGATGAGAATCGAGCGGAATGCGGTCCGTCTTGTTCTGAAAGACCTGCGGTTCTGGATTCCGGGCTCCGCTGCCGCGGCCCCGGAATGACCCGGAGGGTGTCATGTCCGTGGGGTGATCGAACACGTCTTCACACCACGCCCTTGCGCAGGACGAAGCAGCCGTAGGGTCCGGGATCGGCGGTGCGCACGACCGCGAAGGCGCGCTTGCCCGCCTCGTAGAAGGCGAAGCGCTCCAGGGCCTCGACCGGGACCGGCCGGCCCTCGGCGCGGTCGACCACCTCCTGCATCCGCGCATGCGCCGGCATCAGCCGGTCGGGGTCGCCCACCACCTGCATCCGCCACACCGGCGCCGTCACGAAGGTGTCGAGCGGCATCACCGAGAGGATGGCCTCAGCGGCGCGAGGCAGATCGCAGCCGGCCATGTCGATCACCCGGCCGTGGACGGTGTGGCGGGCGATGCTGGCGGCGGGGTGGTTGACGTCGCAGAGCAGGAGATCGTCGCCGTGCCCCATCGCCATCAGGACGCCGAGCAGCTCCGCCGACAGGGCGCGGTCGAGTCCCTTCAGCATGAGGGCTCCTCCCGGCCGCGGGGCGCCGTGGGGCGGATGAGCGGCCCCCGCAAGGTCGCGAGGACCGGGCGCAGCTGGTCGCGGACCGCCGCGATCAGGCTGACCGCGAGCAGGATCCCGCCCCAGATCGCGAGCGTCAGGAACTGACTGAGGTCGAGGAGCACGCAGGCAGTCGAGATCAGCTGCAGGACGACCAGCGCCAGGACGAGGCCGCCGACCCGGCCGAAGCCGCCGGTCGGGCTGATGCCGCCGAGGACGCAGGCGAGGATCGTGACGAGGAGGTAGCTCTCGCCGTAGGAGGCGTTGGCCGAGTTGAAGCGGGCCAGCATGACGAAGCCGGCGGTGGCCGCGACGAGGGCGGTGACGACGTAGATCCGCAAAAGAGCCGCCCGGGTGTCGATGCCGGAGAATCGCACCGCCTGCTGGTTCGAGCCCATCAGCGCCACCACGACGCCGAACGGCGTGCGGGTGAGGAGGAGGCCCAGACCGAGGGCGATCAGCCCGAACAGCAGCAGCGGCATCGGCACGCCGCCGACCGTGCCGCCGCCGAGGAACAGGATCTCGGGCGGGAACTCGGACACGACGCCGCCCCGGGTGAGCCCGATCGCCAGGCCCTTGACGAGGGTCATGGTACCGAGGGTCGCCAGGATCGGCGAGACGCGCAGGTAGCCGATCAGCGTTCCGTTGAGGGCGCCGATGACGGCGGCGGTCGCGAGCCCGCCGATCAGCGCAGCCGCCTCCCAGGCGAGGAGGAGCGCGCCCGACGTGCCGTCGGGGATCGCCTTCAGGATCGCCGCCATCGCAAGCGCCGAGAGGTTCGCGGTCGCGATGATCGACAGGTCGAGGCCGCCCGAGAGCAGCGCGACCATCATGGCCAGCGAGAGCAGCCCCAGCTCCGGCAACTGGAACGCCATCGAGCGCAGGCCCGCCGGGGCGAAGAGCCGGTCGCCGACGAGGGGGGCGGCCGCGAGGCACAGGACGGCGAGGAGGGCGAGGAGCCGCAGGTTGGTGCGGCCGATCGCATTCAGGAGATTCGGCATCAGGCGAGCCCCGGCGCATCGCGCCAGCGCCGGCGGGCGCGGGACGCCATGGCGGCCACGGCCGCGACGATGACGAGGCCGGTGAAGAAGTCCGACCAGTAGGACGACACGCCGAGGAGCGCGAGGCCGTTCTTCATGATGACGACGAGGGCGAGCCCGAGGATCGCGCCGAAGACCGAGCCGCTGCCGCCCTCCAGGCTCGCGCCGCCGAGCACGGCCGCCGCCACCACCTCGAGCTCGCGCCCGACGAGGGCGGTGGGCGACACCGACTGGGTGTACTGGGCCTGCACCAGAGAGGCGAGGCCGGCGACCAAGCCCATATAGCCGTAGACGAGCAGGTTGAGCCGCATCGTCCCGAAGCCGACGCGGCGGGCCGCCTCGGCGTTGCCGCCGAGCGCGAAGACCTGGCGGCCGAAATGGGTCCGGTTGAGCAGGAACCAGGTTGTCCCGAAGGCGAGGACCAGCCCGACGATCTGCAGGCTCAGCACGTAGGCGTTGCCCTCGGCGTCGTTCACCACGAGGAGGTCGAGCCCCGACGAGAACCAGTCCGGCAGGGCGAAGATGTCCTGGCCGCGGGTCACGGTGAGGAGCACGCCGTAGATCACGCTCTGGGTCGCGATGGTCACGATGATGCTGGCGATGCCGAGCGTGCTGACGAGCAGCCCGTTGACCAGCCCGAGGGCGAGTCCAATCCCGCCCGCGATGGCGACGACCTCGCCCAGGCCCGCCCCCGTCGCGTTGGCGACGGTGAGCGCGGTGTACTGCGCCACCGAGGCGACCGCCGCGAACGAGATGTCGATGCCGCCGGCGATCAGCACGACCAGCAGGCCCGCCACCAGGATGCCGTTATAGGCGGTGGCGTTCAACATCTCCAGGATGTTCTGGAGACTCAGGAAGTTCGGCCGCAGCAGCGTCAGGACGACGATCATCGCCAGGATGACGAGCCCGAGCCGGAGTTCCTGCGGTGCGCGGGCCAGAAACGGCCGACCCGGCGAGCGCGATCGCTCACGCATGGACCATGCTCCTCAATTCGGGTTCGGTGACATGGTGGGCCATCACTTCCCCGTGCAACTGGCCGTCGCGCATCACCAGGATGCGGTCGCAATGGTAGAGGACTTCCGGGATCTCGTCGGAGATCATGATCACCGCGAGCCCTTGCGCCGCGAGATCCTTCACCAGCTGGTAGATGCCGTCCTTGCCGTGCAGGTCGACGCCGACCGTCGGGCTGTCGAGGATCAGCACGCGGGGTTTGGTGGCGAGCCACTTGGCGATCACCACCCGCTGCTGGTTGCCGCCCGACAGGGTGCGGACCGGATCGTCGGGCGTGCCGATCTTGATCGAGAGGCCCCGGATCCAGTCGCGGATGAGCCCGGCCTCCTGACGGCGCCGCAAGAGGCCGATCCGGTCCTTCAGCGTGTCGAGCACCGGCAGCGTGATGTTCGATCCGATCGACTGGTCGAGGACCAGGGACAGCGACAGCCGGTCCTCCGGCACGTAGGCGATGCCGCGGGCGATGGCGTCGCGGTTCGACCGGAAGGTCACCGGCTCGCCGTCGATCCGGATCGTGCCGGAATCCGGCCTGTTCATGCCGAAGAGCGAGAGCGCCAGTTCGGTGCGGCCGGCCCCCAGCAGGCCGGTGAGGCCCAGGATCTCGCCGGGATAGAGCGAGAAGCCGACGTCCCGGTACTCGCCCGCCTTGGTCAGCCCCTCGACGCTCAGGACCGGGCGCTCGCGCGGCACGGCGCGCTCGGCGGTCTCGTAGGTGAAGGATTTCCCCGACATCAGCACCGCGAGGCGCTGCTCGGTCATGTCCTTGGCGTCGTAGGTGCCGAGCTTCACGCCGTCGCGGATCACCGTGACCCGCTCGGCGATCTCCAGGACCTCGTCGAAGCGGTGGCTGACGAAGAGAACGCTGATGTCGCGCCGCTTCAGTTCGAGGGTCAGCGCCAGGAGCGCGTCGACCTCGTGGCGGGTGAGCGAGGCGGTCGGCTCGTCCATGATGACGAGGCGGGCATCGGCGGCGATGGCCCGGCAGATCGCCACGAGCTGCCGCTGGGCGATCGACAGGTGGGCGACCCGCTCGTCGAGGTCGAGGGCGACGTCGATGCGTTTCATCGCCGCCTCCGCCGTCGCCCGCAGCGCCTTCTTGTTCACCAGCCCGGCGAGGTTGCGGTGCTGCGCGATGGCGATGTTCTCCGCCACCGTGAGGTTCGGGAACAGCGACAGGTCCTGGTAGATCACCTGGACGCCGAGGGCGCTGCTCTCGACCGGGGTGAGCTTGGCATGCTCGCGCCCCTCGACCACGATGCGGCCGCCCGGATCGGGGCTCTGCACGCCCGAGATGATCTTGATCATCGTCGACTTGCCGGAGCCGTTGCCGCCGACGAGACAGTGGATCTCGCCGCGCGCGAGGTCGAAGTCGAGGTCGGACAGGGCCTTCACCCCGCCGAACCGCTTCGACACGCCCCGCAGTTCAAGGAACATCATCGCTTGGTCCGTGTCGAGGGAAGAGCGCCGGCCGGCATCACTGGAATGCCGGGCGAAAGACGAGGCGCGGGTGAACCCTCCCCCGCAGAGGATAGCGGATTCACACTTCGCCCTCCGAGAACCAACCCTTTGTAAACGTGGGCGCTTCCCCTCCCCCTTGTGGGGAGGGGCTAGGGGTGGGGGTGGTGCCGCGTAGAGCGCGAGGCTCCTCCGGCACCTCCAACTCCTCCCCACAAGGGGGAGGAGAGGCGCGCGATATTTGACGGGGAATGAACTCAAACCGAGATGTGTGAACACACTGGCCCGCAGAGGGGGGAGGGGGGTCCTTTCCCCGGACAGCCTCCCGTGCCGGCAGGCGGCCTCACAACCCCTGCTTCACCAGATCGCCCACCGTCGTCTTGTTGATCGTCAGCACCCGATCGACCTCGATCACCCGCTGCGCTTCGTCCACCGTGGCCCGGCCCAGCGTCGGGATCTCGGTGCCGGTCTTGATCGGCGTGCCGTCGAGGGCCATGCGGGCGACCGCCACCATGCCGTAGCCGGCATCCTTCGGGCTCCACAGGAAGCCCTCGCGGATCGCGCCGGCCATGATCAGCGGCTGGGCCTGCGCCGGGATCGTCGTGCCGACGAGGGCGATCTTCTTCTCCAGGCGGCGCTGGCGGATCACGTTGCCGGCGCCGATCGGGCCGTTCGAGCCCATCGACATGATGCCGCGCACGTTCGGGTAGGCCTGCAGCACCTGCTGGGTCACGCGCGAGGATTCGTCGATGAGATCCGCGCCCGGGAAGCGGTCGGCCGCCTGCTTCATCTTGGGGAAGTGGGCCTTCTGGTAGGCCACCGCCGCATCCGCCCAGGCGTTGTGGCCGGGGGTCGTCAGCGTGCCGACATAGATGACGTACTCGCCCTCCTCGCCCATCTCGCGGGCGAGCGCCTTCATCTGCATCTCGCCGTAGCCCTTGGCGCTGATCAGCTCCAGGTCCCAGGTCTTGCCGTCCTGGTTGGCGCCTTCCTGGGTGATCACGACGATGCCGGCGTCGCGCGCGCGCTGCACCGCCTGGCCCGTCACCTTCACGTCGAGCGGCACGAGGCCGATCACGTCGACCTTCTTGGCGATCAGGTCGTCGATCAGCTTGACCTGCTGGGCCGGATCGACCGTGGCCGGGCCGACCATCGTGGTGGTGATGTTGAACTCCTTGCCGGCGGCCTCGAGCCCCTGGTTGAGGATGTTGAACCAGGGAATGCCGGCGGCCTTGACCACCGTCGCCATCGTCTTCGGCGCGGCCGCGAAGGCCCGGCCGGCGCCGAGGGGCCCGGCCACCGCCAGGCCACCGAGCATCTTCAACGTGGTGCGCCGATCCATGCTGCGTCCCTCCACCCGGTCGCGACCTGTCGTGTTGCGGTCGCGTTATTCACTGCAACACAGGTATGCGTGAAGCGAGGGACGAGTCAAGCCGGTTTCGGTCGCGCCGCTTCGGGCCCCCGCTCTCGCACCTGCGAAACGGTTCCGCTCTGCGTCTCTCGCGAAGCACTGACGAAGGGCATCCTTGGCGAGCAGCCACGTACTTTACAATTTCACGTAAAAATGTGATGTGCCGGTCAAACGCAGGAGACTCGATCGTGACATCCGACCCGGTCCGCTTCGCGACGCGGCTGAACTCCTTCGCCTCGAAGCCCGATGCCTATTGGCCGGCCGGCCACGGCAAGCCGGGCCCGCTGGACTTGGCGGCCCGCGCTGCGACCGCGCGCGGACTCACCGATGTCGACCTGAACTATCCCGACCATCTCGGCAGCGATGCGCGGGCGACCGGAGCGGCGATCCGCGACCTGGGCCTTACCGTGAACGGCCTGGCGATGCGCTACTACTCGAACCCGGCCTTCAAGATCGGCGCCTTCACCAACCCCGATCCGGCGGTGCGGCGCGAGGCGATCGACCTGACGAAGCGCGGCATCGACGCCGCCCGCGAGGCCGGCTGCTCGCTGATGACGCTGTGGCTCGGCCAGGACGGCTTCGACTACGCCTTCCAGGCCGATTACGCCAAGCTCTGGGCCGACGAGATCGCGGGCATCCGCGAGGTCGCCGAGCACGATCCCGACTGCCTGATCAGCATCGAGTACAAGCCGAACGAGCCGCGCTCCTACAGCCTGATGCCCGACTGCGCCACGACGCTGCTGGCGCTAGGCGAGATCGGCCTGCCGAATCTCGGCGTCACGCTCGATTTCGCCCACGTGCTCTACGCCGACGAGCAGCCGGCCTTCGCGGCGGCGCTGATCGCGCGCCACAGCCGCATCCTCGGCGTGCACCTGAACGACGGCTACGCCAAGCGCGACGACGGGCTGATGGTCGGCGCCGTCCACCCGATCCAGACGATCGAGCTGCTGCGCCAAGTCCGCCGCGACGGCTTCCATGGGCCGATCTACTTCGACACCTTCCCCGACCTCTCCGGCCTCGATCCGGTCGCCGAGTGCGAGGCCAACATCGCCACCGTGACGGCGATGCTGAAGGTCGTCGACACGCTCGACGCCGACCCGGACCTCGCCGGGGCCATCGCCCGCCAGGACGCCGTCGCGAGCCAGAACCTCGTCCGCCGGGCCATGTTCGGGCTCTGACGACACCGCGAAGCGCCCGAGCCGGCGGCGGACCGGCCGCGTCGATCGATCCAGGAGGAACCCATGCAGTCCCCTACGCCGTCCGGCCCCATCCTGCTCGCCGTGCCGGTCGACCGGATCGCGCGGGGGCGGGCGTGAGCCCGGAGAGCAGGACGGCGCCTCCCGCCGTGATCGTGGTCGGCAGCCTGCACTACGACATCACGGTCGACGCGCCGGACCGCCCGCGCAAGGGCGAGACGGTGACCGGGCGGGCCTGGGCCCCGGCCTTCGGCGGCAAGGGCGGCAACCAGGCCGTGGCGGCGAGCGGGCAGGGGGCCCCGACCGCGATGGTCGGCGCGGTCGGCGACGACGAATTCGGTCGCACTCTGCTGGCGGGGCTCGACCGCGCCGGGGTCGACCGCGCCGGCGTGGCGATCCTGCCGGGTGCGGGCTCGGGGATGAGCGTCGCGATCTTCGACGACGAGGGCGATTACGGCGCCGTCATCGTCTCGGGCACGAACCTCGCGATCACGCCCGGCCAGCTGACGGATGCCGTGCTGGCGCAGGCCCGCGTGCTGATCCTGCAGAACGAGATCCCGGAAGCCGTCAACGCCGCCCTGGCGGCCCGCGCCCGGCGCCTCGGCGTCACGACGATCCTCAATGCGGCGCCCGCCCGGCCATTCACCACCGACCTCGCCGATCACGTCGACATCCTGATCGTCAACGCGGTCGAGGCCGAGATGCTGGGCGCCGGGGCCGTGAGGGCCCTGCCGGACGCCGTGCGCGCGGCCGAGGCGCTGGCGGCGCGCTGTCCCACCGCGATCGTCACGGCCGGCGGCGGCGGCGTCGCCATGGCGGGCCGCGCCGGCGCCGCCGCCCTGCCCGGGATCCCGGTCGCGGTCGTCAGCACGCACGGCGCGGGCGACAGGTTCGTCGGCACCTTCGCGGCCCGGCTCGCCCGGGGCGAGGCCGCACCGGACGCCCTCGCCGCCGCCAACGCGGCCGCGGCGCGCCTGGTCTCGACGCCGCGCGATCGACAGACATCAGGGCTCGTCTGATTGGCCTCAACAGAAGCAACACGCTCCACGTCATTCCGGGGCCGCGCAGCGGAGCCCGGAATCCAGAACCGCAGGTCGTTCCGGATCAAGTGGAGCGCGTTCCGCTTCGTTCTGCACCGCCTGAGTGTCTGGATTCCGGGCTCCGCTGCGCGGCCCCGGAATGACATGCAGGGTGTCAACTCTGTGGGCTCCAAGCAAACAGGCTCCCTGAACCCCCCGGACGAGGACCTGATCCGGGCCGTCGAGCGGTGTGTGGCACGCGCGAACGGCGTCGGCGTCGATCACCGGGGCACCATCCGGTCGCGCCGCCCGCGAATGATGCCCTAGCCCGTTGATTCTGCCGCATTATCCGACGAATCGGTCTCCATTTCGTCGGACACTGCTCGATGAATCGCCGTGCCGATGCGTCAGCGCGCTGATATAACGCCGTCCTCACACCCCGTTGACGAGGATCCGCGCATGACGGCGGCGGCCGCCCCGAACTCCGTGCACACGACCAGCGCGCCGGTCATCGGCGAGGCGGAGGCGGCGGCGCTGGTCCAGGACGCCTATGGCCTCGTCGCCACCGTCCGGGCGCTGACGAGCGAGCGGGACAGGAATTTCCACGTCGTCGCCGAGGACGGCCGGGCCTTCGTGCTGAAGATCGGCAACGCGGCCGAGGACGTCGCGATCAGCGATTTCCAGGCCCGCGCCCTGCAGCACATCCGGGAGCGGGCACCCGGCCTGCCGGTTCCGGAGGTGCAGCCCTCCCGCGCCGGCGAACCGCATTTCGTGGCGCAGGTGGCGGCGGGCACCCGTCACGTCGTGCGCATGCTGACCTACTTGCCCGGCACCCCGCTCCATGCGGCGCCCGCCTCGCCCGCGCAGACCCGCAACCTCGGACGCTGCCTCGGCCTGCTGGACGCGGCGCTCGCCGGCTTCGATCATCCCGGAGCGCGGCACGAGCTGATCTGGGACCTCCAGCACATCCCGCGCCTGCGCCCCTCCCTGCGCCACGTCGCGGATCCGGGCCTGCGCCGCCTGGCGGACGAGGGCCTCGACCGCTTCGAGCGCGAGATCGGCCCCCGGATGGCGGGCTTCCGGCGCCAGGTCGTCCACAACGACTTCAACCCGCACAACGTGCTCGTCGATTCCGCGGATCCGGCGCGGGTGACGGGGGTGCTCGATTTCGGCGACATGGTCGAGACGCCGCTCGTCAACGACGTGGCGGTGGCGGGGGCCTACCAGGTGGAGGGGCCCGATCCCCTCGGCCGGCTCGCGACCTTCGTCGCCGCCTACCACGCGGTCAACCCGCTGCGGGACGAGGAGGTGGCGGTCCTGTTCGACCTCGTGATGCTGCGCCAGGCCATGACGCTGATCATCGCCGAGTGGCGCGCGAGCCTCTACCCCGAGAACCGCGCCTACGTGCTGCGCAACCATCCCCGGGCGGCCGCGGCGCTCGCCACCCTGGCCGGGATCGGCCGGGCCGAGGGAGAGGCGCGGCTGCGCAACGCCTGCAGCCTGGAGAGGACCGCATGAGCACGCTGACGAGCGCCGGCATGGTCAATGCCTACGTGCCGGGGGCCTCCTCCCGGATCCCGGAGGAGGACCGGGCGATGATCGAGCGGCGGGCGGCTCTGCTCGGGCCGGCCTACCGGCTGTTCTACGAGGAGCCAGTGCACCTCGTGCGCGGGGAGGGGGTGCATCTCTACGACGGCGACGGCAACCACTATCTCGACGTCTACAACAACGTCGCCTCGCTCGGGCATTGCCACCCCGCGGTGGTCGAGGCGGTGAGCCGGCAATGGGCGGTCCTCAACACCCACACCCGCTACCTGCACGACGCGATCCTCGCCTATGCCGAGCGGCTGAGCGCGACCTTCCCTGCGCCCTTGAGCCAGGTGATGCTCACCTGCACCGGCTCGGAGGCCAACGACCTCGCCTACCGGATCGCCAAGCACCGCACCGGCGGCACCGGCGTCATCGTGACCTCGCTCGCCTATCACGGCGTGACGGATGCGGTGAGCCAGTTCTCGCCCTCCCTCGGGGCGAGCGTGCCGCTGGGCGCGCATGTCCGCACGGTGCCGGCCCCCGACCTCTACCGCCGCAACACCGACGATCTCGGGCGCGATTTCGCGCAGGACGTCCGGGCGGCGCTCGCCGACATGCGGGCGAGCGGCATCCGCCCCGCCATGATGATCTGCGACACGATCTTCTCCAGCGACGGGGTCCTGGCCGACCCCCCGGGCTTCCTCGCCGAGGCGGTCGCGGTCGTGCGGGAGGCCGGCGCCCTGTTCGTCGCCGACGAGGTCCAGCCGGGCTTCGGCCGGACGGGCGACGCGATGTGGGGCTTTCAGCGCCACGCCATCCTTCCCGACATGGTGTCCCTCGGCAAGCCGATGGGCAACGGCCAGCCGGTGGCCGGCCTCGTGCTGCAGCCCGACGTGGTCGCCGATTTCGGCGCCAAGGTCCGCTACTTCAACACCTACGGGGGCAACCCGGTCTCCTGCGCCGCCGGGATGGCGGTGCTCGACGTCATCGCCCGCGAGAACCTCGTCCAGAACGCCCGCGACACCGGCGGCTACTTCCTGGAGCGCCTGCGCGGCTTCGCCGAGCGCCACGAGGCGGTCGGCGACGTGCGGGGCAGGGGCCTCTTCATCGGGGTGGAGATCGTGCGCGACCGGGCGAGCAAGGAGCCGGACGCGGCGCTCGCCGGCCACCTCGTCAACGCGTTGCGCCGGCGCCGGGTACTGATCAGCGCGTCGGGCCCCCACGCCAACATCCTCAAGATCCGGCCGCCGGTCGTGTTCTCCCGCGCGAACGTCGACACCTTCATGGACGCGCTGGAGGGCGTTGCGGCGGGGTAGGCGTCGGGACGAGGCCGGGTAGGGCGGCTCCCACGGTGACGCGAGAGCCTGATTTACGTGGGTCAGACCGACGTGAAGCCCTCTGTGTCATCCCGGGGCCGCGAAAGCGGAACCCGGGATCCATAACCGCTGACGCTTCATGAGTGCTCGGAACGCGCACCGCCTCGTGCGGTATCGTCAGCGGTTATGGATCCCGGGTTCTCGACTTCGTCGAGCCCCGGGATGACGTGGAGGGTTCCATATCGGTCCGCGCTAAGTCAGGCTCTCAGGACGAGTGAGGGGGTGGGACGCTCCAGCCGCGCGAACAAGCGCCTCCCGGTCGTCCCGGCCGGGATCTTGTTCTGCCGGAGAATCCTGTCGCAGACTCAGCCGCCACTGCTGCGAGACCTGCTGAGCTTAGGAAAGGCCCCTCCCGATGGCGAAAGACATCCTCTGCGGCTTCGGCGTCGACGTCGACGCGGTCGCCGGCTGGCTCGGCTCCTACGGCGGCGAGGATTCGCCCGACGATATCTCCCGCGGCCTGTTCGCCGGCGAGGTCGGCTCGCCCCGGCTCCTCCGGATGTTCGACCGCCTCGGCATCAAGACGACCTGGTTCATTCCCGGCCACTCGATCGAGACCTTCCCCAACGAGATGAAGGCGGTCGCCGAGGCCGGTCACGAGATCGGCATCCACGGCTACTCGCACGAGAACCCGATCGAGATGACGCGCGAGCAGGAGATCGAGGTCCTCGACAAGTGCATCGACCTCGTCACGAAGCTCTCGGGCAAGCGTCCGACCGGCTACGTCGCGCCGTGGTGGGAGTTCTCGACCGTGACGAACGAGCTGCTGCTCGAGCGCGGCATCAAGTACGACCACTCGCTGATGCACCACGACCACCAGCCCTACTACGTGCGAGTCGGCGACAGCTGGACCAAGATCGACTATTCGAAGAAACCCTCGGACTGGATGGTGCCGCTCCAGCGCGGCCACGAGACCGACCTGATCGAGATCCCGGCCTCCTGGTACCTCGACGACCTTCCGCCGATGATGTTCATCAAGAAGTCGCCGAACAGCCACGGCTTCGTCAATCCGCGCGACATCGAGCAGATGTGGCGCGACCAGTTCGACTGGGTCTACCGTGAATACGACTACGCCGTGTTTCCGATGACGATCCACCCGGACGTGTCGGGGCGGCCGCACGTGCTGATGATGCTGGAGCGCTTGTATCAGTACATGTCGTCGCATCCCGGCGTACGATTCGTCACGATGAACGAGATGGCCGACGACTTCGCCCGCCGCTCCCCGCGCAAGCCGTAAGCGGGCGATGTGCGCGCTCTGCGGCGTCCTCGGCGGCGCGGAGCACTGGGCCGACGCGCATCCGCGGCCCGGTGCCTTCACCCGCAACACCAGCCCCCTCGAGCGCCGCCGCGAGCGCGCCCGCCGCGTCGCGGAAGCCAACCGCATCCTGGCCCTGTTCGGGCTCAAGCTCTCGGACTGGCAGGGCACCGCCTTCCGGCTCGCGACCCGCACCGGCAAGGTCGAGCTCGTGGGCGACCTCGGCCATCTCTGGGCCGCGGCCGAGAGGCTCCTTGGCCGCCCGCTCGATCCCCTCGACCCGGTGCTGCTGGCGCGGCTGGGGCCCGAGGCGTGAGCGCCGGAGGCTCGACGTCCACCGCACCCACGAGGCGGCGCGGCGATGGCTGATCCCGGTTTTACCCCCGTGATCCTGCTCACGGGCTTCCTCGGGTCCGGCAAGAGCACGCTGCTGTCGCGCCTGCTCGCGGACCCGGCGCTCGGCGACACCGCGGTCCTGATCAACGAGTTCGGCGAGGTCGGCCTCGACCATCACCTGCTCGACCGCATCGACGAGGAGATGGTGCTGCTCTCCTCCGGCTGCGTCTGCTGCACGATCCGCGGCGAACTGGCCGCCGCCATCAGGACCCTGCAATCCCGCAGGGCGCGGGGCGAGGTGCCGCCCTTCCGCCGTGTCGTCGTCGAATCGACCGGCCTCGCCGATCCCCTGCCGGTGATCGCCACCATCACGGCCGACCCGGTGCTGCGGCACCATTTCCGCATGGGCGCGGTGGTGACCACGGTCGACGCCGTCAACGGCCCCGACCAGCTCGCGCGCCAACCCGAGAGCGTCGCGCAGGCCGCGGTCGCCGACCGCCTCGTGCTCACCAAGACCGACCTCGCCACCCCGGCGCAGGTGGCGGCAACGATCGCGGCGCTCCGGGCGCTCAACCCCGACGCCCCGCTCCTGCGCGCCGCGGGTGCGACGCTCGATGCCGCAGCGCTCCTGAGTGGGCGCCAGGCCCTGACGACCGTTGCCGAGAGCTTTCGCTGCGTCCCGGCACCGGCCGGAGCCGGAAACCACGCCGCCGACGTGTCGACCTTCGCCCTCGTCTTCGAGGCGTCGATCGACTGGACGCGGTTCGGCCTGTGGCTGACCATGCTTCTGCACAGCCACGGCAGCGCCATCCTGCGGGTCAAGGGCCTGCTGAACGTCGCCGGCGCCGACACGCCGGTCGCGATCCACGGCGTGCAGCAGCTCGTCCACGTGCCGACGCACCTGTCCGCCTGGCCCGATCCGGCCGACCGCCGCTCGCGCCTCGTCTTCATCATCCGCGGCCTCGATGCGGGCCTGATCGAGCGCTCGCTGCGCGCCTTCGGCCTGATGCCGGCGGGTGCGTCGGAGGGTGTCGAGCAAGGCCGGTAGACTCTCAGCATCCATCCCTCGCCAAAGCGCGCCCGGGATGCTCAGATCGCCTGAAACGGCGGCCACCGACGAACGGGCTGCCGACGGGCGTGGGAGGATGCGGTGATGAAGCGGGTGATCGGGGCCATCGCCCTGTGCCTCGCGGCGACCTCGGTCGGCGCGGACGTGTTTCCGATCGGGGCCGGCACGGAACATCGCCAGTGGCTGCCGGAGGCGCCGACGGCCGCAAACCCGATGAAGCGATACCCGATCACGGTGGAGGACGGGGTGATCGTCGCCGCGCGGGACGGCGTGCGGCTTGAGGGACGCCTCTTCCGCCCAACGCTCGCGTCGGGCGAGAAGCCGACGCCCTGCGTGCTGATGACCGACGGCTACGGGCGGACGAGCAATTCGGGCGCCTCCTTCGACGGGCCGCTCTTCGACATCGCCAGCCGCGGCTACGCGGTGCTCCACCTGTCGCTGCGCGGCTCGGGGAAATCCGAGGGCAAGGCGGATCTCTACGCCCATTTCGGCGAGGACGGCTACGACGCGATCGAGTGGATGGCGGCGCAACCCTGGTGCAACGGCCGCGTCGGCATGGTCGGCCCCTCGCTGCTCGGCATCAGCCAGTGGCTCGCCGCCAAGGAGGCGCCGCCGCACCTCAAGGCCATCGTGCCCGAGGTCGCCTGCGGCGATTGCTACGGCGAGCTGTGGTATCCCGGCGGCATGCGGCCCGGGCCCGGACGCGAGGCGCGCAAGCTGTCGCCGGGGGCTGAGGCCGAGTACGCCACCGCCATCGCGCATCCCGATTTCGACGAGTGGTGGAAGGCGCGCACGACGCTCGCCGAGGCGGCGGCCGAGATCGGCAAGCGCGGCGTCGCGGTCTTCGTCGCCGGCGGCCAGGACGACTACATCTCGCCAGCCAACTTGCGCCTCTACACCCAGCTCGGCGCGGAGGCGAAGAAGCGCCTGTTCTTCGGCCCCTACGCCCATGGCTGGCATATCGGGCTGATCCAGGAATTGCAGGTCCAGTGGCTCGACCGCTGGCTCAAGGACGAGGCGAACGGCGCCGACACCGACGCGCGCGTCATGGTCTACGTCAAGGGCGCGAACCGCTGGCGCACCGAGGCCGACTGGCCGCTGCCCGACGCGCACCCGACCCGCCTGTTCCTCACAAGTGAACGCAGCGGCTCGGCGGGAAGCGCGAATGACGGCGCGCTCACGACGCAGAAGGCTGCCGGCGAGGCGGTGACGGTAGCCTACTCGCCCGAGGCCGGCCCGTTCCTGCCGGTGCTCCTCAGCGCCACCAAGGGCCGGTCGGTGCTCGACCAGCGCGCGGTCGAGGCGAAGGTCGCGACCTGGACGACCGCCCCGCTCGCGGCGGCGACCGAGGTGACCGGCTATCCCCGCGTCTCGCTCTGGGCGAGCACGACCGCGGCGGATGCCGACCTCGTCGTCAGCCTCAACGACGTCGCGCCCGACGGCACCTCGCGGCAGGTGATGCAGGGCTACCTCAACGCCCGGCACGCGAAGGACCTTCAGGCCGCACCGGTGACGGTCACGCCCGGGGAGCTGCGGCGGTACGACCTCGACCTCTTCCCCGTCGCCTACGTGTTCGGGGCCGGGCATCGCATGCGCCTGGTGATCGCGGGCGGCGCGGAGCCGCCGGCCGGGCTGCCCTTCCCGCAAGGCCCGGGCAAGAACCCGACGGCGAGCCAATGGTCGATCGCCATGGATGCCGAGCACGCGGCGACCCTCGACCTGCCGGTCATCGGCACCGGGTGGCAGGCGCTGCGATAGGCGCGCCGGAGAGAGGCCCGACGGTCGAGGCACCATGGCGCCGGACTGGACCACCCTGCGCATCTTCCTGGCCGCCCTCGAGCTCGGCAGCCTGACCGGCGCGGCGGCCCGGTGCGGCATCGCGGTCTCGGCGGCGGCGCGGCGGATCCAGGATCTCGAAGCCGCCCACGGCGTGCAGCTCCTCGCGCGCTCGGCCCGGGGCGTGCGCCCGACCGCCGCCGGCGAGGTGCTGGCGGCCCATGCCCGCGCGCTCCTCGCGATGGAGCAGCGGCTCGGCGACGACCTGCGGGCGATGGCGGCCGGCGAGACCGGGCGGGTGCGCCTCGACGCCACCGCCTCGGTCATCGTCGGCCACCCGCTGCCCGAGCGTCTGGCGGCGTTCCGGGCGCGCTATCCCGGCATCGCGGTCGAGCTCGCCGAGGTCACCAGCGCCACGGCCCTGCGCGACGTCGGCGAGGGCCGGGCGGATCTCGGCTTCATCACCACCGCCAAGCTCGTGCCGCCGGAGATCGAGGTGCGGCCCTGGCGCGAGGACCGCCTGCTCGCCGTCGCGCCGGCGGCCTGGCGCGTCCGGCTGCCGGCGCGCCTGTCCTTCGCCGCCCTGATCGACGAGCCGCTGGTCGGCCTCGTCGCCGGGGGCGCCCTGGCAGTGCTCCTCGAGGAGGCGGCCGAGCGGCTGGGGCGCGCCCTGCGCTACCGCTTCGTCACGGCGAGCCCGGACGCCGCGGTGCGCCTGGTCGCCGCCGGCCACGGCATCACGGTGATGCCGGACGGGGTGATGCGGGTCTACGGCGCGCATCTCGGCCTCGTCGGCATCCCCCTCGACGAGCCGTGGGCGCAGCGCACGATCCGACTCGTCAGCCGGCCCGGGCCGGAACTGCCCGCCGCGGCCCGGCGCCTGCTCGGCGTTCTCGTGAACAGCGAGGACGAGGCAGCCTGAGCCTCCGGTATTCGCCGCTCGCGAACACTCCCTTCGCCAATCAGCGCTTCCCGGCTCTCCACGCGGGGCGCAGTCTCCCGCCGACAGCCCGACACGGCCGCGGGAACACGCGGGAGATCAGGGCGGGACAGCAGGGAGAGAGCGCCATGGCCGAGGTTCCGGCTGCGCCCGCAACGGTGATCCGCGAGGTCGGCCCGCGCGACGGCCTGCAGAACGCGAAAGCCGTGATGCCGACCGAGGCAAAGCTCGCCTGGATCGCCGCCATGGCGGAGGCCGGCCTCGCCGAGATGGAGGTCGCGAGCTTCGTGCCCCCCGCCGCGATGCCGCAGATGGCCGACGCCGCCGAGGTGACCCGAATCGTCCGGGCGCGGCATCCCTCCTTGCGCGCGGTGGCGCTGGCGCCCAACCTGCGCGGCGCGCAGAACGCGGCGGCGGCCGGTGCCCAAGCCATCATCGTCCCGGTCTCGGCGAGCGAGGCGCATAGCCGCGCCAATGTCCGGCGTGCGAAGACCGAACAGGTCGCGGAGGTCCGCCGCGTGGTCGAATGGGCAAGCGGCCTTGGGCGCGACCGGCCGGTGATCGAGGCCGGCATCTCGACCGCCTTCGGCTGCTCGCTCCAGGGCCTCGTCCCGGAGCGCGACGTGGTCGACCTGGCCCGCGCCCTGATCGAGGCCGGCGCCGACGTGGTGGCGCTCGCCGATACGCTCGGCTACGCCACGCCCTCCCACATCCGCCGCCTGGTGCGGGCGGTGCGGGCCGAGATCGGACCCGACCGCCTCGGCAACCTCCACCTCCACGATACTCTGGGTACGGCGCTCGCCAACGCGATGGCGGGGCTGGAGGAGGGCGTGCGGGGCTTCGACGGGGCGCTCGGCGGCCTCGGCGGCTGCCCGTTCGCGCCGGGATCGGTCGGCAACGTCGCGACGGAAGACCTCGTCCATCTGCTCGAAGCCGAGGGCGTGCGGACCGGCATCGACCTCCCCCGCCTGATCGCCGCCCGGGAGGCCCTGCGCGCCGGCCTTCCTTCCGAGCCGCTGCAGGGCCGGGTGGCGGCCGCCGGCCTGCCGCCGACGTATCGCCCGGCCGCCGGTCCGGAGCCGCAAGCGATCCCGGCCGTGACGTCACCCGGCCCGCTCGCCGGCATCCGGGTCGTCGAGTTCAGCCACATGGTGATGGGGCCGAGCTGCGGCATGATCCTGGCCGATCTCGGCGCCGACGTGATCAAGGTCGAGCCGGGGCCGCGGGGCGACAACACCCGCCGGCTCACCGGCGCGGCCCTCGGCTTCTTCCCGACCTTCAACCGCAACAAGCGCTCGATCTGCCTCGACCTGAAACGGCCGGAGGGCGCGGCCGCGGCGCGACGGCTCGTCGCCGGGGCCGACGTGGTGCTGGAGAATTTTAGGCCCGGCGCGATGGAGGCGCTCGGCTTCGGCCACGCCGCGCTCGCCGCCCTCAACCCGCGCCTCGTCTACTGCTCGTGCAAGGGCTTCCTGCCCGGCCCCTACGAGCACCGCACCGCCCTCGACGAGGTGGTGCAGATGATGGGGGGCCTGGCCTACATGACCGGCCCGCCCGGCCGCCCCTTGCGGGCCGGGTCCTCGGTCAACGACATCATGGGCGGCATGTTCGGGGCGATCGCGATCCTCGCCGCCCTGCGGGAGCGCGCGGCGACGGGGCGCGGCGGCCTCGTCCAGTCCGGCCTGTTCGAGACCAACATGGTCCTGATGGCCCAGCACATGGCCCGCGCGGCGATCGAGGGCGAGGATCCCGAGCCGTTCGGCGATCCGGCGATGCGCAAGCCCTGGCCGGTCTACGACGTGTTCGCCACGGCGGAGCCCGACGAGCAGGTCTTCGTCGGCGTCGTCGGCGAGGGGCAGTGGCGGGCCTTCTGCGACGCCTTCGGCCTCTCCGACCTGCGCGACGATCCCGCCCTCGCGACCATGCGCGACCTCGCCGCGTCGCGCCCGCGGATCCTGCCGCGCGTGGCCCAGGTCTTCGCCGCCCTGCCGAAGGCGGCGCTGATGGCGCGGCTCGAGGCGCTCGGCGTGCCGTTCGCCCCGATCGCGAAGCCCAGCGACCTCTTCTCCGATCCGCACCTCCTCGCCTCGGGCGGCCTGCTGCCGGTCGATCTCGCCGGCGCCGAGGGCGCGCGGGAGCCCCGTGCCGCGCGCGCCGGCCTGCCGGGCCTGCCGGTCTCCTTCGGCGACGGCCGGCCCGGCCTGCGCCGCCAGCCGCCGCGGGTCGGCGAGCACGGCAGCGAGGTGCTGCGCGAGGCCGGCCTCACCGCGGCCGAGATCGCGGATCTCGCGACGACCGGCATCCTCGCCGGCGCCGCCTGAACTTCGACTCCGTCCCCGCACCGGCGCGCCAGACGCCGGCGGGGTCCTTGAGGAAACCGCCCACGAGGAGACGCCCCATGACCCTGTCCGTCGCACAGGCCGTGCCCATCGCCGCCGCCGAGGCCCCCGTCGTCGCCGGCGCCGGGACGATCTCGGCCCGCCTCGACCGGCTGCCCGCCACCCGCACCGTGTGGCGGCTGGTGATGCTGCTCGGCCTCGGCTTCTTCTTCGAGCTCTACGACCTCCTGTTCACCGGCGTCGTCGCGCCGGGGCTGGTCAAGTCCGGCATCCTGACGCCGACGACCCACGGCCTGTTCGGTACCACGGGCGTGGCGAGCTTCGTCGCCGCGCTGTTCTCGGGGCTGTTCCTCGGCACCATCGCCTGCGGCTTCCTGTCGGACCGCTTCGGGCGCCGGTCGATCTTCACCTGGTCGCTGCTCTGGTACTGCGCCGCCAACGGCGTGATGGCGTTCCAGGACACGGCGTTCGGGGTCAATCTCTGGCGCTTCATCGCCGGGCTCGGCATCGGCGTCGAGATCGTCACCATCGGCACCTACGTCTCCGAGCTGGTGCCCAAGCACCTGCGCGGGCGCGCCAACGCGCTCTGTCAGGCCTTCGGCTTCTCGGCGGTGCCGATCGTCGCCTACCTCGCCTACCTCTTGGTGCCGCACGCGCCGCTCGGCCTCGACGGCTGGCGCTGGGTGGTGCTGATCGGCTGCGTCGGCGCGGTCTTCGTCTGGTGGCTGCGCCGCGAATTGCCGGAGAGCCCGCGCTGGCTCGCCATGAAGGGCCGGCTCGACGAGGCCGACCGGGTGATGACCGGGCTGGAGCGCAGCGTCGAGCGCGATCTCGGCCGCCCGCTGCCGCCCCCGGGCCCCGCCGAGACGGTGGTGCACCACACGCGCTTTTCCGAGATGTGGGCCGCCCCCTACGGCCGGCGCGCCGTGATGATGATCCTGTTCAACATCTTCCAGACCATCGGCTATTACGGCTTCGCCAACTGGGTCCCGACGCTCCTGATCAAGCAGGGCATCACCGTGACGACGAGCCTCGGCTACACCACGCTGATCGCGCTCGCCGCGCCGGTCGGCCCGCTGCTCGGGCTGCTCATCGCCGACCGGTTCGAGCGCAAGCACGTCATCGTGGCGATGGCGGGCGTCAACATCGTCTGCGGGCTCTTGTTCTCGCAAGCCGCGAGCGCCGTCGCCATCGTCAGTCTCGGGGTCATGCTGACGCTTGCCGGCAACATCATCTCGTACAGCTACCACACCTACCAGCAGGAGCTGTTCCCGACCGGGATCCGCACCCGGGCGGTCGGCTTCGTCTATTCCTGGAGCCGGTTCTCGGCGATCCTGAACGCCTTCCTGATCGCCTTCATGCTGGAGCATTTCGGCGTGACCGGGGTGTTCGTGTTCATCGCCGGCGCGATGAGCGTGGTGATGCTGACGATCGGCCTGATGGGGCCGCGCACCACCGGGCTCGAACTCGAGAAGATCTCCCATTGAGTGCGCCCGCCACCCTCGCGCTGCCCGGGCGCGTTCTCTGCCTGGCGGCGGACGCGTCCCTCATCCGCCGTCAGCTCGCCGGCGAGGACCTCGCCCTCGCCGATGCTCGTCCCCTGCGGGCCGAGATCTCGACCGACGAGATCACGCCGGTGCCCTCGCTGGTGCATTTCGACGGGCGGCTCGCCGACCACGCCCATCTCGGCTTCCGGGCCGGGGACGAGACGCCGATCGGGCTCGGCGCGCTGAAACGCGGCGGGTTCTCGGTGCTGGTGGGCGGTGCCCGCTACGGCAAGGGCTCGTCGCGCGAGCACGCGCCGCTCGCCGAGCGGCTCGCCGGCATCCGCCTGGTGATCGCCGGGAGCTTCGAGCGCATCTACCGCCAGAACGCCGACAATCTCGGCCTGTTCACCTCGACCGATCTGGGCCTCGTCGCCCGGATCCGGGCCGGCGAGGCGGTGACGGTGGACGAGCTGGTCGCCGGCCGCGACCCCCTCGCGGCCGCGATCCTGCGCGCCGGCGGGCTCCTGGCCTACGGGCGGGCGCAGCTCGCCGGGGCCCGGCCCGCGCCGCTCCCCGACGACGGGCGGCCGCGGACCTACTTCGAGAAGGTCGTGCGGCGCCACGCGCTGGCAACGGCATCCTGCCCGCCGGTGGGGGAGGCGGGCGCGAGCGGTTTCGTGCGCGCGGACCTGCGCTTCATCCACGACATCTACACCGGGATGGCCCGCCACCTGCTCTACGAGACGTTCGGGGCCGGTCTCGCCCTGGACGATCCCGCCTCGATCCTCGCCTTCGAGGACCACTATTCCTACACCCACCTCAGCAGCGCCCACCGGCAGCTGATGCCCTTCATCCGCGAGGCGTCGCGGGCCCACCGCGCCTTCGTGGCCGAGCACGGCCTGACCCATCACGGATACCTCCCGGACGGGCCGGGCTCCGAGGGCATCTCGCACGCGCTGATGGCCGAGCGCTACGCGCTCCCGGGCCAGCTCGTCGTCGGCACCGATTCGCACACGCCGCATGCCGGCGCAGTCGGCTGCGTCGCCTTCGGGGTCGGCACGACCGACATCGCCAACGCCTTCGTCACCGGGGCGGTGCGGTTCGCGATGCCCGAGAGCGTCCGGGTTTCCCTCGACGGCGCGCTCCCCCCGGGCGTCGGCGCCAAGGACATCGTGCTGCACCTCCTGGCGCTGCCGGAGATCCGCGCCGGTCTCGGCGTCGGCCGGGTGTTCGAGTTCGCCGGCGACGCGGTCGCGGCGCTCTCCACCGACGAGCGGGCGACGCTCACCAACATGACGGCCGAGCTCGGCGGCTTCACCGGCCTCGTCGCGCCCGACGCCGAGACCCTGCGCTTCCTCAACGAGCGCCGCGGCACGGCGCCCGCCCTGGAGGCGTGGATGCAGAGCGATCCGGGCGCTCCTTACGCGGCCGAGATCGGCATCGACGTCGCGTCGCTGTCGCCGATGCTGGCGCGCCCGGGCGATCCCGGCAACGGCATTCCGCTCAACGCCCTCGACGGGCCGGTGGCGATCGACATCGCCTATGGCGGCTCGTGCACCGCCGGCAAGCGGGAGGATTTCGACCGCTACCACGAGGTCCTGTCCTGGGCGGCCCAGAACGGGCTGAAGGTCGCGCCCGGCGTGCGGCTGATCCTGCAATTCGGCACGATCGACGTGCGCCGCTACTGCGAGGAACGAGGCTACCTCGACGCCTTCGCGGCGGTCGGCGCGGAGGTGATGCAGCCCGCCTGCGGCGCCTGCGCCAATTGCGGTCCGGGCGCCTCCGAGACCCGCGAGCAGGTCACGATCTCGGCCATCAACCGCAACTTCCCCGGCCGTTCGGGGCCCGGGCAGGTCTGGCTCGCCAGCCCCGCCACGGTGGCGGCGAGTGCGATCGCCGGGCGGATCGCAGGCTTCAAGGAACTGAGAGCTAGTTTGACAATCGACGATGGTACCGCGAAGGAATTTTCTGTCCCATTCGTGACCTCATCCTGAGGTGCGACTGAAAGGAGCCTCGAAGGAGGGCTCCAGGGATCTCCAAGATGTCTGGAGACTTACTTCGAAATCAATTGATTTTCAATCGAATGAGAGGTTGTTTGATCCGCTCGACAGTTTCAACACCCTGCATGTCATTCCGGGGCCGCGCAGCGGCCCCGGAATGACATGCAGGGTGTCAACTCTGTGGTCATCAATCGAGCAGGCTGACACCTCGGGGATTGTTTGAGTTGGCCACCAGCATTGAAACCCTCGATGTCATCCCGGGGCCGCGTAGCGGAACCCGGGATCCATAACCGCCGACGAGTCAGGATGAAGCAGTATGCGCCCCGTCTCGTTCTGCAACGTCAGCGGCTATGGATCCCGGGTTCTCGTCTTCGACGAGCCCCGGGATGATGTGGAGAGATGTCGGTCGGTGTGCCGATCGATCGATGCAACCGCTCAAACAGGCTCTCAGGATGAGGGCGTGAGTGGGACAGACGGACGTCGATCGATCGAACGCGCTCCGAAACGGAGTCGGCCGGCGCGAGGCGGGTTACGGTGCCCGCAGGGCCGTCACCCCGCGAAGCGCATCTCGGGGACCCCGCGCACGCCGAGATCGTGGATGGCGAACAGGCTGCCGCGCAGCGGCCCGTCGCCCGGGAAGCGCGGCAGCGGGGGCTTGGCCATCGAGGTCACGTAGAGGACATCGAGATCCGGGCCGCCGAACATCACGCTCGTCACCTTCTTGACCGGCATGTCGATGACCCGGTCGACCGTGCCGTCCGGCCGGTAGCGGACGAGCTTGCCGTCATAGACGAGCGCGTTCCACAGGCAGCCTTCGGCGTCGACAGTCGAGCCGTCGGCCGCGCCGCCGCGCGAGGTATCGACCGTGGCGAAGGTCCGGCGGTTCGAGACGTTGCCCGTCGCCGTGTCGTAATCGTAGGCCCAGATCTCGCCCGACCAGGTGTCGTTGAAGTAGAAGGTGGTGCCGTCCGGGCTCCAGCACGGGCCGTTGGAGCAGATGATCCCGCGGTCGAGCTCGTGCACGGAGAGGTCGGGGTCGAGGCGGTAGAGCGCGCCGTTGGCGCCCTCCTCCATCGTGTCCATCGAGCCGGCGACGAAACGGCCCTGCCGGTCCACCTTGCCGTCGTTGAGCCGGTTCGCCGGCCGGCCGGGCTCGGGATCGTGGATCAGGGTGACCTCGCCGGTCTCGAAGTCGAGGGCGTGGAATCCGCGCTGCAGCGAGACGATCGCCCCGCCGCCGCGGCGCAGCGCCATCGAGCCGATCTTCTGCGGCACGTCCCAGGCCCGGATCTCGCGCCCGTCCGCCGTGCAGCGGAAGACCCGCCCGTCGAAGCTGTCGATCCAGTAGAGGCGCTGCTCCTCGACGTCCCAGAGCGGGCCCTCGCCGAGGGTCGTCTTCACGTCCGCCAGGATCTCGATGCGCATGGTGTCCTCCCATTCGTGTCGTTTCAGGCGTCTTGGTCGCCCTCAATCGCGCAGGGCGAGCACGGCCCCGAGCACGACGAGGCCGAAGATGATGTCCCGCACCGCGTGGGGCAGCATGGTGCCGGCGAGCAGCGTCGAGAGCGCGGTGAGGAGCAGCACGCCGCCGAGCATGCCCGGGTAGCGGCCCCGCCCGCCGGTGATCAGGCTGCCGCCCACGACCACCGCGGCGATCGAGGGCAGCAGGTACTCGTCGCCCATGCCGAGGCTGGCCTGGCCGCTGAACGAGGCGAGCAGGATGCCGACGAGCGCCGCGCAGAAGCCCGACAGGGCGTAGACCCCGATCAAGGTGCCGCCGACGCCGACGCCGCTGAAGCGGGCCGCGAGCGGGCTGTTGCCGACGGCGTAGACGCGGCGCCCGAACACGGTGCGGCCGAGCAGGACCGTCGCGGCCAGCGCGAAGGCGGCCACGCCCCACACCACCGGCGTGGCGCCGAGGAACCGGCCGGTCATGACCCAGCGCATCGCCGGCGAGGCGAAGCCGGCCGGGGTGCCGCCGCTATAGACGAGCGCCGCGCCCTGGAGGATGCCGTTCATCGCGAGCGTCATGACGATCGGCGGCAGGCCCAGCAGCACGATGCCGAGGCCGTTGACCGCGCCGAGCGCCGTGCCGAGGCAGAGCCCGAGCGGCACCGCCCAGAGGGCCGCCTGGTCCGAGCCGCTGACGAGGCCCGCCACCACGATGCCGGTGAGCGAGATCATCCACGGCAGCGACAGATCGAGGCCGCCGGTCAGGATCGCCGTCCCCTGGCCGAGCGCCAGGATCGCCAGGAAGGACGACAGCACGACGAGCGAGTTGAAGAAGCCCGGATTGGTCAGCGCGTTGCCGTTGAGCGCTTGCGTCGCCACCAGCACCAGGACGAGACCGGCATAGGCGGGAAGCGTGTATTTGAGCGCGTCGCGGTGGCGCACGAGCCAGCCGGAGGCGGCGGGCTCGTGGCTCCGGCGGGGGCCCGCGGGCAGCACGAGGGCCGGGCGGTCCGATCGGCGGGACGAGGCCAGGGTGCCGTCCCGGCGCGCCCTGAGCGTGAGCAGACCGAGGCGGAGAGTGTTCGCCAGGGGAGAGCGCCGGCCGAACGAGCCGCCCACCACCGCGAGGATGAGCAGGGTCCCTTCGGCGACCGACGAGTAGAAGGCGGGGACGTCGAGGGCGAGCAGGAGGTTGACCGCGATCATCAGCGTGTAGGCGCCGACGATCGAGCCGATCGCCCCGCCGCGGCCCCCACCCAGCACCGTCCCGCCGAGCGCCACCGCGGCGAAGATCTGCAGCAGCATGGCATTGCCGACGAGCGGGTCCGCCGACCCGGTCTGCGCCGACACGAAGGCGCCGGCCGCGCCGTAGAAGGTGCCCGCGAGCACGTAGGCCCGGAAGGTGACGAAGCGCGTGTCGAGACCCGAGGCGAAGGCCGCGTCCTCGTCGCTGCCGACGGCGTAGAGTCCGACGCCGAACCGCGTCGCCCGGACGAGGAGCCAGAGGGCAGCCGCCCCCGCGACGACGAGCACCGGCGCCGGCAGGATCCCGGGGATCGCGTCGCCGGTGAGGAAGGCCACGAATTCGGGCGCGATGGTGCCGCCCGGCTTGTCGCTGATCAGCAGCGTCACGCCCTGGACGATGAACATCGTCGACAGCGTGACCACGATCGGCTGCATCCGGACGTAGGCGACGAAGACGCCGTTGACCGCCCCGACCACCGCCCCGATGCCGAGCGCGAGGCAGCCGAACAGGATCTGGGAGCCGATCCCCGCCCCCATCCCGGTGCCGAGCACGACGTTGACGAGGGAGACCACGGCGCCGGCCGAGAGGTCGAACCCGCCGGTGAGCACCACGAAGGTCTGCCCGACGGTCGCCAGCGCCAGGGCCGCCCCGCCGGAGGCGATGAAGCTGAACTGGAAGTAGTTGAAGCCCGAGACGAGGACGACGATGCTGAACAGGACCGCGAAGACCGCGAGCGCGATCAGCGCGCCCCGGTGCCGCGCCAGGGTGGAGAGCCCGACGCCGGGGCGCGACGCGGGACTTGAGGCCCGGACGGGTGTCTCGGCGAGAGTCGTCATGCCGGCGCTCCGTGGCGAGTGACCCCGGATCCGCCGAGGGCCCCGCGCATGATCCGCTCCTCGTCGATCGCGCCGGCCGGCATCTCGTCGACGAATGTGCCGCCGTAGAGGACGAGGACCCGGTCGCAGAGGTTGACGAGTTCGGTGATCTCCGTCGAGTAGAACAGCACCGCGCCGCCCGCCGCCGCGAAGTCCCGCATCAGGACGTAGAGCTGGTGCTTGGTGCCGATGTCGATGCCGCGGGTCGGATCGAACATCAGCAGCACGCGGCCGCCGGTGATCAGCCACTTGGCGATGGCGATCTTCTGCTGGTTGCCGCCGCTGAACGCGCCGGCCTGGGTGAAGATCGCGCGCGGATGGATGTCGACCCGCGCGAGCGCGGCGGCCACGTCCCGCCCCTCGGCCGCCGTGTCGACGAGCCCGAGGCGCGAGTAGCGCTCGATCACCGGCAGCGAGCCGTTGAAGCGGCCGTCCCGCTTGAGGAACAGGCCTTCGGTCTTGCGCTCCTCCGGCACCAGCGCGAGGCCGACCTCGGGCCGGATGGCGTCCTGCGGCGAGCGCAGGGTGATGGGGCGCCCATCCACCGAGAGGGTGCCGGCGGTGAGCGGAGCGAGGCCGAAACAGGCGTGGAACAGGTCCTGCTGGCCCATCCCGGCCAGGCCCGCGATGCCGAGGATCTCGCCCGGCCACAGCGCGAAGCTCGCGTCGCGCAAGCGTCCAACCGTGCTCAGGCCCTCGCCGCTCAAGACCGGAACCGCCCCCGCCGGACGGGCCGTCGGGGCCGGCCGCGGCGGGAAGGTGGCCTCGAGCGAGCGCCCGATGATCATCCGGATCACCGCGTCGTCGTCGACCTTGTCCACCCGCGCCGAACCGGCATCCTTGCCGTTGCGCAGGACGGTGAGGCGGTCGCAGAACCGGCGCACCTCGGCCATGCGGTGCGAGATGAAGATCGTCGTCACCCCTTGCGCCTTCAGCCCGGCGATCAGGCCGCCGAGCCAGTCGATGTCGCCGCCCGACAGGGCCGAGGTCGGCTCGTCGAGGAGGAGGATGCGCGGATCGCGGAACACGGCGCGCGCGATCTCGATCTTCTGCCGCTGCGGCAGGTCGAGGGCGCGGATCTCGGCGCGGGGGTCGATCGACGATAGCCCAATCCGCTCCAGATGGGCGCGAACCTGCGCCTCGCCCTCGCGCCGGCGCAGCAGGCCCAGGCGGTTGCGCGGCCCCTCGGGCAGCAGCATGTTCTGCGCGACCGTGAGGTCGGGCACCAGGCTGATTTCCTGGAACGCCGTCTGGATGCCGAGGCGATGCGCGTCGGCAGGCCGGGCCATCGCCACCTCGCGGCCGAAGACCCGGATCGCGCCGGCGCTCGGCCGTATCAGGCCCGACAGCAGCTTGACGGTGGTCGACTTGCCGGCCCCGTTCTCGCCCAGCAGCGCGTGGACCTCGCCGGTGGCGACCTTCAGGGACGCGCCGCCGAGCGCCGTGGTCGCGCCGTAGGTCTTGACGACCCGGTCGAGCGTGAGCGCTTCGAAGCTGTCGGTCATGCCTTGGCTCTCAAGCTGATGACGCGCGGCACGGCGGAGGCGCGTAAGCCGCGCGAGGCGGCTCCGGTGCAGCTGCCTCCCCTTTCCCGGACGACTGAAACGAAGTGGAAGGAGATCCGGGATCCAGCACGAAAAGTCGCGAAGCGTCCTTGTGTCTGCCACGGTGCAGTATGCAGAGCCGCTTCGCGGCAATTCCTTCGCTGGATCCCGGATCTCCTTCCGCTCTCGCTGCAGTCGTCCGGGAAAGGGAGAGAAGTGGAAACGAAAGGTCTACCCGATGGCTCTCGGCCATTCTCAACCCTCGCCGTGTCGAACCTTCGCCAAAGCATTTTTCGACGAACCGGAATCCACTTCGTCGGATAATGCTTCGAAGAACCGGTCAGCGGACCGGTTCGGGCTCGCCGTTCAGCGCCGCCTTGAGGCCGACCTCGGGCGTCTCCGCCGAGAAGATCGAGGCGAACCAGCCGGGATTGGACACGGAAGCGGGCTGGAACGCGTTGCAGCCCTCCGACATCTCCTGCCAGGTGCCGGTCTTGCAGAGCTTCACGGTCTCGTTCGTCACCACCGGCAGCGGCAGGATCGTCTCGCGCTGGACCTCCTTGCCGTCGAGCTTTTGGAGCACGAGCTTGAGGGCGTAGGCGCCGGAATAGGGCGGCGAGGCGTAGGAGATGCGCGGCGCGCCCATCGGCGCGTAGGCGCCGTTCGCGCCCTCCACCGCCGTGCCCTTCGGCAGCATCTGGATGCGGCCGCCATTCGAGCCCTCGCCGGCGCAGGGCTTCAGCTTGTCGGCGGGGATGCCGGCCTCGAGCTGCATCTGGTTGGCGGTGAAGCAGCCGACCTGCATCCACAGCCCGTCGATCTTGTCCCAGCCCTGGGTGGCGAGGATCTTCGAGAGCTCGGTCCGGGCGACCGCCTGGCTCCACATCCCCGGAGCCTCGGCCACGATCTTGAGGCCGGGATGCTTGGCGAAGACGGCCTTGGCGGCCTCGGTCCGGCCGCTGTCGACCGAGGTCCCGGGCACGCCGGTGATCGCCACGATGTTGCCCTTGCCGCCGAGCTTGCCCGCCAGCCACTCGGCGGTGACCCGGCCCGCCTCCTGCTGGTCGATATGGACGTTGTAGGCGCAGGGCTCGGTGATCTGCCCGTCATAGGCGATCACCATCACGCCCTTCGCGCAGGCGTTCTTGACGACCTGGTTGAGGGCGGTGGGCGAGATCGGGAAGACCAGGATCGCCTTGGCGCCCGCCTGGACCATGGCGTTGATCTGCTGGATCTGCTTCTGGGCGTTCGGGCCCGCGACCTGGACCTGGAGGTCGATCTTCGACGCGACGGCGGGGCTCGCCGCCATGGCCTTGATCATGTTGGCGGCCTCGGCCTGCCAGTCGTTCCCGATATAGCTCATGCTCAGGAAGACTTTGGCCTTCTCTTGCGCCTTCTCCTGGGCCGATGCCGCGTGCGTCAGTCCCGCCGTCAGGCACAGGGCGGCCGTCGCAGCCGAAAGCAGCGTCCTGGTCATCTCTACGTCCCCTCCCGGTCGCCTCGTCGGCGTTCGACGCAATGCTCGTACGTTCGATTCTTGAGCGTCTGATTCTCGGACGTGTGGTCCTCGGGCGTTCGACGCTTTTTTTGATCAAAAATCACAGATCGAAAATCGCGACAAGGCCTTTTTCCGGAAGCCGGTCTTCGGTAGGATCCGGGCCCACATTCCCCGAGAGACGAGCGGATCCCCATGGCGCCCCCGCGCGCGCAGCCCGTGCTGCCGTATTCCCCCGTGTCGCGGGCGACGCTGCAGGATCACGTCTACGTCCGGTTGCGCGAGCTCATCCTCACCGGCGGGATCGAGCCCGGGCGCACGGTGACGGTGCAGAGCCTCGCGGAAGCCTTCGGCGTCAGCGCCATGCCGGTGCGCGAGGCGATGCACCGCCTCGTCGCCGAGAAGGCGCTGACGAACGTCGCCGGGCGCTCGGTCGGCATCCCGTTCCTGTCGCCCGAGCGCCTGGCGGACCTCCAGCGCGTCCGGATCGAGGTCGAGGGCACGGCGATCGGATGGGCGGCCGAGCGCATGACGCCGGAGGAGCAGGGCCCGCTCGACGACCTCATCGCGGAGATGGAGGAGGCCAGGCAGCAGGGCGACCGCGCCCGCTACGTTCCGGCGAACCGGGCGTTCCACTTCACGATCTACCGGGCATCCGGATCGGACGCCCTGCTCTCGATCATCGAGTCCCTCTGGCTCCAGATCGGCCCGTTCTTCAATCTTCTCGGCGCGAGCGATGCCTGGGGCGCCTCGAACGACCACCACCGGGTGATGCGGGCCGCCATCGCCGGGCGCGACCCGGCCGGGGCGCGGCTGGCCCTGCAGCGGGACATCGACGACGCCGCGCTGATGCTGGGCAAGGTACTCGGCGAGGACGCGGTCCCGGCACCGCGGGCGAAACGCCGGACGGCATCCTGAACTCGACTTCGGCCGGTTTCGGCGGTGCGATTGGGCATCCAGGTCCTCCAGCGTCTCGCCCGAGCCGCCGTTCTCGGCCGCGACCGACTCTTGGTCGCGATCGACTCTCGGCCGCGACCGACCGGATCACCGGCCATCGCGCGCCGTGCTCGCCCTCATGGTCGCGCACCATCCTCCCGGTACGCTCGCTGACCTAGGGAAAAACGGCGCCGTTCGCGTCATCCGAGGGACATGACCCCAAGTGAACGGAGCCGGTGCGATCCAGGGCGCGTGGTCCATGCGCCGGAGTCGAGCCGGATCGCCGAAAACCAGTTGACCGCCCCCCCCAAGTCCGATGACGGTCGACATCTGCGTCGGCCTGAAAGATCTCCCGCCTGGGATCTGCCGGCATCGGCACTCCGAGGAGATATCCGCTCCGGCTCCCGTGACCGCCGCGCGCACGACGATAAGTGGATCGAATTCCGCATGTGGGATTTATGTCTATGCGATACGGAAATATAAAGAAAATACTGGTTACGGGTGGCGCCGGATTTCTCGGTTCCCATCTCTGTGAGCGGCTTATTTTGCAGGGTCATGAAGTGCTATGTGTTGACAATTTATTTACAGGTACGCGAACAAATCTGAAGCATTTGCTGAATGAAGCACGCTTTGAATTGCTGAGACATGATGTAACATTTCCACTCTACGTCGAGATCGACGAGATCTACAATCTCGCCTGTCCCGCCTCGCCCGTCCACTACCAGTTCGATCCGGTACAGACGACGAAGACCAGCGTCCACGGTGCGATCAACATGCTGGGCCTGGCCAAGCGGACCAAGGCGCGGGTGCTCCAGGCCTCGACCTCCGAGGTCTACGGCGACCCGGAGATCCATCCCCAGCCGGAAGAGTATTGGGGGCGGGTGAACCCGATCGGCTTCCGCTCCTGCTACGACGAGGGCAAGCGCTGCGCCGAGACGCTGTTCTTCGACTACCACCGCCAGCACGGGCTGGAGGTCAAGGTCGTGCGCATCTTCAACACCTACGGCCCGCGCATGCACCCGAATGACGGGCGGGTGGTGTCGAACCTGATCGTGCAGGCGCTGCGAGGGGAGGACATCACGCTCTACGGCGACGGTCAGCAGACGCGGTCGTTCTGCTACGTCGACGACCTGATCGAGGCGATGATGCGGATGATGGCGACCGGGCCGGAGATCGCCGGCCCGATCAATATCGGCAATCCGAGCGAGGTCACGATCCGGCAGCTGGCGGAGGTCGTGCTCGACGTCACCGGGTCGTCCTCGAGGCTGATCCACCGTCCGCTGCCTCCGGACGATCCCAGGCAGCGCTGCCCCGACATCACCCGGGCCAGGGAGATCCTGGGCTGGGAGCCCACGGTGCCGCTGCGCCAGGGCATCGAGAAGACGGTCCTGTATTTCGATCGGCTTCTGGCCGAGCACCGACTATGAGGTCGAACCGGCCTCGTCGCATCGCCTCGCGCGGTTCCGGTGCGGCACTCGCGTCCGCATCGGTCCGGTTACCGGGCCGGTGGCCCGTCCCGTGTCTGAGGATCGTTCGGACTTGAGCCCCGGCCGGCGGCGCGCGGATCGGTCCATCCGGGACTTGTGGCGGCGGCTGCCCTGGGACGGCGAGGGATGGGCGGCGAGCGCGGACCCCTGTCTGGCGCTGCCCCGCCGCCGGAGCAGCGCCGCGTTCCGGCGACGCATGGCGGCCTCCCTGCATCCCGGGCTTCGCATCATCGATCGCATCGGCTGGTCGGTCGCCGCCCTGGCCGGAGCCCTCCGCTTCGCGCGCCGGGCCGGGCTCGACCGGAATGCGATCCCGCAATTGTACGTTGACTGTCTGATGTCGGGGGCGACGCCCCCGGAAGCGGTGGTCTGGCGCGGATTGCACGGCTCCCGCCACCCGCTGCCCGGGCGCGCCGCGGGCCTGCTGCTGTCGCGACTGGGCGACCCGGCCGGCCATGCGCTGCTGGCCGACAAGCTGGCGGCCGCCGCGCATCTGAGCGCCGCCGGATTGGCCGTCCCGACCCTCCACCTGCTGGTCGAGGGACCCTCCTCGCTCGGCGGGACAGACCCGCCGCTCCCTGTCGCCGGAGACCTGTTCGTCAAGCCGCGCCGCGGCTCCGGCGGACGCGGGAGCTTCGCGCTGATCCGGGAATCCGATGGCTGGCGGATCGGCGAGGGGACGCCGCCGATGCCCTGGACGATTCTGCGCCGGCTTCTCCTCGAGCGATCCGCCCGCGATCCCCTGCTGGTCCAGGAACGGCTGAGCGCTCATCCGGACTTGGCGGACCTCGCCGCCGCCGGCCGCCCGCCGGTCCTGCGCCTGACCACCACGCGGGAACCCGGCGGGGCGCCGATCCTCCACGCGGCGCTGGTCGAGATCCCGGTGCCCGGCCGCGATCCGCGCCGTTTCCGGGATGGCGTGCTGCGGGTGCCGGTCGATCCGTCCAGCGGCCGCATGACGGCCGGACTCTCGTTCGCCCAGCCGGGCGAGCGCTTCGCGGCCCTGCCCTGGAACGGGGCCGGCCTCACCGGTCGCGTCGTGCCGGGCTACGCCGAGGCCGCCGCCGCGGTGGTGGAGGCGATGCGGACGATGCCGCCCCTGCCGATCGTCGATTGGGACCTCGTGCCGACGCCGCGGGGGCCGGTCGTGCTGGAGGGGAACACCTGCGGCAACTGGATCGTGACGACGCTGGCCTCCCGCCTCGGCCTGGGCGCCGGCCCGCCGCCCGGCCGCATCCTGGCGGCTTGGGACGCGATCGATTGGGACGCGCACGGTTGGGACGCGGCCAGCCGGGACCGCGCCGGCCCGGACGCCGCAGGCTGAGCCCGGGCGTGACCGACGGTTCGCCTCAACGCCGCAGGACGATGGAGCGCGAGAGGCGGATGAACGGCCGCTCGACCGCGCGATGGAACAGCGTCGCGAAGGCGAGGCACGTGCCGAGCGCCGCCAGGGACAGGAGGATCTCCTGGAGCGGCCCGTCGACGACGCGCTTGCCGAGATTCACGACGCGACCGCCGACCGGCACGTGCGTCAGGTAGAGCGAATAGGAGATCCGCCCCAGCCAGAGCAGCGGCGATCCGGACCACGTCCTCTCCCGGGTGGGCGCCGAGGTCGTCGCCAGGGTCGCGGCCAAGGCCGTCTGTGCGCCGACCAGCGCGGAGAGCAGGCCGCCCCCCGCCGCCATGAGCGCGGCCGCGCCGCCGACGCCGACGCCGAACGAGACCCACGAGTCGCGCCGGAGATGCCGGCGGGCCGCCGCGATCCCCATCAGGAAGAGCGGGAAGCGCGGGGGCTCCGCCGCACCGGCGACGCCCTCGACGATGAGCGTCGCCCCGACGATCACCGCGGCGGTCGCGGCGAGCGGTCGCGTCCAGAGGAAGGGGAACAGCAGCCCGGCCGCGACGTAGAACGCGAACTCGTAGGCGAGCGTCCAGTAGACGACGTTGATCCAGTCGTAGCCGCTGAGCGGGATCAGGTAGAGGAGATGCAGGGCGAGCTGGGCCGGCACGTAGCCCGGATCGCGCCCGGCGAAACCGGGGGCGTGGCTGCTCGCGATCTGGAGCACGACCACCGGGGCGATGCTGGCCAGGTAGGGCGGTTCGAGCCGGATCAGGCGCCGCGCCAGGAAGGCGGGGAACCGGGCGAGCCCGTAGCCGGCGCGGTGCAGTGCCAGCGGGATCACGAAGCCCGAGAGGACGAAGAAGCCGTCGACGCCGAGCCATCCGAGTGCGCCCGCCTCCCGGCTCGCGCCCGTATAGGTGTTCGTCAGATGAAGCCACGCCACCGCGAGGGCGGCGACGCCCCGCAGGGCGTCGATGCCGGCCAGGCGCTCGCCGGAGTTCACGGCGCGGCTCTCCCGGACGACGACCCCTCGGCGGCGAGGACGCGCTCGAAGAACCGGGCGCAGCGGCGCGCGATCTCCGAGCCGGTGAACGGCGCGATCGCCGCGGGATCGACCGGGCCGAGGCGGTCGCCGGCTGCGAGCACCCGGGCGAGGGCGTCGCGCAGGGCCGGCTCGGCCGCCGCCGGCCCCCCCGCCGCGTCGAAGCCCACGGCGATCCCGCCGCCGCAGCGGGACAGGATCGTGTGCGCGCTGCTCTGCGCGTGGTACAGGGAGAGGAAGGGCCGGCCCGACATCAGGGCGGGATAGATCCGGGACGCCGTGTAGTGCGGCTCGTCCGATCCGACCATCAGGTTGACGGCGCATCCCCACATCTCGCCGAGCGCGTCGAGATAGGGCAGGCGCATGGGGATCTCCTCGACGAGGTCCGCGACGCCTTGGGCCGCCGCGATCGGGGTGACGACCGGGGCCGCCCGCGGATCCGTGACCGCCGCCGTCCCGACGAAGCGGAACCGCACCCCGGCGAGGCGCCCCGGCTCCGCCGCCCGCAAGCTCGCCACGGCCCGGAACAACGCCGAAAACACCGCACCCGACCGCGGTGGGAAGGTGCCGGCGAAGAGGACCACCGGACCGGACGCGGCCGGGGCCGGAACCGCCGCGAAGTCCCCCCAATCGCCGCCGATCGGCAGCGCACACCAGAGCGCCTCGGGAATCTCCGGGTAGCGGCGGCGCATCGCGTCGTTCTGGTTGGCCGAGACCGACATGATGCCCGACGCCGCCGCGACCGCCCGCGGTTCGAGATGGAGCGCGAGGCGGTGGGCGAGGCCCGCCTTGGAGGCGGGCGGGCGGGCCGCGCCCCAGTCGGAGATCCAGGGATCCTGGAAGTCGAGGACCACGGCGACCCCTCGCCGCCGCACCGCCGGCGCGATCAGCATCGGGTAGAAGGGAAAGCCGGTGATGAAGACGAGGTCGTGGCGGTCCCGGTCGAGGCAGCCCAGCACCGCGCGCCGCAGGCCGGCATAGCCGCGCAGGCCGATATCGCCGATGCCGACGCGACGGGCGAGGCGCCGGGGCAGGGCCGGAACGCGCAGGATCTCGACATGGCCCGGGACCAGGGCGGCGAGGCGGTGGTCGAGCGCGTCCTCGTAATCCTCGGGCCGCACGGTGATCACGGTCGGGCGCCAGCCATGGGCGCCGAGATGCGCGGCGAGGTGACGGGCGCGATGCGCTGCCGCCAGCGACGAGGGCGGGAAATGCGGCGAGACGATCAGGACGCGCCGGATCCTCGCGTCGGGCGCCCGCCCGTCGTCAGCGCCGGCCATGGCAGGCCTCCGCGGCGAGGCGGGGCAGGGGCGCCCCCTCGCGCTCCCAGTTGAAGCGCTCCCGGCCGAGCCGCCACGCGGCGTCCCGCGCCGCCGCGAGCCGGCCGGGATCGCCGAGCAGGCCGTCGAGGCGCGCGGCAAGGGCGGCGTGATCGTCGATCGGGTAGAGGTGGTCGGACAGCCCGGTCTCGGCCGCGAAGGCGCGCTGGGCGGGGGTGGCGGAGAGGACCGGCGGCACGCCGGCCGCCAGGTAGGAGAACAGCTTGTTCGAGAGGGCGAGCCCGTTGTTGCGGGTGTGCCCGGGCTCGCCGCACAGGCCGAGATCGTAGGCTGCGGCGAGCCGCTCCATCGCGTCCGGCGCCTCGGGTGCCAGCAGGTGGAGACGGTCGGCGAGGCCGAGGGAGCGGGCGAGCGCCCCGAGCGCCTCGGCGAAGCCCGCGGCCGGCGTGCCGCGCAGGTAGAGGTGCGGACGGGTCCGGGCCGCGGCGACAGCCCGCAGGGCGCATTCGAGGCCGCGGTCGGGCCCGATGGTCCGGGAGAACCAGTAGAGGGACGGGGCCGGCTCCGCGCTCCCCCGGGCGGTCGGGGCCGGCGCGCCTTGAGCGAGCGGGAACGCGTTCAGGATCACCTGCGGGCGCGCCACGCCGTAGGCCGCCGCATAGGCGTCGGCGATGCCGGGCGACGCCGCGGTGACGAAGGCGCAGGCGGGCAGGAAGCGGCCCTCGACGGCGCGCACGTGGTTGCGCACCCGCGCATGGGCCGGCCCGTCCGGCCAGTCTCCGAGGTGGAAATCCTCGGCGTCGTAGGCGAGGGCGCCGCCGTGGCGCCGGGCCGCCGCGGCGGCGGCCGGGAGCGCGGCGGGATAGTGGGCGATGTAGAGGTCGGCGGGCACGGCGCAGGCCGCCCGGATCAGCGCCGGGGTCGCCGCGCTGTGGCCGAGGATGGCCGCCCCCATCCATCCGCTCGCCGCGTGGAGCCGGCCGGCCAGGATCTGGAGGGCGCGCCGCGCCTTCCAGGCGGGGCCGCGGCGCAGGTCGATCCGCCGGATCGCGAAGCCGGCCTGCGCGATCACCGCCTGGTCGCGGGCCTCGTCCAGGTCGAGGACGCGGGTCGCGATCAGCGTGACCGCGTGACCGGCCGCCCGCAGGACCTGCGCCTCCTTGACCGCGCGGGGGTTCGAGCCGACCTGGCCCGGGGTGACGATGCAGATCCGCAGGGGGTCGCCGGGCGGCACCGGGTCGTCGGGTGTCCGGTCCCTCGGCGGGACGATGTGGGCGCTCACGCCGCGCCTCCGCCCGCCGCGCCGCGCGCGATGGTGTGGTCGCCGATCACCAGGAGGTCCATCCGCGTGCGCAGGAAGCAGTCGAGGGCCTCGTCCGGCCGGCAGACGATCGGCTCGTTCTCGTTGAAGGAGGTGTTGAGGACGAGCGGCACGCCGGTGAGGTCGCGGAAGGCGGCGATCAGCCGGTGGTAGCGGGGATTGGCCGTCGCGGTCACGGTCTGGAGCCGCCCCGATCCGTCGACATGGGTGACCGCCGGGACGAGGGCGCGCTTCTCCTCCCGCACCTGGAACACCTGCATCATGAAGGGCACCGCGTCGTCCTCCTCGAACCAGGTGCCGGCCGCCTCCGCCAGGACGGAGGGCGCGAAGGGGCGGAAGCTCTCGCGCCGCTTGATCTTGCGGTTGAGGATGTCCTTCATGTCCGCCCGGCGCGGGTCGCCGACGATGGAGCGGTTGCCGAGCGCCCGGGGCCCCCATTCCATGCGGCCCTGGAACCAGCCCACCACCGCCCCGTCCGCCACCGCCGCGGCCGTCATCCGGCACAAAGCCGCCTCGTCGGCGATCCGGCCGACGCGGCAGCCCTCGGCGGCGAGGTCGGCGCCTCGGGCGGCGAGCAAGGCCGCCACCTCCGCCTCCGTCGCCTCCGGCCCCCAGGCGGCGTGGTCCATGACGAAGCGGCGCTGCGGCTGCCGCTCGTGCCAGACCGCGTAGGCCGCCCCGAGGGCGCCGCCCGCATCGCCCGCCGCCGCCTGCACGAAGACGCGGCGGAAGCGGGTCCGCCGCCGCACCTTGCCGTTGGCCACCGAATTCGCCGCGCAGCCGCCGGCGAGGGCGAGGTCGGTCAGGCCGGTCCGGGCCTGGACGGCGTCGAGGAGGTGGAAGAACGCTTCCTCGTAGACCGCCTGCGCGGCGTGGGCGATGTCCTTGTGCGTCTGGGTCAGGGGCTCGTCGGGCCGGCGGGCCGGGCCCAGCAGCTCGTCCAGGGCGGGAGTGGAGAGCCGGGGACAATCCGGCACCCCGTCCGTCCAGCGCATCGGCACGGGTTCCCGGTGGTGGCGGAAATAGGCGAGGTCGAGGGCAAAGCCCCCGTCGGCCCGCAGGTGCAGGAGCCGGCGAAGCACCGGCACCAGGCCGGGCCCGCCATAGGGGGCGAGGCCCATCACCTTGTACTCGTCGCCGTAATGCGGGAAGCCGAGATGCTGCGTCACGGCCTGGTAGAACAGGCCGAGGGAATGCGGGAAGAAGACCCGCCCCTCGACGCTCAAGCTCGCTCCCCGCCCCACGCCCCAGGCCGTCGAGGCGAAGTCGCCGAAGCCGTCGACCGATACGGCCGCCGCCTCCGCGAAGGGGGAGACGTGGAAGGCCGAGGACAGGTGCGCCCGGTGATGCTCGACCGCGTGCAGCCGCCCGGAGAAGCGTGTCCCCGGGAAGGCCGCCGCCAGGCGCTCGACCACGCCCGCCCGGGCCCGCCGGGTGCGCAGCCGATCGAGGACGAGGCGCGGGGAGGGCGGATGCGCGGCGAGAGTGGCGAGCTTGCGCGGCCAATGCGCCCGGCCGTCCTGATTGATCGCGATCGCGTCGACCCGGTCGAGCCCGATCCCGGCCTCCCGCAGGCACCAGGCGATCGCCTCGGTCGGCAGGCCGGCCCAGTGCTTGATCCGGCGAAAGCGCTCCTCCTCGGCGGCGGCGACGAGGATCCCGTCGCGCACCAGGCAGGCCGCGCTGTCGGCATGGTAGGCGTTGAGGCCGAGGATGATCATCGACGGTCGTTCCGCGGTCGCGGACCTCGGTGCGAGGCGGTGAGGGACGGCATCGGCTCGGCTCAAGCCCAGTCGTGGTCGAGGAACACCAGGCTCCGGTCCGGGTCGTTCATCGGCCCGGAGCCGTAATACGGCCCGTCGAGCGACTGGAAGGTGAGGATCTCCGTGAAGCGATCCTGCAGGCCGGTGCCGACATGGGCCGCCACGTCGAGGCGCACCACGCCGTCGCGGAACGGCCAGCGCGGGATGAGGCAGCGCACGGTGCCGGAATCGGGCAGCGTCGGACGGTCCTGGCGGTACTCGCTCCACAGGAGCGCGACCTTCTGGCCGTTGAGGTGGACCTCCAGCGTGAAGGACGGGGGCCGCCGCAGGCCGCCGGCGGCGAGGCAGGAATAGGCGATGGCGATCTCGCAGGCATCGCCGGCGACGGCGTGCCGGGCCTCGCTGCCGTTCACCAGGAGGTCGACCCGGTCGATGCGCAGGGCCTCGCCGGTATGGTCGATCCGGCGCGCCGCCCCGCGCCCGGAGGAGACGACGGCCTCGTCGAGATAGCGCCGGGCGATCGCCCCGGCCGTCCCCTGCGCGACGACCCGGCCCCGGTCGAGGAGCAGGGCCGCGCTGCAGAGCCGCTCCACGGCGGCGAGGTTGTGGCTCACGAACAGCACGGTGCGCCCGTCGCCCGCCACCTGCCCGAGCTTGCCGAGGCAGCGCGCCTGGAACTCCGCGTCGCCGACGGCCAGAACCTCGTCGACGATCAGGATCTCGGCCTCGAGATGCGCCGCCACCGCGAAGGCGAGCCGGACATACATGCCGCTGGAGTAGCGCTTCACCGGCAGGTCGAGGAAGCGTTCAGTCTCGGCGAAGGCGACGATCTCGTCGAACTTGCGGCGGATCTCGGACCGGCTCATCCCCAGGATGGCGCCGTTGAGGAAGATGTTCTCGCGGCCCGTCAGCTCGGGATGGAAGCCGGTCCCGACCTCGAGCAGGCTCGCGACGCGGCCCTTGATCGTGACGCGCCCCTCCGTCGGCTCGGTGATCCGGGACAGGACCTTGAGGAGCGTCGACTTGCCGGCGCCGTTGCGCCCGACGAGGCCGACCACCTCGCCCCGGCGGATCGCGAAATCGACCCCCCGCAGGGCCCAGAACGCGTCGTCCGCCTCCGCCCCGCGGGCCGGGCCGCGGCCGAGGATCCGGCCGGCGAGGCGCCGGGTTCCCTCTGTCATCACGTCGCGCAAGGCCGTGTACTGGCGGCCGCCGCGGCCGACGCGGTAGCGCTTGCCGAGTCCCTCGGCCCTGATCATCGTGTCGCTCACGCGGATCGCTCCCGGTTCCCGCCGCTCAGATCACGTCGGCGAAGCCGCGCTCGGTGCGGCGGAAGACCCGCAACCCGAGCCAGCCGAGCAGGACGATCACGCCGAGGGCGAGGAGGAGGCCCGGCCCGTCGAGCCGGCTGTCCCCGCCGATGATGCACCAGCGGAAGCCGTCGATCACGCCGACGGCCGGGTTGAGATGGGCCAGCAGTCGCCAGCCCCCGGGATGACGGCGCTGGAGAAGCCCACCGGCGTGACGTAGAGACCGAACTGGATGACGAAGGGAACGACGAAGCGGAAGTCGCGGTACTTCACGGTCAGGGCGGAGAGGATGATCCCGGGTCCCAGGGCCGCGGCGACGGCCGCCGCCGTCACGAGCGGCAGGAACACGATGCGCCAGCTCGGCACGAACCCGAACCACGCCAGGACCAGCGCCAGCATGGCGAGGTTGACGAGGAAATCGACGAGGTTGACCAGGGTGGTGGCGATCGGGACGATCAGGCGGGGGAAATAGACCTTCCCGACGAGGTTCGCGTTGGCGACGAGGCTGCCCGAGGCCTCCGTCACGATGCCCGACATCAGGAACCAGGGCAGCATGCCGGTGAAGACCATCACCGCGTAGGGGGCCTGCCCGTCGCTCGGGAGCCCGGCCAAGCGGCCGAACACGACCGTGAGGACGATCGTGGTCAGGAGCGGGCGGATCACCGCCCAGAGGACGCCGATCGCGGTCTGTTTGTAGCGGACCGACACGTCCCGCCACGCCATGATCAGCATGAGCTCCCGGTAGTGCCAGAGGTCGCCCCAGTAGTTCCAGTCGGACCGACCCGGCTCGATGACGAGGGATCGTTCCTGCGCGGTCGCGGTCATGCGTGCGGTCCGGGATGGGCGGCCGGGAGAGCGGGCCCGGCGCCGAGGCGGGCGAGGGCGTGGGCCACGCCCTCCTCGAACAGGGGGCGGCCGAACCGCGCCCGCACGCGACCGGCGAGGGCCCGGCGCTCGGCCTCGTCCCGCCCCCCGGCGGTCCGGGCGAGTTCGGCCGCGATGGACTCCGCGAGGGTCCCGATCGGCACGGCGCGGCCGAGGCCGCCGAGGGGGTCCACCGCGCCGCCTTCCGCCAGCCCGAGGGCGGGCGTGCCGCAGGCCATCGCCTCCAGGAAGACGATCCCGAAGCCCTCGCCCCGCGAGGGCAGGACGAAGAGGTCGGCCGCCCGGTAGAGCGCGGGCAGGTCGGGCCGGGGCACGGCGCCGAGGAACCGCACGCGCCCGGCCAATCCCCGGGCCTGCGCGAGGGCCTCGAGGCGCGGCCGGTCGTCGCCCTCGCCGGCGATGCGGTAGATCACGTCGTGCCCGCCTGCGAGCAGGTGCGGAAGGCAGGCGATCACCGCGTCGTGCCCCTTGTAGGCCTCGCGCGCGTCGAGGCGCCCGACGCTCAGGAGGATGCGGGTCGCGCCGGGATCCTCGCCCCGCGGGCCGGGGACGTAGTCCTCGCCGACGGTGTTCGGCAGGACGCGGACGCGTTCCGGCGCCAGGCCGGTGGCCGACAGGAGGCGGGCGCGGGTGTCGCGGCTGACGCACAAAGCGAGATCCGCCCGTTCGAGGGCGGCACGGCGGACCGCCCCGGTCTCCCGCCAGATCTCGATCCCGTGCAGCTGCACGGCGAGACGCGCCCCGCCGAGGCGCGCCGCCGCCGCCGCGAGGCCGGCCATGAAGAGATGGCCGCAGATCACGATGTCGGGCCTCAGCGCGGCGGCGAGCCCGAGGGCCGTCGCCGCGTAGGCGGTCCGTCCCGGCCGGGGCCGGTGGAGGCGGATCCGGGCCGGCGCGCCTTCCCCGTCTCCGCGTCGCGCCAGCAGGTCGAGGGCACCGAGGCCCGGCACCCGCGCGAGGGCGTCCCAGAAATCCCGGTTGTACTGCGCGATGCCGCCGGTGCCGCCATAGGCCTCCGTCACGAGCCCGAGCACGCGCGGGGACGCCCCGGTCCCGCCGATGCCGACCGCGGCCATCACGCGGCGTCCGGGACGAGGGGGGGAAGAGCCGCCGACGCGAAGACCTGCCGGCTCCAGTCGCGGGCGACGAGCCCCGCCGGCCGCCGCGCGGCATCGGGCCGGCCGAGCCAGCGGCCGATCGGGGTGGTGAAGCCGGTCTTCGGCCGGTCGAGGAGCGCCGGCGGCAGCGGGCGCGACGGCGCCTGCGCGAGGGCGCGCTTGCCGGCGCCGTTCCCGAAGCCGCCGACGAGCGGCGCGAGGGCGGCCAGCAGGGACGCGTCGACCAGGGGGGTGCGGATCTCCAGGCCGTGGGCCATGCCGGCCCAGTCGGCGTCCCGCAGGAGCTGGTTGCGCAGGTAATGCGTGCTCTCGAGCACCGCCACCCGCGCCAGCGGCAGGCCGGGATCCGGGGACAACCCGGCGCCGAGCCGGCGCACGGGATCGAGCCGGCGCAGGCCCGCCCGGACCGTGCCGGGATCGATGAGTTCGGGCAGCTCGAAGGGCAGGAACAGGGCGCGGCGCAGGAAGTAGGCGCCCGCCACGCTGCCCGCATACTCGACGAGGCCGACGGCCTTCGGCATCCCCGGTGCGATCCCGAGGGCGCGGCCCGCCCGGCGCAGGGCCCGCCCGAGACCCGGGATCCCCGCCGGGATGCGGAACCGGGCCGCCCAGCGGGGGACGTCGTCGAAGCTCGGATAGCCGGCCAGGATCTCGTCCCCGCCGAGCCCGGACAGGGCGACCTTGAGTCCGGCCTCCCGCGCCGCCTTGGCGACGAACCAGGTGTTGACCCCGTCGATCGAGGGCTGGTCCATCGCGTCCAGGAGGCGGGGCAGGTCGTCCCGGAACTCCGCCTCGCCGACCCGGCGCACCACGTGGCGCGCGCCGTAGGACGCGGCCATGCGGGCCGCCCACGGCACCTCGTCCTCGGGCCGCCCCGCGAAATCGCAGAAGCCGAGCGTCACCGCGGTGACGCGCGCGCAGCCTGCGTCGCGCATCAGGCCGAGCAGCGCGCCGGAATCGATGCCCGCCGACAGGAACAGGCCGACATCGACGTCGGCGAGCAGGTGGGCCCGGACGCTGTCGAGGCAGGCCGCCCGGAGCCGGGACGCGGCCTCGCCCGGGGCCGCCGGACGGGCGGCCCCCTCCGCCAGGCGCGCCGCGACGCATCCGTAGGGCACGGGCTCGCGCGGACCGGCGCGGTCCACCCATTGCGTGTGGCCGGCCGGCAGCGCGCGGATCTCCCGGTAGAGCGTGAACGGCTCCGGCACGCTGCCGAACAGGTGGAAGCCGACGATGCCCGCGGGCTCCGGGTCCCGCGATACCGCCCCTCCGGCGAGAAGGGCCTTCACCTGCGAGGCGAAGCGGACGGTCCAGCCGTCATCGGCGGTGTAGAGCGGCTTGATGCCGTAGGGATCGCGGGCGAGGAACAGGCCGCGCCGCCGCCGGTCCCAGATGGCGAGGGCGAACATGCCGCGCAGCCGCTCAACCATGAGCGGACCGTGGCGACGATAGAGGTGGAGCAGGACCTCCGTGTCGGAGCCGCTGGCCATCGTGACGCCGTCGCGCTCGAGCGCGGTCCGCAGGGCCGGATAGTTGTAGATCTCGCCGTTGAACACCACGGCGAGGTCGCCGCAGGCGCTCAGCATCGGCTGAGCGCCGTGCTCCGAGAGGTCGAGGATCGCGAGGCGTCGGTGAGCGAGGCCGCAACGCCGGTCGTCCGACCACCACAGGCCGGCCCCGTCGGGGCCGCGCGCGGCCATCCGCTCGCGCGTCCGCAGGAGCTCCGCCTCGGCGGGCTGCGGCGCGGCAGGATGGTAGGCCAGGATTCCGTTCAGCCCACACATGCGGGCGCCGCTCCGAATGATGCCGCGGGATCGTCCGTGCCCGGTCCCGGTTGCCCGCCGCGCATAGACACGTCCGGGCACCCGCCGGACGACGTCCTCCGGGAGGCCGTCATTGGAGCCCCATCGGGCGACGCGCCGCGGGTCATTGGCTTCGCATCGTTCTCGGGCTTCGCATCGTTCTCGCCGCCCGGCAGGTGACCGACATTCGAGATGATGCGCGGCGGGCGCCCGAAGCCGGAGCTTCGCGAGACGACCGCAAGGCCCGACAGCCCGCGCACGATGCCGTTCGGGCGCGACATCGTCGGCCCGCGCTCCGAATTCCTCATGAGAGTCCTTAACCAAGGGATCGTCGACATGTCCATAGACAGCCGGCGGCCGGCGTGGAATTCTCGACGGGCCGCGATGTGAAAACATGGAGCCATCAAACCGAAAACCCGTACGATCCGCGCCTGTCGCTGCGTGACGGACTCTGCGTAAGTTGCGTGAGTGCCACAGGAGCATGGTTTGATGATCTTCCATCTCGTCTTGCTGCGGACTCGTGATAAGGAGGCGGCGAGGTTTCAATGGCGCCGCGCGACGAAAAACCGGTTTGCCGAGCGGGATTGCCTATGACAGAGCCACGATAGTTTTTGACGATTTTGGTCCAGTCGGCACCCAGTTGCGTTCTTGCGGCATCTGAGTCCCGATGGATTAGGCGCAGGTGAGGCGAGTGTGATCGATCTTCATTGCCATCTGTTGCCTGGTATCGATGACGGGCCGGCGACGCTGTCCGAGGCGCTCGACCTGGCCCGGATGGCGGCCGGCCAGGGCATCACCACGATCGCGTGCACGCCGCACATCCTGCCGGGGGTCTACGACAACGAGGGGCCGGCGATCCGTGCGGCGGTGGGCCGGATGCAGGCGGCCCTCGACGAGGCCGGGCTCCCCCTCCGTCTCGTGGCCGGAGCCGACCTCCACATCTCTCCCGACAACGTCGCGCGCCTGCGATCGGGGGAGGCGCTGGCCCTCGACGGCTCGCGCTACGTCCTGATCGAGCTGCCGCACGTGATTCTGCCGCCGCGCATGGACCACGCCCTGTTCGACATCCTGTCGGCGGGCTACGTGCCGATCCTCACCCATCCCGAGCGCACGGGATGGATCGAGCGGGACTACGCCTTCGTGGGCCGGCTCGCCCGGTCCGGCGTCGCGATGCAGATCACGGCCGGCGCCTTCACGGGGGCGTTCGGCCGCCGGGCCCGCTACTGGGCCGAGCGGATGCTGGACGAGGGACTCGTCGACCTCGTGGCGAGCGACGCCCACGATGCGGTGCGCCGGCCGCCGCTCCTGGCCGAAGCCCGCGAGGCGGTCCGGCTCCGGGCCGGCGCGGACTGCACGCGACGGATCTTCGAGGCCGTGCCCGAAGCCATCCTGGCGGACCGGGCCCTGCCCGAGGCATCCCGCCGCGCACCCGACCGGCGCTCTCCCGACACGCACTCTTCCAGCTTGGGCGGCCTGCTCGTCCGGGCGCGCAGCCTCCTCACCCGGTCGCCGCGCGAGACGCGGCATGCCGGCCACCACTGAGTCACGCATGACGCTCCGGATCGCCCGCGCCCTCGTCGTCGCCTCCGGCCTGAGCGGCCTCGGCGCCTGCCACAGCGTCGAAACCTCGCCGCTGACCAGGGGCGTCCCCCTCGCGGCGACGCAGCCGGTGGCCGAGTACCGGATCGCCGCCGAGGAGACCCTCGACATCTCGGTCTTCATGGTCCCCGGGCTGACCCGGACCGTGCAGGTGGACGCGCGCGGGCGCATCGACCTGCCGCTGATCGGCAGCGTCGTGGCCGGCGGACGCACGACGCGGGAGCTGGAGGCCGACATCGCCCGCCAGCTCGGCGCCAAGTATGTCCGCTCGCCGCAGGTGACCGTCGCCGTCAAGGAGGGGCTCGCCCAGCGCTACGCCGTCGACGGCGCCGTGGCGAAGCCGGGGATCTACGTCGCCAAGGGCGAGACCACGCTGCTGCAGGCGATCGCGCAGGCCGGCGGCCCGAACGAGGTCGGCAATGTCGACGACGTCGTCGTCATCCGCGACGCCGGCGGCCGGCGCGAGGCGGCGCGCTACAGCCTGCGGGCGATCCGGACCGGCCAGGAGGCCGATCCGCCGGTCTACGGCAAGGATGCGGTGGTCGTCGGGGAATCGGCGACGCTGAACACGCTCAAATTCGTGCGCGACCTGAGCAGCCCGGTGCTCGGCGCCGCCCGTTTCGCCATTCCATGAACGGACCGATGACCAGACCGAGACACCATCGAGGCACCGGGACCGCGGTCCGGTCCGGAAGGCGCCGCTCGTGAACCCGCTGATCCCCTCCGAACGGCCGGCCGGCGAGCGGGTGCCGGCGCTCGCGGACGAGTGGGGCACCGGCCTCGCCGTTCCGGGCGGCTACCCGGGCGGCTACCCGACCGGGATCGAGCCGTCCCTCGACACCGTCCAGGCACGCGGTCGCCTCGCGCTGCTCTGGATGCTCGACGTCCTGCTCAAGCGCAAGCTCCTGATCTGCGCGGTCTGCCTCGTCGCGCTCGCTGCCGGGTTCATCAAGGCCTATCTGACCACGCCGATCTACGAGGCGTCCACGACGATCCAGATCGATCTGCAGGCGCCGAGAGTCCTCAGCAACCGGCAGCAGGCCGGCGTCGAGGATTTCACGCGCGAGCCGTTCTTCCTCCAGACCCAGTACGAGTTGCTGAAGAGCCGGTCGCTGGCGGAGCGGGTGGCCAGGAGCCTCGACTCGGCCGACATCGCCGCCATGACGCAGCCCGTGTCCTCGCCGTGGTCGCGCCTGAGGCGGGCCGTCTCGGGCGGGGCGACGCCGCCATCCGAGCCGGCCCTGACCGCCGACGCGATCGAGGCCGGCCAGGCGCGGGTCGTCGGGATGATCATGGGCGGGCTCTCGGTCCAGCCGGTCCCGATGTCGCGGATCGTGCGGATCACCTTCGCGAGCACCCATCCGGCGACGGCGCAGAAGATCAGCGTCGCGGTGGCCGAGAACTTCCTGGCCTCGATGCTCGACCGGCGCGTCAACGCCTCGGCCTATGCCCGATCCTTCTTCGAGGAGCGGTTGCAGCAGGTGAAGCTCAAGCTCGAGGATTCGGAGAGGCAGCTCGTCGCCTACGCGCGCAAGGAAGGCATCGCCAACCTCGACGACAAGCAGCCCGAAACCACCGCCCGGCTCGCCGCGATCAACACGAGCCTGTCGGCCGCCACCGCCGAGCGGGTCCGCAACGAGCAGCTCTGGAACCAGGCGCAATCCGGCAACGGCCTCAGCCTGCCGCAGGTCATGGCCGACAAGGCGGTCCAGACCGCCCGCGAGAAGCGCGCGCAGCTGATGACCGATTACCAGGACAAGCTGAACATCCTGAAGCCGGCCTTCCCCGAGATGATCCAGATTCGCACCCAGATCAGCGAGCTGGATCGCCAGATCAAGACACAGGTGGAACTGGTGCGGGAGTCGGTCCGCGTTCAGTACGAGGCGTCCAAGGCGCAGGAACAGTCCCTGATGGCCATGATGGCGCAGTTGCGCGACCAGGCCCTCGACGTGCGCACCCGCAGCATCCAGTACAACATCCTCCAGCGCGAGCTCGACACCAACAAGGCCCTCTATGATGGGCTGCTGCAGCAATACAAGGAGCTCGGCGTTGCCGCGGGCCTCGGCACGAACAACGTCTCGATCGTCGACCGGGCCGAAATCCCCGGGGCTCCCGTGAGCCCGCGGCTTGCCAAGATCCTGGCGATCGCCCTCGCGATCGGCCTCATCGTCGCCTGCGCCGTGGTCTACGTGCTGGAACTTCTCGACGACACCTTCAAGGGAGCCGAGAACCTCGAGGAAACGCTCGGCCTCACCGCCCTCGGCGTGATCCCGCTGAGCGACCAGAGCACCACGACCGTGATCGAGACCGTGGTGGGCCAGCCGCAATCGGGGGTGGCCGAGTCCTACCGCTCCCTGCGCACCGCCCTGCAATTCTCCACCGAGTCCGGCGTGCCGCGGGTGCTGCTCGTCACCAGCGCGAAGCCGGGCGAGGGCAAGTCGACCACCTCGGTCAGCCTCGCGGTCAACTTCGCGCAGCTCGGGATGCGCGTCCTCTTGATCGACGCCGACCTGCGCAATCCCTCGATCGGGCGCTATCTGAAGGTCGAGAGCAAGACCGGACTCTCGAACTATCTCGCGGGGGCCGCCGAGATCGGCGATCTACCCCAGCCGTGCTTCGTCGACGGAGTCTCGGTCATCACCGCGGGAGCCCTGCCGCCGAACCCGGCCGAGCTGCTGGCGGGCCCGAAGCTGCCGGCGCTCCTCGCCCAGATGAGCGAATCCTTCGACATCATCCTGATCGACAGCCCGCCGGTCATGGGCCTCGCCGACGCGCCGATCCTGTCCAGCATCGCGGCCGGGACGCTCCTGGTGATCCAGTCCAACGTCACCCGGCGCGGCCTCGTCCGGGCTGCCGTGAAGCGCCTGCGCTTCGCTCGCGCCCGGCTCGTCGGCACCGTGCTGAGCAAGTTCAACGCCGACCGCTCCGGCTATACCTACAGCTACGCGTACAATTACAGCTACAGCTACAACTATCCGAGCCGCAGCCTTGATGCCGCCAAGACGACGAAACTCGCGACGAAGCTCAATCCGCCGGAGCCGGCCGAGCCCGCCCGCCCTTGATCCGGCCCGGATCGGCGCGCTGCCGCAGGCCCTCGACCTGGCGCTGGCGCCGACGCTCGCCGCCACCCTGCGGCGGCGGCCGCTGCCGCACGACGTGCTGACGCTGATCCGGATCGCGGCGGGCTGCGGCGAGACCCTGGCGGCGGCCGCGGCCGCCACGGGGCGCGAACCGGACTTCATCCTGGCATCGGCCGAGCTCTACCTGCGCCAGGTGGTCTGCTTTCCCGGGGCGGACCCCCATCGCGTCCTCGCCGTTCCGCCCCACGCCCCGCGAGACGAGATGCGTCGCCACCTGCGCGAACTCCTGCTCTGGCTGCATCCGGACCGGAGCCGGAGCGAGTGGAACGCGGTCGCGACCCGCCGCGTGATCGCGGCGTGGCAGGCGGTAGGCGACGCCGCGGCCGCCCAGCCCCCGCGGCGGATGCGACCCGTCCCGGCCTTCCGGCCGAGCTGGATCGCGCGCCCGCTGACCCGGGCGAGGCCGATCCGCGCGCCCCGCCACCGCCTGTGGGGCCTCCTGCGGCTCGCCCTCCTGGTGGCCGGCATGGTGGTGCCGGCCTTCGTCCCCTTCGGCCTGACCGCCGGGTTGACGCGCCTGCCGGACGCATCCCACGGGGTCCGGGCCGGGGGCGACGTCGCCACCCTCGCCGGATGTGGGGGCCCGGTCAGCTGATGGGGCGCCCAGGACGGCACGCCGCGCTCGCCTTCGCGCTGATGGTCTGCACCGTCGCATTGTGGTCGATCGGACGGGCCCTCGTGGCTCCGGCCGGCCGGCCTCGACGGCGGACCTGCTCGCGGCGTCCGGCACGGACCGGTCCCCGCGTCCGGACGGAGGGCAAGGCCTGCCGGAGCCCGACCCGGCGGCCGTCGCGCAGGCGGAGGCGCGCCTGCGCGTCGAGCCGCTGAGCGCGGAGGCCTACGCGGTGCTCGCCCTCGCCGCGGAGAAGGCCGGGGAGGAGGAGCGCGCGGACCGGCTGATGGCGATCGCCGCGGCCTGGTGGCCGCGCGATCGTCTCGTCCGGGCCTGGCTCCTGACCCGTGCGCTGCGGCGCGGCGAGGCCCGGACGGCGATGGCCCAGCTCGATCTGGCCCTGCGGGCCTTCCCGGACAGCCTCGACGACCTGACCCGGGCCCTGAGCCCCCTCTTGGTCGAGCCGGGCCTCCGCGCGGCCCTCGCCGAACGCCTCGCCGAGAACCCGCCCTGGCGGACCCGGTTCATCCAGGTCGCGGTCCGGCTGTGGCGCGAGCCGCAAGCGCTGGTCGCCCTGCTCGAGCACGTGCAGACCGCGCCGCCAGGGCTCGGGGCGGACGAACTGCGTCCCTACCTGATGCGGCTTCTGGCGGACGGTCAGGTCGACGAAGCCTACGCTGTCTGGTTGCGCAGCCTCGCACCCGGGGCGCGGGCCGGCCTCACCTACCTGTATAACGGCGACCTGCGCAGCCCGGTGACGCAGATGCCGTTCGACTGGCGGATGCCGGCGCTGCCGGGGGCCACGGCGGTCGTGAGCGAGGCCGGCGGCACGCCGATCCTGAGCGTGGGCTTCCTCGGCGGCCGCGTTCCCGGCCAGCCGGTGGTGCACGAACTGGTCCTCGCGTCCGGGGATTACCGGCTCACCGGCCGGGTCCGCACGGACCGGCTGCACTCCGCCCGGGGGATCCGCTGGCGGATCGCCTGCCTGAGCGATCCAAGCGGGGCGCTCGGCGTCACCGGACCCTTCGCCGGCACGGCGGCCTGGCGGGAGTTCGACATGACCTTCACCGTTCCTGACGAAGGCTGCCCGGCCCAGTCGCTCGGCCTCGAGGCCGATGCCCGGACGGCCTCCGAGACGCAGGCGAGCGGCGTCGTCTCCTTCTCGGGGCTCGACCTCGTGCCGCTGTCCGCGTCCCGACCCGGGGGCGGACCTTGACCCAGTTCGACGGAGTTCCGACGATATCCCGCCCGCGGCTGTCGCTTGGGGCCTCGCCCGTATCGGAGGCTCGCGACGGCGATCCGGCAGGATCGCCTGCAGCGATCGATCGGACGTCGCATGGCGGAGCGGAGCGCTGGCGGTGGTACCTCCTGGTCCTGGAGGCCCTCGTCTGGTCGGCTGCGGCCAGCCTCGCGATCCGGACGGTGCCCTTCCGCATCCTCGCGGCGCGGCTGGGTCCGATGCGCGGCACGGCGTCGGCACCGACGGATTTCTCCGGCGCGGACCGGCACCGCGCGGCCGCGGTGCGGCCCATCGGCCGGGCCGTGGAGCGGGCGGCCCAACGGATGCCCTGGCCCGTCCGCTGCCTGCCCCAGGCCATGGCCGCGAAAGGCATGCTGGCCGTGCGCGGGATTCCCTCGCGCCTCCATCTCGGCGTCGCGCCGGCGAGCGCCCGGACCGGGATGGCCGCCGAGAAGACCGCCAAGATGACCGCCCATGCGTGGCTGACCTGCGGCGACACGATGGTGGTCGGAGGCGAGGCCCGGCCGGGTTTCACCGAACTGGCACGATTCGGATGACGGCACGGCGCAAGCGGCCTGTGGCGCCGGCTCATCGGCGGGGACCCCCGAATCAGGGTCCGCTGCCGAAGATGTCGACGATGCGCCGTCAAGAAAAGACGAGAGCGAGGCAAGCCCCGTTCGCTCGTGGGGCGCGGCGTGCCGTTGAGATCATGTCGCCGCCGACTGTCGGACTGACTTGCAAATTTCCTTGCAGGAGAAGAGATAATCGGGGTATTGTCCCCCGATCTCTGGGCGGGCCTACCCGATGAACAAGTTTTTGATCGTACCCCTGATGCTGCCGATGTGCCTTCCGGCCTGGGAAGCCTCGGCGGCTTGCCAGAATCAGGGCGGGCTCGTCTGCGGCGGCGGGGCTCCCTCGCTCTCGTCTCCCGGAGGATTGCAGGTGTCCCGGGGCGGACAGTTTCGTCCGCTCGAGTCCGGCTCCCTTCTGCGGGGCGGTGACCGCGTTCTCTCGGGCGCGAACGCCGCGACGCTGTCGCTCGGCGCCAGTTGCAGCCTGACGGTCGGCGCGGGTTCGCTCGTGAGTCTGAGCCGGAGCGGCAGCCAGACCTGCGCACGGGTCAGGAACGTCGACCCGACCGGCGTCCAGCAATCCGCGTCGAACGGACCCGGCGCGCCGAACGGACCTGGCGCACCGGGTGTGGCGGGTGCCCCCGGTGTTCCGGGCGTGGCGGGAGCAGCGGGCGCGACGGGTGTGGCGGGCCTCTCCACCCCGGCGTTGGCCGGGCTCATCGCGGCGGGCACGGCCGGTGCCGTCGGCATCGGGGTCGCAACCAGCAGCAGCAACCGGTCCACGCCCTCGACCGTGAGCGCCCAGTAGCGCGTCCGCCCTTGCCGCAACGCATGATCGCGAACCTCGGCGCGGCCGTCCTCGTGGCCGGATGCCTCGTCGGGGGAGCGCCGCCGCGGGACGGATGCTGCCTGCCCTGCCCGAACTCCTCAGCCTGCCGCTGCTGATCCTGGTCGCGGCGGCGGGCGATCGCGGCAACGGCGGGGCGCGTTCGCGCTGGTGGATCGCCGGCGTCATCCTCGGGCTGCCCCTCCTGCAGCTCGTTCCGCTTCCCCCTGAGCTCTGGGTGAGCCTGCCCGGACGCCGGTCCGTCGCCGACGCCTATGCGACGGCCGGATCGGCCCCGCCCTGGCTGCCCGTGAGCCTCGCGCCCGCCGCCACGGAACGGTTCTGGCTCGCGCTCCTGCCGCCCGTCGCCCTGTTCCTCGCGGTGCCGCATCTCGACGAAGCGGCGCGACGTCGCCTCGCGCATCTCGCGATCCTCGTCGGCCTCGTCAGCGTGGGTCTCGGCCTCGGCCAGATCGCGGGCGGGCCGGACAGCCCGCTGCGCCTCTACGCCACGGCCTCGCGCAGCGATGCGGTCGGGCTGTTCGCCAACCGCAACCATCACGCGACGTTCCTCGCCCTTCTGGTCGTCCTGGCCGGTGCGCTCAGCGCGCGCCGCGGCGGCCTGCCGCTCGCCGAGCGGGCGTGGCTCGCCGCGACCGGTTCCGTGTTCCTCCTGGGGATCGCGGCCTCGGGTTCGCGGGCCGGGCTGCTGCTCGGCGTCGGCGCCTGCCTCGCCGTCGCCTGGATCCTCGGGACCGCGGGGGCGGTGGCCGGACGGAGCCGCTCCGTCGCGGTCTGGGGTGGGATCGCCGCGGCCCCGCTCCTCGTCGGGCTCGCCGTCTTCGGAGCGGCGACCTTGCGGCTGCAGGCGGAAGCGGTCTCGGGAGACCTGCGCTGGCAGATCGCGCGCGGCACGTGGCGCGCCGTGACGGAGGTGTTCCCCGTCGGCGGCGGCTTCGGCAGCTTCGAGCGGCTCTACGCCCGGACCGAGGGGCCGGAGGAGCTGATCCCGGCCGTGGTGAACAACGCCCATAACGACTGGCTGGAACTCGTCCTCGAAGGCGGTCTGCCGGCGCTCCTGCTCCTCGCCTGCGCCCTCACCGCCCTGCTGCGCGCGACCGTCTCCCGCGCCGCCGGGCGCGAGAACCCGTTCCGCCGCGCGGCCCTCGCCGCGCTCTGGCTCTGCGCCCTGCACGCGACCGTGGACTATCCCCTGCGCACGATGTCGGTGAGCCTGATCCTCGCCCTGGCCTGCGGGCTCGGGACGGCCGAGTTCGCGCGCTCTCCCGCCTCGGCGCGACGGCCGCCCGCCGCGAGCGGAGCGAGAGCGTCGTCCGACGAAGCGGGCACCGGTTCGTCGAGGACGATGCGGCAAGATCAAAAATCGAGAGCACTGTTCGATGGCAACGCGATCGGACAGCGCTTGAGGCGGCGGCGCAGCCGGGACGAGTCCGGCGCCACCCTGCCTGACCCGGGCAGGGCCGGATGAGGCACGGCTCGGCGGAGCTGCGGTGGCTGATCGGCCTGTGCCGGTACGATCTCGGCGGGACGGCCCCCTCTCTCGACGGCCCGGTCGATGCCGATGCGGTCGCGGCGCTCGCCGAGGCCCACCGCGTCCCGGTGATCGCGCAGCGCAGCTGGCAGGCGCTCGCCGCCCGCGCGCTGGCGCCGCCGCCCCCCGCCGCGCTCGTCGCCAGGGCGGAGCGCGGCCGCCGCAGGTCGTTCCTGGCCGCCGCCCACCTCGTCCGGCTCGCCCGTGCCCTCGAGGGCGAGGGCGTGCCGTTCGTCGCCCTCAAGGGGCCGGCCCTCTCGATGCAACTCCACGGCGATGCGACGGTGCGCGTGGTCCGCGATCTCGACGTGATCGTGCCGCGACCGCGGCTCGCCGCCGCCATGTCCGCCGCGGCATCGGCCGGCTGGACGGTCCCGCAGGGTTGGCAGGCCCTGATGCGGATCACCGCCCGCCACGACGTGGAACTGCAGCCGACCCTGACCGGGCAGCCGCTCCTCGAACTGCACGAATCGCTCGGTCCCCGCTTCGTGCAGTTCCGTCTCGACCCTTTCGCGGCGGCGGCCCAGGGTCGCGTGACCGTCGCGGGCGCGGCGATCCCGACGCTGACCGGCCCGATGCTCGCGACCTACGTCGCCTGGCACGGGGCGCGCGGCCTCTGGTATCGCCTCGCCTGGCTCCTCGACGCGGCCCGCCTGCTGCCGCGGGGAAGGGACGAGGCGTGCCTGCTCGTCGAGACGGCGCGGGAGTGCGGCGCGGAGGTCGCCGTGCGCGCCGCGTCCCGCCTCGCCGGGCTGCTCTTCGCCCGCGAGGAGTCGCCCTGGCCGCCCGCCGCGCCGCGGGTGGCGCGGCGGGTCGAGCAGGTGAGCGCCTGGGGGCTGGAACGGCTGAGCATCGGGATCGATTCGCCGCGTGCGCGCACCCGCCCCGGCCGCTACCGCTGGCTCTGGCGCGAGATCGCGCAGCAGGATGCGGTCGCGCGCGCCGCCATGGCGGCCCTCGGCGAGGTCGCGCGCCCGATGCCGGACGATGTCCGGCGGCTCGGCCTCGGGCTGCCGCTGCCGGTGCATCACCTCGCACGGCCGTACTTCGTCGCGACGCGCCTCCTGCACGATCTCGCCGGACGCTGCCGGTGATGCACCGACGCAACCTGGATCGGACACGCCTTCTCGGCGGATCGCCCCGACAGTCCATCCGGGTCGGCAGACGCGGCAGCCGATGAGCGAAAACGGAACTGTGAGATCGGACGGATTCGTCGAAGAGGAAGATTTGTCGGGATGGTCTACGATGATACCGAGAGTCTCGGTGCCCGGTATCGTGAGCCGATCACGTTCGTTCCATGCTCGAGCGGTGGCGTAACTCTCGAAGATTCCAGGGACGACGCATATTCGAATTGAGCCGAGGCGGCCGGCCGATTCGGGCGCCGGAAAATTCCTCAACGGGTCGCTGCAATCATCGCACTTTCTACCTTTGCGGAATGGGTATTGACCCAAGGATTAAAAACCACGATAAGATAGAATCAGTGCCGACGTGAACGAAGAAGCGATTGAAGACAACCCGATATCCCTGATTTTAGGCGGATCAAAATCTTATCCATGATGCCTGCCTGCCGCGCCAAGGGATGTGCATGGTGACCTGCGATTGTCTCGCTCGGTCGGCTCACGCTCGGCCGCGATGTTCTGTGGGATAAGTCGAAGAGTCGCGGCGTTGCCGCTCTTCGAATATTCCGAAATATTTCTGGATGTTTGTCTTGGGCCGTCTGCCGCGCATCATCGTCGACGTTGCTCTTGCCGTGCTGGCGACGCTGGCCGCGATATTCCTGCGCACCGACCTGGACATACAGTGGCCGGACCTGGCGGCCTCGGCCCCCTACCTGTGCGTCACCGCCGCCTCGGCGACGATCGTCATCGGCCTGTCGGGACTCGATCTCGGCTTCTGGCGCTTCGCCTCGCTGGTCGACATCGTCAAGGTGATCGGCGTCGCCCTTGTCACGACCATCTGCACGGTGGCGATCGTGTTCGCCTACAACCGGCTGGAGGGCGTCGCGCGCGCCATCCCGGTGATGCAGCCCGTCCTGATCACCATGATCCTGCTCGGCCCGCGTCTGGTCGCACGCGCGCATTTCATCATGCGCCGGCGCAATCCGCGGCCCGTCGCGGCGCCCGTCATGCGACGACCGGCCGAGAGCGTCCTCATCCTCGGCCTCAACTCGATGACCGAGGTGTTCCTGCGGGCGCTGCTGGAAGCCGGCGAGGACCAGGTGAGCGTGGCGGGGATCGTCTGCATCCGGCCGCGGCATGTCGGCCGCTTCCTGCGGCAGTACCGCGTTCTCGGCACCCAGGACGACCTCGCGCGGCTGGTCGCGGACCTCGCGGTGCACGGCGTCGACATCCGCCGGATCGTCCTGACGGTTCCGCTCTCCGCCCTTACGGAACATGCCCGCACCACCTTGATCCGGCTCGAGGCGGAGCAGGGGATCCGGATCGACCAGCTCTCCGCCCGTCTCGCCGGCACGCGACCGGAGCGCCCGCCGCCGGCGTCTCCCGCGCCCGACGGTCGATCCTCCGCGCAGACGGACCCGTTCCGCGCCTTGGCCGTGCTCGGTCCCGCCGACCTGGAGCGGCTCGCGCAGGCTCCCTACTGGCGCCGGAAGCGCATCGTCGACGTGGTCGTCACGGTCTGCGCCGCCCTCGCCCTCGCCCCCCTCGGCGGCCTCGTGCTGGTCCTGGTAACGATCGACCTCGGCTGGCCGCCGATCTTCTGGCAGAATCGCCTCGGCCTCGGCGGTGCGGGCTTCCGCCTCTACAAGTTCCGGACGATGGCGCCGGCCCATGACAGTCGCGGCCTGCGGATCCCGGAGGACGAGCGGCTGTCGGGCATCGGCCGAGTCCTGCGCCGCAGCCGGCTGGACGAGCTGCCGCAGCTCTGGAACGTCCTCATCGGCGACATGGCCCTGACCGGACCACGCCCGCTGCTCGCCATCGACCAGCCCGCGGAGGGCCGCGACCGGCTGGTGGTCCGGCCCGGCCTCACCGGATGGGCGCAGGTCAAGGGCGGACGCACGATCAGCCCGGCCGAGAAGACCGCGCTCGACCTCTGGTGGATCCGCACCGCCTCCTTCACCCTCGACTTGCACATCCTCGCCGGGACCGTGCGCATGGTCCTGACGGGGGAGAGCGTGAACCGCAGGGCGCTCGCCGAGGCTCTGGCCGTCTTCGACGGACAAGGCGTTGCGGCGCCGCTTCCGTCCTCCCCGCGGCCCCGGCCCTGATGCGCCGACGGTCCCATCCAGCCCGTGGCCGGGCGCACGCCGCCGGCGGGGCGCGCGTCCCGGTGCAGGGGAGGGCGTCACGGCGGGAACTCGCGCCCGGCCACGATGACATGTGTCGCGCCGGCGGCACGCGGCGAGGCTGAATGGACGGACCGCTCGTTCCGGGCCCGCCCCTCCGTCCGGTTCCGGCGCGAGCTCGGACGGGGGCAGGAACCCATGCCGGTCGGCCTGCCCGACGGCGGCGGGGTTGCCCCACGATCGGGCGTGAATCAGACGGCCTCTCCCCACCGGACCGGCGGCCGCGCCGCTCAGGCCGTCCGTTCGGGCACGGTCTCGTCGAGCAGGCACCTCCAGCGGGCAAGCGCCGTATCCCGGTCGAACTCCGCGTCGAACGCCGCCCGCGCCCGGCGGCCCATCGCCGCGCAGCGGGCCGGATCCGCGGCGAGTTCGCGGATCGCGGACGCGAGGCCTGCGCCGTCCCCGCAGGAGATCGCGAAGCCGCAGCCGTATCGCGTGACGAACCGGCCGATCTCGCCGGCCGGATCCCCTACGAACAGGATCGGCCGCCCGGCGGCGGCGGCGCCGCTGACCTTGCTCGGCACGACGAACCCCTCGAATTCCGGGCGCAGGCAGGCGAGGTGGGCGTCGGCCGCCGAGAGGCTGTGCGCCAGGGCGGATCGCGGTTGGTAGGGCAGGAAAGCGACCGTGTCCAACCCGCGCCGGGCCACCTCCTCCTGCAGGAGCGGGGTCAGGGCGCCCGAACCGATGACGATCCAGCGCACGGGCCGACGGCCTGCGGCGTGGTCCCCCTCCGCGTCGCCGGCCAGGATCGCCATCGCGGCGACCATCGTGTCGATCTCGTGCACGCGGCCGAGATTGCCCGAATAGACCACCACGAACGGGTCGTCCTGCGTCGCGACGATCATCCGGCGGAACGGATTGTCCGCGTGCGCCACCGGCCGCACGGCGGCCCGGTCGGCCCAGTTCGGAATGAGCCGGATCGTCGAGCGCGCGATCCCGCGCGCCTCGACCCGCGCCGCCATCGCGTGGCCGATCACGACATTCGCGGCGGCCATTCGCAGGGACGCGTCGCGCAAGCCCGCCAGGAGCGCGTAGGCGAGGCGGCGCGCGTAGGCGAGGCGGCCCCCGCCGCCGATGCCGAAGGCCTGGGCGACCTCGGGAAACAGGTCCTGCAGCCAGTTCACCAGCCGTGCCCCCCGCAACCGGCAGATCGCCGCCGCGACGACCGAGACCAGCGGCGGGTCGGTCTTGGCGATCACGACGTCCCCGCGCCGCACGAGGCGCCACAGGCACCACGCCGCCGACAGGTAGAAGGTGAGGTAGTCGGCCGTCCGTCCGGGGAGGTGGGCGCGCCCGAACCGGGACGTCCAAATCCGCGTCACCTGCACCCCGGCGACCACCTCGCGCGCCGGAAGGGGAGGGGCGGCGGCCTCCTCGTAGCGGAGCCGGCTGGTGACCACGCGGACGTCGCGGCCCTCGGCCGCGAGGGCGAAGGCGAGGTCCGAGACGAACTGGCTGGTGGCCGAGAGGTCGGGATGGAAGAAGCGGTTGACCAGAATCACGGCCATCGGGCGGATCTCGACTGTCTCTCGGAGCGGCCTGCCGTAGGGAATACCATGTCATGCGCCTCGCGGTCCTGACCACGCATCCGATCCAATATTATGGTCCTCTATTTCGCGAACTGGCGCGGCGCGTCGACCTGAAGGTGCTCTTCGCTCACTGGGCGAGCCCGGACGAGCAGGGCCGGGCCGGGTTCGGCCACGCTTTCGACTGGGACATCGACATCACCGGGGGCTACGCCCACTCCTTCCTCGCCAACACCGCCCGCCGCCCCGGGACCGACACCTTCCGGGGTTGCGACACACCGGACATCGGCGAGAGGCTGCGGGCCGGGGGCTATGACGCGCTCCTGCTCACCGGCTGGGGCAGCAAGACCTACCTGCAGGGCCTGCTGGCCGCGAAACGGCTCGGCCTGCCCGTCCTCGTGCGCGGGGACAGTCACCTCGGCACCCCGCGCTCGACCGCCCGGACCGCGCTCAAGGCCTGCCTCTATCCCGCCTTCCTGCGGATGTTCGACGCGGCGGCCTATGTGGGCGCCCGGTCGCGGGCCTATTACGCCCATTACCGCTACCCGGCGGAGCGCCTGTTCTTCTCCCCCCACTGCGTCGACACCGGCCGCTTCGCCGCCGGCGCGACGCCGGAGGCGAGGGAGGGCCTGCGCCGGCGCCTCGGCATCGGCGCGGCGACGCCCGTGGCCCTGCTGGCGGGCAAGCTGATCGTCCGCAAGCGGCCCTTCGACCTCGTCACGGCCGCCGCGTCCTGCCGGCGGCGGGGCGTCCCGGTCGAGATCCTCGTCGCCGGATCCGGCCCCCTAGAGGAAGAGATCGCTGCGGCGGCCGCCCGAGCGGAGGTGCCGATGCACCGGCTCGGTTTCTGCAACCAGAGCAGATTACCGGAAGTCTATGCGGCTTCAGATTGTCTCGTCCTTGCGTCAGATATCGAGACATGGGGACTCGTAGCAAACGAAGCGCTTGCCTGCAATCGACCCATCGTTGTATCCGATGCCTGCGGCTGCGTCCCCGATCTGACTCAGGATCCGCTGGCGGGACGAAGCTTCCGCACGGGCGATCCGGACGCCCTCTCCGACGCTCTGACGCGAGTGATCACGATGACGCGCACCGAGGCCCCTCGCGCTCTCGCGCAGCGATACGGGCTGTCCGCTGCCACGGACGGGATCGAGGCCGCCCTGCAGTCGGTGCGGAGGCGGCGGCCGTGAGGAGGAGCGATCCCCCCGTCCTCGCGACCACGGCGGGGCTGGCCGCGGCGGTCGCGCAGCGGCTGCCGATGCTCGCCGTCCTGTCCGTCCTGTTCCTGGGCTTCAGCTTCGGCCCCAACCTCCCGCTCGCCCTGCTCGCCCTCGCGGTGTTCGCGATCGGCTGGGTGATCCTGTGGCGGCCGGGAGAATCCGCCGTCCTGCCGATCACCTTCTGCCTTCACTGGGTCGGAGCGGCGGTCGCCGTCTTTCATGCGAACTGGCTCGGCATCGAACTCTTCTCGTACTCCAACTTCGGGGGCGACATGGACCGGGCGACGAGGCTGAGCCTCGTGGGCGTCCTCTGCCTGGCCGTCGGCATGCGGCTCGGCACCGGAGCCTGGCGCCCGTACGAGGCCGCGACGGCGCGCCGGATCGCGCTGTCCCATCCCGTCGAGCGCTGGTTCCTCGCCTATCTCCTCGTCTCGGCGGCCTCGATCCTGGCCCTGGGACTCGGCCGGCTGGTGCCCGGCCTCACCCAGGTGATGCTCGCCGTCGCGTCCCTGCGATGGTGCTTCTACTACACGCTCGCCTATGCGAGCTTCGTGCGGGGCAACGCGACCGGCCCCTGCTTCGCCCTGGCCTTCTTCGTCGAGCTGGCACTGAGCGTCGGCGGCTACTTCTCCGAGTTCCGCACGGTCTTCCTCGTCACGATCTTCGCGGCCTTCGCCTCGGGCCTCCGCCTGACGGGCCGGATGCAGGCGGGGTTCGCCGCCCTCGTGGCCGCCCTGCTGTGCCTCAGCGTGATCTGGACGAGCGTGAAGGTCGATTACCGCAGCTTCGTCTCCGAGGGCCGCAAGGAGCAGATCGTCACGGTCGACTACGCGACGCGGATCACCAAGCTCGCCGAGCTGACGGCGAATCTCGACGCCCAGGCGATCGAACTCGGAGTCGACCACCTGATCCGTCGCCTGTCCTACGTCGACTTCCTGTCGGCCGTCCTCGGCTACGTCCCCAATCACCTCCCCCACGAGGACGGGGCCCTGCTGGCGGACGCGGTGAGCCGGCCGTTCTTCCCGCGGGCGCTCTTTCCGGAAAAATCGGTGATCGACGACACGGTGCGCACCAACCTCTACACCGGCGGCCTGGCCGGGGAGAGCGAGGGCACCTCGATCAGCCTGGGCTACATCGCCGAGACCTACATCGATTTCGGCGTCCCCGGCATGTTCCTGGCGCTGTTCGGCATCGGCTGGACCTACGGCTTCACCTTCCGGACGCTGTCGCGCTCACGGAAGGCGGGCCCGTTGCTCGGGATGGGCCTCGCCACCTTCGTGCTCCTGTCGGTCGGCTTCCTCGACAGCAGCATCACCAAGACCGGGGGCGGGTTCGCCGTCTCGCTGCTCGTCGCCTGGCTGGTCCTGAAAACGGCCGTCCCGCTCGTCCTGCGCTGGACGACGGTACCGGGAGCGGGCCGGTGAGGCGCCTGCGGGTCCTGCACGTCATCCCCTCGCTCGCGGAAGCCGACGGGGGCCCGAGCCGGGCGATGCTGGAGATCGAGCGGGGTCTGTCCGCCGCCGGCCTCGAGGTCACGACCCTGACCACCGTGGCCCGGCGGGACGGCCCCCTCCCGCCCGCGCCCGAAAGGGTGCGCCGCATCTGCCTTCGCCGCCGGGCGGCCTTCTACAAGACGGCCCCGGGCCTCGTGCCGCTCCTGCCGTCCCTGGTGCGGCGGCACGACGTCGTGCATGTGCACGCGCTGTTCTCGTTCGCGCCGAATCTCGCCGCCCTCCAGGCCCGGGCGCTCCGGATCCCCTACGTCGTGCGCCCGCTCGGGACCCTGGCCCGGTACGGGCTCGCGGCGCGGCGGCCGGCGCTCAAGCGGCTGTCCCTGGCTTGCCTGGAGGGGCCTCTCCTGCGCGGCGCGGCGGCGGTCCACTTCACGAGCCCCGCCGAGCAGGCCGAGGCGGAGGATCTCGGCATCCCGATGCGCGGCGTGGTGATTCCGCTCGGGCTGCCCCCGGCCGAGGCCCCGTCCGCATGCCCCGGCCTGCCGGCCCCCGCCGGGCGGACCGTGCTGCTGTTCCTGTCCCGGCTCGATCCGAAGAAGAACCTCGAAGGGCTCCTCGACGCCCTGGCGGGCTCGGAGGCCTTCGGGGAGGCCGGCCTGCTCCTCGTGGCGGGAGACGGGCCGCCGGCCTATGTCGCCGCGCTCAAGGCGCGGGCGGCCCCGCTCGGCGACCGCATCGTCTGGCTCGGCCATGTCGAGGGGGCGCGCAAGGCCGCGCTCCTCGCCGCGGCGGATCTCTTCGTCCTGCCGTCCTTCTCGGAGAATTTCGGCATCGCCGCCGCCGAGGCGCTCGCGGCGGGCCTGCCCTGCCTGCTCGGCCACGGCGTGGCCCTGGCCGGGGAGGTCGCGCAAGCCGGCGCCGGGCTCGCCGTCGCCCCCGATCCGGCCTCCCTGCGCGCGGCCCTCGAAGATCTGCTCCGCTCCGCCCCTCTGCGGACCGGGATGGGCCGGCGGGCGCGGGCGCTCGCGGCCGAGCGCTACGGCGCCGCGGCGATGACCCGTCGGCTGGTCGAGCTCTACGAGACGGTCGCGGCGCACCGGGACGGGCCGCGATGAGTTTTCTCGATCAGATCTGCGTGCTGATCCTCGCCTTCGACGAGGAGCCCAACATCGCGCGCACGCTCGACGCTCTGGGAGCCTTTCCCCGGGTGCTGGTTCTCGACAGCGGGAGCACGGATGCCACCCGGACGATCGCGGCGCGCTACCCGAACGTGCGCGTCGCGGTCCGGCCCTTCGACGCGCATGCCGCGCAGTGGAACCACGGCGTCTCGGGCTGCGGCGTCGCCGAACCCTGGATTCTTGCCCTCGACGCCGATTACCGCCTCGCCCCGGCCCTCGTCGCCGAGATCGCGGCCCTGGCGCCGCCCGAGGACGTGGCGGGCTATCGGGCGGCCTTCCGCTACTGCATCGGGGGGCAGCCCCTCTCCGGGACGCTCTACCCGGCCCAGACCGTCCTGTTCCGCCGGGCCCGCGGCCGCTACGTCCAGGAAGGGCACACCCAGCGCCTCGTCCTCGAGAGCGGCGAGACGCGCGCACTGTCGGCGCCGATCTTCCACGACGACCGCAAGCCCCTCGGCCGCTGGATCGCCTCGCAGCGCCGCTACGCCGCCCTGGAGGCGGAGTTCCTGATGGCGGCGCCGCGGCGCGGCCTCGTCGGGCGCCTGCGCCTGCTCGGCTGGCCGGCGCCGATCCTGGTCTTCGTCTACACGCTCGTGGTGAAGCGCTGCTGCCTCGACGGCTGGCCGGGCTGGATCTACGTCCTGCAGCGCACCCTGGCGGAGATCATGATCGCCCTGGAGATCCTCGATCGCCGCCGCACCGGAGCCGCGTCCGGACCATGCCCGTGAGACGGCTCGCGGCCGCGTGGGCCGGAGGCGGGCGCCCCGCCGCGATCCGGGCGCAGCTGCGCGAGGCCTTGGCCCTGCTGCGCGACGCGATCGGCGACCGGCGCGGGCGCTTCGGCCTCATCGTGGCGATGGCGGTCGCCGCCGCCGCCCTCGAAGGGGCCGCGCTCGTGGTCCTGCCGGCGCTGCTCGATCCGGGCCGGCTCGCGGCCGAGCGGCCGGGCCTCGCGGCGCTCTACCTCCTGCTGGTCGGCCTCGCGGCGCTCCTGCTCTACGGGCAGACCGTGGCGTCGAGCGCCCTGACCCTGGATTTCGGCAACCGCCTGCGCCTGCGCCTGCACAGCGACGCCCTGCGGGCCGGCTGGGGCACCGAGGCGGTGAGACGTCCGGCCGATCTCGTCCACGCGCTCACCGCCGAGGCGGGACAGAGCGCCTTCGCGACCCAGATCGCGATCAACCTCGCCGCCCGCCTGATCCACCTGCCCCTCCTCCTGGCGGCCACCCTGGCGCTCTCGCCGGGGCTGGCCGCCGTGGCTGTCGTGCTGCTGGCGCTCGCCGGCCTGCCGATGCTGCCTCTGGCGCGCCGCGCCGCGACGCTGGCGGCGACGATGGCGCGGCTCGCCCGGCAGCATCACGCCGAGCTCGCCGACGCCTTCGCGGGCCTGAAGGTGATCAAGGTGCTGCAGGCGGAGGCGCGCCGGCAGGAGGCGCTGCGGGCGCGGCTCGACGAAGTGCGCGCAGCCCAGCTCGCCCAGTCCCGGGCCCTCGCCACCGCGAAGGCGGGTCAGCGCTTCGCCGCGGCGGCAGCGGCGGCGGCCGGCGCGGTCTACGGCCTGAGCGTGCTGCGCCTCGACGCGGCGGCGATGCTCGCCCTCGCCCTCGCCCTGGTCAGGCTCGCTTCCACCCTCGCCCAGGCCCTCGATCTCTGGCGGCAGCTCGGACGCCTCCTGCCGGTCTACACGCAGTTCCGCGCCAGCGAGGCGCGCTGCCGGGCGGCGCGGGAGACCGCATCCGTGGAACCGGTGACCTCGGAACCGGCGACCTTGAATCCGACGTCGACGGCGCCCGCCCCGCGGCTGCGGCAGCACCTGGAGCTCTGCGGCGTCGCCTTCACCCATCCGGGCGGTGAGGCGCCGGTCCTGCGCGGGGTCGATCTCGTCCTGCCGGCCCGCTCGCTCACGGTCCTGTCCGGTCCCTCGGGCGCCGGCAAGTCGACGCTGGCGGACCTCGTGATGGGCCTGACGGCGCCGGAGGCAGGCCGCATCCTGATCGACGGCGCCCCCCTCGACGCGGCGTGCCGCGCGGGTTGGCGGGCGCGCGTCGCCTATGTCGACCAGGAGCCCTTCCTGTTCCACGACACGATCCGGGCCAATCTCCTCCTCGCCCGGCCGGGGGCGACCGAGGAGGAGATCCACCACGCCCTCGACGAGGCGGCGGCGGAGTTCGTGCGGCAGCTCCCCCAGGGCCTCGACACGGTGGTGGGCGAGCGGGGCGGCCGGCTGTCCGGCGGCCAGCGCCAGCGGCTGATGCTCGCCCGCGCCTTCCTGCGCCGGCCCGACCTCCTCGTCCTCGACGAGGCGACCGCCGCCCTCGACCGGGACTCCGAGGGGCGGGTCGTCGCGAGCCTGCGGCGCCTGTCGCGGCAGACGACGATCCTGGCCATCGCCCACCGCTCGGCCCTGTTCGCGGCGGCCGACCGGATCCTGCATCTCGAGGACGGCACGGTCGGCCTGCGGGCGGGGCCGGGCGCGGCTCTCCTCGACCGATCACCTCTCCCGCCGCACGAGAGCCCTCTGCCGTGACACCCTGCGACCCCGCGACCGACGACCCGGTCTCCCGGTTCGAGACCGACCTGTTCATCCCCCGCTACGATCCTATCCGAAAGGGCGCCTGGGAGATCCGCCACGCGGACTTGGTCTTCTGCCCCGGCTACTGGAGCGGGGTGCGGCTCGTCTCCGGCATGGCCGCGTTGCTGCGCGACGGCCAGAGCTGGATGTCGATGACCCCGCGCGAGTTGGAGAGCCAGGAGATCGGCATCCGGCTCGCCCGCGGCGCGGTGGCGATCGTCGGCTTAGGGATGGGCTGGGCCGCCGCCGCGACGGCGATGCGCGAGGCGGTGACGGCCGTGACCGTGGTCGAGCAGGACGAGGACGTGCTCGCGATCCACCGCGAGCTCGACATCTTCGCGCAACTGCCGGCGGCGGCCCGCGCCAAGATCCGCGTCGTGCAGGGCGACGCCTTCCGCTGGCGCCCCGACGGGCCGGTCGACCTCTTGATGCCCGACATCTGGCTGCCCTTCGTCTCCGACGGCCGGGTCGAGGAGGTGCGGCGGATGCAGGACAACGTCCGGGCGGGGGCGGTCTACTTCTGGGGCCAGGAGCTGGAGATCGCCCGCCACGCCGTGGCCGCCGGCCGGGCCCTCGACGCGGCCGGCATCGCCGCCACCATCGCCGATTTCGACCTGCCGCTGATTGGGCCGGCCTGTCCCGGCTATCCCGAGAAGCTCGCGGCGGCGGCGCGCCAGTGCATGGCCGGCCGCTGGTTGCCGGGGACGCTGCCGCCCGCCTGATGTGCGACGTCGAGGACGCAGAGGCGCTCGGCCGAGAGCAGGATGATGCGGGCGCGCTCGACGTGCTTGAGGGGCTGCGCCCGATCGGCGACGAGGGCGGACAGGTGCGCCAGGTCGGCGGCGTTGGGGATCAAGCAGACAGTCTGAGTCATGCCCTCGGACTCGCATGGCTCAGGCCCCCTGCGAGACCTCTGAATGCGTCGATGCACTGGCCCAGACACCTGGCCGTTTACGCTGCCTTATCGTCGGCGAGAATTACGATATCGAGTGGCTGCGCTAGGATCGGCGCCAGAATAGCATGGTCATCCCCCGCACCCCACAAGCGCAAAATCCACCTCGACAAGCGCTACTATCGCGACCGCGGGCGGCTGAAGGCGGTGTGCGGTCGCCTTGAAGACGTCCCGCATATCGCCACCCGCTACGACAAGCTCGCCCGTAAGTTCGCTCCAGCGTGCTTTGCCTGCCGTTACCGCATTCTGGTGCTATACGGTTCGACGCTGGGGCCAGCTTACGAATTTGATCATGGCGTCTATAACCTTGAAATGTAAATTATTCTCAACGCACGCGAATGGCTCATAACGACCCGTGCTCGACAATTCTATTGAATATTTCAATATTTTCCTCAGATATCTTCTCCTGAATATCTGTCATTTTCGCTTTCAAGTCTGCGATTTCGACTTCGTTAAGTTTCTGCGCATCCGAGAACGCTTTTATCAGATCTTCATCGGAGTTATAACTAATGCCTGGGATACCGTACATCTCTAACAGCTGAGCGTGCGCAATGAACGGAATAGAGTACGACAGGCCGATTTGAATCGAGCTAGAAAATCTATCCTTGAAGTACGCTGGATACTTCTTGGGATCGATCAAAGGCGCCAGGAAATTCGAGGCAGCGCATTCACCGTGAAAATCAATTTCACGCAAGTTTTTCAATATTCGAGAGTTTTTTATAAAACTGTAATCTCTTTCTACGCTGAGGCCGACTAATTTAAAAAATAAATCTGGCACTTGATCGGCCACGTAAGGTAAAAGATCGTAGTTCCTTCGATTTTCTAAATTGCCTTGAATAAGAACTTCCGGCTTGCCAGATACGCTGCCCGCTTGAGTGCGCTTAACATTCAGCCCTGTGGTAACAGGTATGAATTTTTGCTTGGCTTGAGGAAACAAACACAGTTCGAACGGACGCTCACGATCCTTGAACCGATGCATGACGCGAATAATGACGTCACGCTTAAATATTTCCTGAATATCTTCGCTCAGATCGCCCGTATCCGTCAAATAATCACCGGAGACTACGACGACTGCATCATAGTATTGTCCCGACTTGTGCAGCTTGATCGACTCTTGAAGGACTAAATGATCTCGCCCAAAGTGGCTCAGACTGTCAGACCATAAAGTTACATTATGCGCTCGCGAGAGGCAACTAATTAAACCAAGTGCGGTCTCAAAATGCGGTCGACCTTGATGGAACACAAGTACATTCATATCTCTCTCCTAACTTTAGCTGTATCAAAAGACTTTACAAAAGTCCGACGAGCTTCGATAATTCATAGATGCTACTGACGATTGAACGTAAATAGCGGAAGATGTCTCGGGTCGCTAGTTGTGTATCTGCGTCATGCGCTTGTGATAAAAAATGCGATCCGGGAAAAATGGTCCTTCTGGCCGGCAGATAATAAGTGACCAAATTTATTCACATGCGTAAAATTTAAAATCAGCACGGTCTTTTGGATATCTTTTAAAGACAAAAAATGTAAATACTGTTTTCGCCGTCGGATAAATAGCGGGCTGTAATTGTTGACGTCGGCCATGTTGCGAAAAAAACCGGTAGCGCGCCTAAACTCCGCGCGCTCAGATTCGCCCACGCTTCTCACTAGCTTCACTCGCGGCTTGTCGATAAGACCAATACCATGGACAAAGGGGCACGTAGCTCCCCCTGCATGCTGTGCAGCACGAGATGATGTCCAAGACCCTGTCACTTGCCTTCGGCGCACACTGCAATACCTTCGGTTTCACCGTGCCGCCGCGGCGCCGATCGTACGAGAGCACGAATTCGGTCTGCCGCGCGCAGCCTCGTTCCAGTCGCACCTTTTTCTTCTATCCAAAATAGAAGGATTTCCCACGCCCTTCCGCGCTACGAAGAAGCTCAGACCTGATGCCGCGAACGGACCGCTTACCAACGTTCCTCTCGTAAAAATCCTCGCCCGGAAGCCGGTCCATGATCAGTTTCCACAAGCCGTCGATATCCTCACGGCTCGCCATGCGGTCCGGTTCGAACATCCGGCGCGACCAATCCGCGATGCGAGCATCGAGCTCCCTGACCCGAAACTCCGCCATTGCGCGCCTCTTCCCGACGGCGAACTGCGCCAAAAGCGGCTCGGTGATGGCTTCAAGCGAGTCCGGCTTCTCGACGATCAGCGGTGCTCGGTCATAGCCCAGCTCTTTGAAAGTCTGCTCGTTGAACGATTGCCCTTGAACGCCGATATAGCGGGCGAAGCAGACATCCGTGTTGATCCGCGCGAAGCCGAGCGAGGCACAGGCCGCCGTCTTGATGACGTCCTGGGAGGTTTCGCCCCAAGCGACGTCCTTCGTCAAAAACTGGCGTAGGATCGTTAAGTGCGGTCGAAATTTGTAGTCTGTGTGGCGGTAGATCTCATAGAACGGCGCGATCCAGCCCTGCATCGCCTCCCAGCACCGGCGCGTCAGACCGAAGCCCCAATGGTGCTCGAGCGGCACGATTTTCGCGTGTTTCGCATCGAAGCCACGATAGATGTCCCCGTAGCACGCGAAATAGCCGAGATTCGGGCAGTCCTGCCCCGCAGCGCGCATCCGATCGAGGATATGCAGATAGTATGGACCGAGTTCCATATCATCTTCGAAAAAATACGCGACATCCGCCCCGAGGTTCTGGAACGCGAATTTTTCCGCACGCTCGAAATTCATGGCAATGCCAAGATTCTCCTCGGCACGATGAAGATGCGAGTGCGGGAAGTGTCGCTTGAAGACGGCTGCGGATGCGTCGAGAGCCTCTTCGTTGGCGTAGACACACCCCGTCCGCCGCGAGCGTCCGCCATCCTGCATGAGGTGGATGAGATTCTCGTCGAGATCGAACCCAACCTGCTCACGCAGACTGACGCAAAACCGCTCCAAGTACTCCGGCCGATCGAAGGACATGATGATAATCGGGACACTCATACCGCTCGTCGCCTCTATGTCGAAAACCCGATCGCCGGCAGTGCCGATACGATCATGCCCTGCGTCGTCATCCGGTAGTCGACCTGAGATCGGCACGCTAATCCCGGATGCAAACGCCGCGATGATAATCGGGCTCCTCCCATTCCGGAACGGGTCACGACGCGCCGAGCCAATCGAGGACCGGTGCCGCCATCCGTTCGGCCGAGAAGTAGCGGCTGCGTTCGATCGCCATCGCTTTCATGCGCGCGTCCGAGGATACGTCGAGGGCCTGCTCGATCGCGTCGACGAGCGCCTGTACGCTGAACGGATCGAAATACAGCCCGGCCTCGCCGATGACCTCCGGGAAGCAGGAAGCGAAGGAGGCCACGACGGGCCGGCCGAGGCTGAGGGCCTCGACCGCGGGAATACCGAATCCCTCGTAGACCGACGGGAACAGCAGGAACTCGCAGTTCTTGATCAATCGGTACTTGACGAACTCCGAGACGAAACCGGTGAAGACGATCCGATCGCGCTGCTCAGGCGTGACGGAAGCCAGAATCTCGTCGATCAGCCACCCTTTGCGCCCGACCACCAGGAAAGTGAGGCTGAGTTGTGCGAGTCGCTCGTCCTGAAGCGCCTTGAGGAGTAGGGACAGGTTCTTGCGGGGCTCCAGGGTTCCGATCACGAGGGCGTAGCGTCCGAGCCGCAGATGCCCGGCGTTGTGGTCCATCAACTCGAACTCGGCGGGCCAGTCGACATACTGGTAGAGGATGCGGGCTTTGTCCTCAACGAACGGGTACGCGCTGATCAGTGCGTTTCTCGTCGAGTCCGATGCACAGAATACCGCATCGTCGGTGACGAGCTCGTCGCGGAAATAGTCGAGATGGTGCGCGACGTTCTCGGCCTTGTGGAATTCCGGCATCACGAGGGTGGACATGTCGTGAACTGTGCTCGCGGTGATGCCCTTCGACGTGATGATGTGTTTGGCGGTCGGATACAGCACCGGCACTGCAGGATCGCAGACGGTGAGGAATGCGGAATCGTCGCGGAAGAGTTCGCCCCGTAGCAGGGTGCCCGACCGGTGTGCCACCGCTCTGCGGACAAGCCCGGAGGGGACCTCGTGAAGTTCGAAACAGAATCGGGTCGATAGCCTCGGCGACTGGCCGAGTGCATCAATCAGGCGACGAGTGAAGACTGGAATCCCTGTCCACTGATCTTCTAACAAAGGTCCAATATCAACATAAATCGCCTGCATGGCTAACTCTCACTCGCTTCATATACGATCCTGGGGAATCGAGCAGGATTCACCCCGTCCAATGGATCAACGGACGGAATGTGAGCGCAGTGGATAGGAAATCTTCATACACCTCCCTGTCCAGGAGCGACCGGTCGGCAACGATGTCGATTGACTTCGGAGCGCGTGGGCCGGGAAAGAACAGCCGGTCGATCGGGTCGGTGAAATGACAGAGCAGTTCGACGTCACAGCCCTGCTGCTCGAGCAGCCAGGGTAGGATGTCGCCCTCGGCCAAGAGCACCGATTTGGTCCGGAGGAACGGGAGCTTGAAACCCTGTGACCTCAGCAGTCCGGCGAGGGTCGAGGCCCAGCCGCTTCTATCCTCCTGGGCCCCGGGAGGGATCTCCAGGATCGCCAGCTCGTCATAATAGAAGGCATGATGAAGTCTGCGGGCAAGCAGCTTGACATACGCGCTCGAGTGCAGGGCTGTCGAGTTCGCCCCCACATAGGTGATGGTCTGGGCTCTGTCCCGTTTCAGGAAGCTGACGTCGTCGGCCTCCTCGATTGCCCGAAGTTCACTCTGACCGCTACGCGTCATCCACCACTCGAAGAGGGTGCTGGTCGCCGGCTCCCGTTCAAGCCGGACCGGCTCCACGTAGATCGTGGTCGGCCTGAAGGCGACAGGAGCGCCGCGAAGAGAAAGAGCGGAGTTGAACTGCGAAACAACCTGCGCAACCAATTCTGGCGCTCGCTTGCAAAGCAGTAGGAAATCCTCATATTTTCTTCGCATGTGAAGATCGTATAGGTAAAGGTGATTCCTCTTACCCGGTATGATCTTTACCGTCTGGCCCGATGACAGGCAAAGGTGATCGCTGAAGGCGCCGACCTGATTTTCCAGCCAAGCCAGCATGCTGTCACTCGTGCAGATCTCCGGTCGCGCGATACCGTGAACCTCGGTACCCTGCTCCGCGCAAACTTGCATCACGGTGGCGAGAGCGCGGGCCGTGCCGATATCCAAGACGTCGACGAGTTGCTCGGATATCGGAAAAATGGTCGAGTCCGGCAGGTCTTGCCCAAATGCAGGCGGCGGTATCGAGATCAGCAGGCGCCCTTGTTCAAACAGGTCTGTCATCTGAACGGAAATCCACTCGAGGCAGGCGATGACAAAAGGCGTGGCTTAGACTTGAACTCGTTGCTGTTTGCGAGCGCGCGGAGCAGATCGTAGCTGGTCACCTTTTTCTCGCGGAGCCGAGAACTATAGCTCTTTAGCCCACCGGCATCGGCCGGACGACCGAGAATGTAGACGTAGGCAGCCGCGACGAAGCTTTCCTCACCTTCCGATCGGACGAACTCCTCGAAGATCGCTCCGCATGTTGACAGTTCCGCAATATCGCGCAGGGTTGTGGGATCGGAATGCACAAGATCGTCAATATTTGCGATCTCCGAAGGTGGTAGATCTGCTTTCAAGATTGGCTTCATGCCGTCGAGAACACGACTGGTTTGATAATCTCGCAAGGTCAAGTAGGGCTCAAAACCCTCCTTGATCTCGATGGCGAGAAGAGCATTGAACGAGCACCACGCGTGAGGAGCTCCAAATTGGAGGATCTCGTTCGAATGTTGGTTGGCGACGGCTCGCGCCACCATTTTTCCCTCGCTCGTGACCGCGATGGTGAGAGGATGCGACGGTTTGTTCGTGTCGCACGCCCAGCCGAGTAGGCGAACTCCACCATGCACAACCGTCAGCTTCCCGCAGAGCATCGCATCGTCCATAGTTCGTCGGCGCCAGGCCGTCCCGTGATATGCACTCCGTCGCCACTCAGCAAGGTGGCGAGTGGCGATCAATGCAGAAATTCATGGCAAGTCAGTCCGCGTTCACTACCGAACTTCCGCAGTGCCGACCTTGACCATTGCCAATGGCGTTTTCAGTTTATGATGATACCGGTGTGAGGGCGCGCTGTGGCCGGTCTCAGGGCTTGTCCCGATAGATCGGCGTGGGTATGGCCGGCTCGGTTCCGCTCCGACAACCCCTGGGTCAGAACTGGGTCAGCACTTCCGACTTTCCGGCTCTCGGGGAAGGATGGCCTCGATCTGGGCATGAATTCGTTCCGCCACCGGCGCGAGACCGAAACGGCTCGCGACGAAGCGCCGGGCGGCCTCTCGCTTGACGCGACCGCCAGTTGGATCGCCGTAGGCCTGCATCATGAGCGAGGCCGCGTGTCGGAGATCTGGTTCGGCCCAATGCCCGGCAGCGAGCGGGTACTGTTCCGGCGCCACGGGGATGAGCGTGTGATCGACCACGAGGGCGGTGTCGGATTTTGCGAAATCGCGAGATCCAGAATGGCCCGTGCAGATCACGAGCGTTCCGAGCAGCATGGCCTCCGCCAACAATCGGCCGAACCCCTCCGCTCGATGGAGTGAGACGAAGACATCCGATTCAGAAATCAGATACGCCATGGCGGAGGGCGGCAAGTCGCCATCGAGGACAACGACGCGGTCATCCTCGCCGATCGCCGCGATCAACAGCTCGAAGGCGGCCGGGTTGGCTTCGGCGTTGATGGTCTTCAGGACGAGCTGGACGTCCGTTTGGCGCCTCGGAAACGCCCGCTGAAACGCATCGACGAGGCCGAGTGGATTTTTGCGTTCGATTCGCGAGTTGAAATCAAACGCGAACAGAAGATTGAATTTACCTGCCAAAAGCTCCGAGACTTGGGCGTCCCTCTCCGGGTCCGGAGCCTTGACGTAGAACGGAACCAAACGTGCCTTTGCACCAGCCACCGCCTGATAGACCTCGTGCTGATACGAAGTCGAGCACCAAACCTCGTCGCAGGCGGCAAGGATGAGATCGCAGCCACGCGGAAGTCGGGTGAGCTCCCAGGGCGCGTAGGCGATCACATGCCGCCCAGCTGAGATGTTCGGGTAGATCGAGGCCCAGACCCGGCTGATCTCCGAAAGGGGCATGCAGAAGATCAGGACCGGAGCGGTTGGGCGGCGGACCTCGAATGCATCGTACACCGGCGCCTCCCCGGACACCGGAAAATGGGCGCTCGAGAGATCGATGAGTTCGATCCGGTAGCCGAGCGCCAGCAGCACGTCGGTCAGGCGACGGGCATCCTCGCCGACTCCCAGCACCGATCGGTGGAAGCCGACGATGCAGATGCTCCTGAGGCCCTCGTTCTTCGAGCGCCGGGATAACCCCAGACCGTCGAGATAGGAGAGGTACTGCTCGAAGGCATTCGATTTCGCCGCCTCCAGCTCCGCCGCGCTGCGCCGACGAAGACGGAGAGTGTCCCGGATGAGATCGAGCGGCAGCAGGTGGGCGACGGCGCTCTCGACTTCGGTGTCATCGCCCTCCTTGGCCTCCGGGGACCCGAGCCCGCGGACGACATGGTCCAGGAAGGACGGCTCGCCCGCGGCGCCACGGGCGATGAGGGCGGCCAGCAAGGAATCGGGAATCACCGGCGGCCGTGGCAGCGGTGCCCGCCGCGCCAGGAGGATCTCGGCAAGGCAATGCAGGTAGGAGGCCGTGCTCCGAAACCCGTATTGCGCATGCAGGTCCTGCCTGAGGAAGTAACGGCACCAGAGCGTGACATCGCCCTCTATCAAACGGTGAAGATCGGCAACGACCTCCGGGTTCATCGCATCCACCCGCTTCGACCACTTGAGCAGGGCCCGGTCGGATTGCGATCGGGCACTGCTCTAAATGTCTGATTTCGCAGTCTTGTCGTCGTCCAACCTGCAGCCACTTGGTCGGAGATCGCTGTAGCCTCACGCGTGCGTGGCTTCGCGCAGGCGGCCGTCGCCTGCCGAGGGGTTGATGTTCTCTAGCAAGCGGATCGCATTCGGCAGACCCTGTTCCGCCGCCGCCACGAGGAGACGCGCGGCCGTGTCTGGATCAGCGGTCGTACCAACCCCGTTCAGGTACATGACGCCGGCATTGTACTGCGCCAACGGATGCCCGGCCTCGGCCGCCGCGACGTAGTGCTTGAGCCCGAGAGAGACATCCTCAGGCGCCGCGTTGCGCTGGCAGTAGAACACGCCGAGGGCGAACTGCGCGGCAGCACTCCCGCGCGCGCTCGCGTCCAAGAGGAGGCGTTCCGCGCGGACACGGTCGGGCGGAAGATGACGTCCCGACAAAAGCTCGGCCGCGAGACTTGTCATGGCCGCGGTCACACCGGCGCTCGCGCTGGCTTCGAGGGCCGCCAGAGCGCTCTGCAGAGCGTGGGGCGTCAGCTCGTTCGGTTTGAACCGCGTCAACAGCAATTCGGCCGCGGTGAGATTATGCTTACCAGCGGCACTGGCCAGGAGCTCAACGGCCCGCGGCATGGTCCCGTCATCATCCTCGCCCAGCAGCATCTGGGCCAGGGCGAGTTCCGCTTCGGCGCTGTTTTGAGCGGCAGCCTGTTCGAGCAGCGTGCGCCCCACCTCGGCGTCCTCGCTCCGCACGCGCCCTGACGCCAGCAGGGTACCGAGGCGCACCTGTGCCTGCGGCACGCCTTGATCCGCCGCGACTCTCAGCCATCTCGCAGCCTCGGCAAGGTCTGACGGCACGCCTTGTCCAGTCTCGTAGAAGATGCCGGCGTTCAGGGCACCGATGGCGTGGCCGCGAGCGGCACTCAGTGCAAAATAGCGGGCCGCATGGGCGAGGTCCTGCGGCAGGCCCTCCCCTCGCGCGTAGAAACAGCCGATCTGAAACTGAGCCTGCACATGACCCGCGTCAGCCGCGCGCCGGTACCATTGCGCCGCCTCTCGCAGGTCGGGTCGGATCCGGTCGCCTCGGCTGAAGATCTCGCCCAGCAGGAACGCGGCACCGGCATGGTCGGCCTTCGCCGAGGCGCGAAGGAGGTTCAGGACCGGTTCGAGTTCCGTCTCGCTCGCCACGCGCGCGAGACGCAGCACGGCCAGTTCGAACGCGGCTTCCGGGTGCTTCTTCTCGGCAGCCACCGCGAGATACCGCTCCGCCTGGGCAGAGTCCGGCTCGGGTACCTGCAGCAATGCCCGGCCCAGATTGAAGGCGGCCGATGGGTTGCCGAGATCGGCGGCCCGGCGCAGCCACTGGCGCGATAAGGCTGGGTCGTGATCCGGCTGATCGCTCGCCCCGTAGAATTCGGCGAGCCCGAATGCCGCCTGCGAGATGTCGCGCTCCGCCGCCGCGCTCAGCCATCGGCGCGCGCTGGCCCGGTCGGCTTCACACCCGATTCCCTTGAGGAGGAGCCAGCCCAGATTCGCCTGCGCCTCCGGTTTGCCGGCTTGCGCCGCCTTGCTGAGCCAGTGGTAGGCGCGCGCGTTGTCCTGCTTCAGCGTCACACCGCCCGGGAAAGCGAGCTCTGCCAAACGGCTGCCCCGCTCCGCGGCCGCAGCCGCCCAGCGGGCGGAAGGCCCGGTACACCACGCGAGATCGCGGTCCGCCAACAGCAGAACGCCAAGCTCGAACTGCGCCTCGACATGGCCGGATCGGGCTGCCCGCTCGAACCAGCGGAGCGCCTCGCCACCCGAGCGCATGCAGCCGCGCCCGACGTTGTAGTTCTGTCCGAGGCGATACTGCGCCTCCGTGTGCCCCGCGCGTGCCGCGGTCGCGAAATCGCGGTGGGCCGCGGCATGCCGCCCCGCTCGGACGCGGGCCTCGCCGCGCCTGTACCGGAAATCGCAGTACAAGCGCCGCGTCTCCTCCCACATCCTGATCGCCGTCATGGCTCGCGCATGGCCTCGGTCACGCGTGCGGCCCCCGAGATCAGGTAGCCGAGCACGGAGCGTTCCCCGATGTGGATGTCGGCCGTCAGCGTCATGCCGGGGATCAACCGGAAGGTGGACGGAACACGGTTGAAATGCATTTCCTCGATCGCCACCCGCGCCTTGTAGTAGGGGTCGACGGGCTTGCCATCCTCGTCGAGCGTGAAGGTCCCTTCGCTCACCCAGGTCAGGCGCCCATGCGCCATGCCGTGCTCGATGAACGGGAACGCGTCCACCTTGATCGTCGTCTTGTCGCCGGCCCGGATGAACCCGATCTCGCGGGCTGAGACGTTGATCTCGGCCTCGATGGGCGAGTTCAGCAGAACGACCGTCATCAGGGTCTCGCCCTCCTTGAGAACGGACCCCACCGAGGCTTTCGCACGCGTCAGCACGATGGCGTCGTCCGGCGCGTGGAGCTGGACGAGATCCTTGTGACGGGAGGCCTTCGCGAGCTGCGCCACGACCGTGTCGCGGGTTCCCCGCGCGGTCACCAGATCCTGGCTGCTCTGCGACATCCATTGCTGCACGAAGGCATTGCGGTCGGACTGCAACGACTCGAGCTGGTGCCGGGCCTCGACCAGGCTGTTGCGTCCATTCTCCATCGTCCGCAGCATCTCAAGGCGTGCGTCGCTGGCGACGAGCAGGTTCAGCAAGCTGCCGGCCTGCTTCTCGACCAGCTGCTGACGCATACCCTCGATCTGTTGTGAGATCTTCTCGCGCTCGGCGTAACGCGCCTCGTCTCCCTGAAGCCGCTTGATCGTGGCTTGGGTCTGCGCGATCTTCTGGTCGAAACTCGCGACCTGCGCGGTGAATTGCGCGAAACGTTGATCGAACAGCGACTTTTGCAGTAGGGCGTATTGGCCGCGCACCGGATCCTTGATCTCCGGCGCGTAGACTTTCCCCGTCTGCTCTGCCGTCGCGCGGGCGATCTGGGCATCGAGGCTCGCGAGCTGCTTCTCGAGCTGCTCGACATCCGCGGCCGCGAAGGTGGGATCGAGGGTCGCGAGGAGCTGCCCCTTCTTCACCTGATCACCCTCGCGCACGTCGAGTGTCTTGACGATCGAGGTGTCGAGCGCCTGAAACAGAATCGTGCCCTGCGCCGGGACGATCTTTCCCCGCTCGCTCGTCACGACCCGGTCCACGCGGGCGATCGCCGCGAACCCGATCGAGATCATCACAAGAGCCGCCATCACGAAGGTCGTCGCCCGCAGAACCCGCGGTTCCGGCGCGTGGCGGATGTCGTCCGTCTCCGACTGGAAGCGGCGGAGGGTCGTCTCCAAAGACGATTTCGGCATCGTCGCCTCCCTAGCTCACCAGCCGCAGCTTCGCATCGGCGCCGTCGCGCACCGGCGCATTCTGCTGGTTCCACAGATCGCGGTAGATGTCGCAGCGCGTGAGCAGCTCGGCGTGTTTCCCGATGTCGTGGATCCGCCCACGCTCGAGCACGAGGATCGCGTCTGAGGAGACGAGGGAGGAGAGGCGGTGCGAGATGACGATCACGGTGCGGCCTTCCGAGATCCGCCGGAGATTCGCATTGACGATCGCTTCGCTCTCCGGATCCAAAGCGCTGGTCGCCTCGTCCAGGATGAGGATGCGCGGATTGGTGATCAGGGCCCGCGCGATCGCGATGCGCTGCCGTTGACCGCCCGAGAGATTGTTCGATCCCTCGTTGATGTAGGTCTCGTAGCCGCGCGGGAGCCGGTCGATGAACTCCTCCGCGCCGGCCAAACGCGCGACCCTGACGACCTCATCGAAGGACGCATCCGGCTTGGCCGCGATGATGTTGTCGCGGATCGTGCCCGAGAACAGAAAGTTGTCCTGCAGAACGACACCGAGACTGCCGCGCAAGTGATCGAGCGCATACTCGCGCACGTCGACACCGTCGATCTTGATCAGTCCGTCGTAGTTCGTATGGAGCCGCTGCAGCAGCCGCGTAACGGTCGTCTTGCCTGAGCCGCTGCGTCCCATGATACCCAGCGTAGTTCCTGGTGGCAGTTCGAAGGAAACTGCATCCAGAGCCGGGCTGTTCGCGCCGCTATATTGGAACCGCACCGAGGCGAACTCGATATGTCCGGTGAGAGGTTGCCGGACGCCGCGACCCTGACGCTCATCCTCGGACCCTGCATTGACCAACCCGGAAACGAGGTTCACGGACGACTTGGCCTCTTCGTACTGCTCCAGGAGTTGCGCCATCTGCCGAAGCGGCCCGACGATCCTCTGGCTGAGAAGCAGGAAGATGAAGATCTGCGCCACGGCTGAGCTGTCCTTCGAGGACAAGGCCAGATAGACGCCGATGGCGAGCGTCCCGGTGAGCATGAACCGCTCCATCGGGATGATCGCCGACTGGATCACGTTCGCCATGTGACCCTCGGCGATCCGGAGCTGGGAGATGCGGGCGACCAGAACGTCGTATTGGTGGATCTGGCGCGGCTCGAGCGCGAGCGATTTGACGGTTCGGATTCCCTGCAGGGTCTGCACGAGGAACGATCCGCGTTGTCCCTCGGCGGCGATGACAGCGTTCGTCCGCTTGGCGTAGACCGGCAGCATCGCTGCGATCCAGGCCGCGATGATCAGACAGCACCCGAGCACGATGGACGTGAGCATGGGGCTGAGCACGAACATGACCGGTAGGAAAAATACGAGGCAGATGCTGTCCAGAATCGTGCCGAAAAGCTGATTGGTGAGGAACTGCTTGACCTTGTGCGCCTCGTTCATGTTACGGGCGATGAGGCCGACGGGCGTCTTCTCGAAAACTTCGACCGGGAGCCGCACGATGCGCTCGAAGATGAGCATCGTCATCTTCACGTCGATGCGGGCGGTCAGGTGCAGCAACAGCGCTCGACGTAAGGCACTGAATATCGTTTCGAAGATGATGCAGATGGCAAGCGCGATGCAGAGCACGACGAAGGTGCTCATGGCCGAGTGAGACAGCACGCGATCCGTCATCAAGCGGAAGAAAAGTATCGGCACCAGCGTGAGAAGGCTGAGAAACACCGCGGCGATCACCACGTCGCGCAAGATGCGGCGCTCGCGGAAGATCAAGGTAGCGATGAACTTCAAACCAAACGGCTGTTCCTCGTCGCGCAAGCTATAGTCACGCTTGATGATGAGCGTGCGTCCATCCCACAATTCCTCGAACCGCATGCGGTCGAGCACGAGCGGCGCATCCTCAGGCGCGAGAGGATCCTGCAGGACGACCTGTTCGACCTCATCCGAGGCTTGGACGGCAGTCAGCAGCAATGCAGATCCATCCGACAGGAAGACGATGGCCGGCAACGCCCTGTGGAGCTTCGGAACATGTCGCCACTTCAGTTTGAGCAGCTTACCCGTCAATCCGGCTTGCTTCGCGCACCGCAATAGCACGGCCGGTGTGACGGAGCCCGCTTGCAGCTGATTGTCATGGATGAGCTGCTCGGGCGTCAGGTGCACCCCATGCTGTCGTGCGACCAAGGCCAAGCACTGCAGCGCAGGCCAGTCCACTTCTGCGTCCGGGGAGACCGTGGAACCAGCCTGAAGCTGCGACATGAGCGGGCGTCCTCTCGGGAATCTGGCAAAGTGTTGGCAGCCACGTTCCACCATGTTGTCTCTATAAAACAAGTGGCGGGCGTATTGAAGTTAAAGTCGCACTACGCTGCAATTGCGTCATTTCTCGGACCAACGAGGAAAGGGGCGGCATGTGCCGCCCCCGACTTTCTTGGCGATACCGTGGAGGGGAAACCGTCAGGCCTTAGCCGATCGACCGGCTTCCATCCGCGAGATAGATCGTGTTGATGCCAGACACGGTGACGGTCTCGGACGATCCAAACGCGACGGTGACCGAGCCGTTCTGATTGTTGGTGATGCCGGTGATGTCGGACTGCGACCGGTTGGCGATCGACAACAGGTCGTTGCCACCCCCGCCGATGATCGTGTCGTTCCCGCTCGTCTTCGAGAGGAAGAACAGATCGTCGCCGCTCGACCCGACGATCGAGGCGCTGCCGGTGGCGGTATCGACGAATGTCGAGCCACCCGACGCGCCAACCAGCGTATCGCGGCCGGTACCGGCATAGAGCGTGTCACCGGCACCGACCGCGACGAGTCGGTTGTCGCCCGCGATCGCCTGCAGGGTGTCTGCCCCGATGCCGCCCGTCAGCGTGTCGCGACCGGTCGTCAAGGCACTGGTGGCGAGCGCGTTGCCGCCGCTGCCGGCCGTGAGGTTCGACGCACCACCGCCGAAGAGGGTATCGTGGCCGGTACCACCTTGCAGGATATTGGCGCCCGAGCCGGCCACGAGGGTGTTGTTGCCCGCGAAAGCCGTCAGCGTATCGGCACCCGTGCCGCCGATCAGGAAGTCGTTCCCGCCGATGGCCGTGATCTGGTTGGTGCCGTTGCTGCCGATCAGGGTGTCGTTGCCCGCACCGCCCACCAGCGTATTGTTGCCGCCGAGCGAGTTCATCAGGAAGCTGCCGCCGGTCCCGGCGGTCATCTTGGTGTTGCCGCCGCCGAACAGGGTGTCGTGGCCGGAGCCGCCCTGCAGAACGTTGGCACCGGAACCGGCGTACAGGAGGTTGTCACCGCTGATCGCCGTCAGCGTGTCGGCGCCCGTGCCGCCGTAGAGCTGGTCGGTGCCGGTTCCGACCGCATAGAGCTGGTTGGTGCCGTTCGTCGCGACGAGCGTATCGCTGCCCGAGCCGCCCGTCAGGGTGTTCTGGCCGCCTGCAGCGTTGAAGAGATAGCTGCCGCCGGTCCCGGCGGTCATCTTGGTGTTGCCGCCGCCGAACAGGGTGTCGTGGCCGGAGCCGCCCTGCAGAACGTTGGCACCGGAACCGGCGTACAGGATGTTGTCGCCGCTGATCGCCGTCAGCGTATCGGCGCCCGTGCCGCCGTAGAGCTGGTCGGTGCCGGTCCCGACCGCATAGAGCTGGTTGGTGCCGTTCGTCGCGACGAGCGTATCGCTGCCCGAGCCGCCCGTCAGGGTGTTCTGGCCGCCCGCAGCGTTGAAGAGGTAGCTGCCGCCGGTCCCGGCGGTCATCTTGGTGTTGCCGCCGCCGAACAGGGTGTCGTGGCCGGAGCCGCCCTGCAGAACGTTGGCACCGGAACCGGCGTACAGGAGGTTGTTACCGTTCACCGCGGTGAGCGTATCGGCACCCGCTCCGCCATAGAGCTGATCAGACCCCGAGCCGCCGGTCGCGAGCTGGTTGCTGCCCGAGATCGCGATCAGCACGTCGTCGCCTGCACCACCCGTCAGGGTGTCGCTGCCGCCGGCGTCCGTGTAAAGGGTGTTGCCGCCGCTGCCGGCGGTCATCGCGCTCTGGCCACCGCCGATGAGCGTGTCGCGCCCCGAGCCGCCCTGCAGGACGTTCTTGCCGGAGCCGGCATACAGAACGTTGTCGCCGCCACCATTCGCCTGGAGCGTGTCCTGGCCCGAGCCGCCGTAGAGACGATTGCTGCCCGCGCCCGAGGTGATCAGGTGAGAGCCGCCGCTGAAGCCGGCGAGCAGAGTGTCGTTACCCGATCCACCCTGAATCGTGCTCGCGCCGGCGCCGCCTTGGACGTAGCTGGCGCCGGACCCGACGACGACCTGAACGGACGCCGAGCCCTCCAGCACGATGGTCCCAGGCTCCACGCCCGTCGCGACGACCAGATTGTTGGTCGGACCGACATTCAGGAACTGGTTCGGCCCGTTTGCGACGAGCAGTTCGGTATTGCCGGCAGACAGGTCGATGGATTGCGTCGAGCCATCGGTGGTCTTGTAGAAATTGACCAATCCAGACCCGTCGGGCGCAACGGCACCCGACGCAATCAGAGCCTGCTTGATCGCCGCGGCGATCGCAGGATCATTGTTGAGCGCGACGGCCTGATCTAAGGCAGCCTGGCCTGTCTCGTAGTTCTCCGACATAATTCGCCCCTTCTTGGTTTAAGTTTGTATTTTGGTCAGAGTGTCAAGCCGCCGGTCTATCGAAGACCGGATGCACGAAAGACACGCACGCGGCCCGCACGCGACTCCGCTTGTTGTGCAGGTCTGGATTGAACCAGACTATTTTTACCAGGATCTGTACCCGATGGCACAGGAACCAAGGCAATTTTGAGACCGACGAGCGGGTCGACGCCCGCTCCGCTGAGCAACTCGACGTGGTCTCCTCGCGCGGCCTCGACCGTTGCTCCGAGAAACAGCGCGTCGACGGCAAGCGTGACGGCACGAGCCGCGCCACCGGACAGACGCATGCGGATGCCGAGGAGCGGCCGAGCCTGTCCCTTCGTTCCCGCGTAGTCGCCAGTCGTCCACGCGGTCCAGCCGCCATTCGCGCCGCCGACGAGGACCTGGTACTCGAGACGGAGGTCGGATCGCGTATCGCCGACGCGCACCGCCACACCCTCGATCGGCGCGGGAGCATCGGGGCCGGCGATCCACACACCCTCAGCCACCGGAACGTCGCCCCGCCGGGACACGTGCGCGACCCCGACTAAGCCGGCTGTCGCCATGCTCGACGGTGACGCATCCTGTCGTCTTGCACCTTCTTGTGGCGGAACCAGCGGCTCGAGTCGCAATTCCGCCTCGCCGCCCTGAGATCCCACGGCTGGGCGAGTCACCAATTGCAAAGTCGTAGACCGTTCGGCCCTGATCACGAGGCAGCCGCCTGGCTCTTCTATCGTATTCGGGGGAGCGAACGGAGACGATAAAATTTGCACGTACTGATTATCTTCCTTCGGAAGACGAACCTCAACTGAAGGCGGCGCACCAACCGAAAGCGGTTTCGCATATCGCAAAATGTAAAGACCAGCCGCAACTTGCAGCGAACTTACTTGATTTCTCATAGCCATTCGGCCTGTTCGCCCGCAATTTGCCGAAGTTGGTTTTGCCAGCCTTGCCTACGAGCTCTCGCCAGGGTCGTCAATCTATTTCTCGCCGGCTGTTAGTTTTCGCCGGGGGTGATACCAGAAAGACACTGCTGTCGGCCACATCAGATTGGATGGGAGAGAAGATTGCCCTATGAAAGAAGTGTCGTATCTGGAGTTTATTTTCGACTATTGCGCCGAAAAAATGCAGAAAAAGCCGGTTCTTACTTCAGAAATAACGATGGGCGGGCGAAAGATCTGGCGCGTCTTGACGACCGATCGACCATCGCGGTACCGCTTCAGGCTTGGTCTAGTCTTGGAGGCGTAGGCCGCGGCTATGGCATGTCGACGAGCAGACCTGCCTTACGTGATGCCGATCTGAGAAATGCAAACTTAAGTTGTATCTACGTATGTTCCGGCACTCGAGGTAGACTAAAGCGTTCGAGAGCGATGATAATCTGCACAGAACATTTTCGATAGCTATTTTAAATTAAATTTTATAAAAATGCACTATGCATAAAATAAATTTCGTGTCGTTCTCATTTTTTATATCTTGCGCGATCGTATAAAGCAATATATATAATTTAATAAAGATAAACATTATTACATTAATACCTCTGAGTATAATATATAAAATTTTCAAGAACAAAATAGCGCTCCCTGAATAGGCGGTCTGTCTCTCCTCTCGCCAGTATTGCAGGCCGGACGTGCCTTGAAATCTCGCATATTGGCCAACCGATGCTCGCGCCGACCGGCTTCTCGGCTCTCTTGCCATCACGCGTCACGGGCGGCGGAAGAGACTCGACAGGCTCGCTATCGACGATCGCTGGCGGCGCCTTCGGACGGTGAACCGACGCCGCGCCCCAGGTCCGATTAGGATCTCGAAAGCGGCGCGCGCAGTCCCGAGGCCAGCGAGGATGGCGCGCCATGCGGCGGCGTTCGACCGGCAAGTTTCAACCGGTGAGCCCCAACTCGGCTCAGTCTACGCCCGCAGGCGCGCTTCTTCGCTTGGATCGAAGAAGCGCTCATAGAAACGATGAATTCGAGCGACAGGAGACCCTAAGTCGGACGCAGGCGTTCGAGCAGGAAATCCGCGAGTGTGCGCATTTCACCCGCCGCGTTGCTCGACGGGGCAGCCATGCGGACCGAGACACCCTGGGTGAAGGCTCGCACGAAGTAGACATCGTGGCTGAGCGGGGGGGCGACGACCTCGCCGAAGCTCTCGAGTTCAGCGGTGATCTGCTGACCTTCCGGCGTTTGCGCCTCGACGCGGGTCGGCACCGTGACGATGCGCGCCTTGAGGCCAGGATCCTTGCGTTGAGAGGAGCCGATACGGGAAAGCGTGACGCGTGCAGCATTGAGGTCCAGACTCGATGGTCCGCACGGCACGAGGATGAGGTCCGCGATGTCGACGGCAGCGTCGAACACCGGGCCCAGTCCCGCCGGGGTGTCGACGATCGCGTAATCCACCGGCTGCTTGAGCACGCTGCGGATCCACTGAGACAACCGATCGTCCTCGAGGACCTCTGCACGCACATCGAAGCCGAGCTTTCGCGGGCCCGACCAGACGACGGCCGAGGCCTGGGGATCCGCGTCGATCACGGTGACCTTGCTGCCGCGAGATTTCAACTCGCCGGCGAGATTGACGGCCAAAGTCGTCTTGCCGACCCCACCCTTTTGCTGAACAATCGAAATAACGATCATCATGTTCTCTCGACTTGGTGCCGGCCCGGACCGAGAGGCCGAGTTCATGGTCTGTCGCAGCGGGCAAGCTTGATCGGGCTGGATCGGATCCGTCATACGCAAGAGGTTCCGGCGACTCAAGGCCCGCGGGAGTTCAGTCCGATGTAAAGATCGGCCCGATTGGGTGTGAGATGACTGGGTGACGGTTCGAGGCCAGCAATCTCCAATGAATGCCGCACAGGCTCGGGACAGGAAGATGTATATCGAACGCCGTAGAGCGCTTCGTCCGAGTCGTTGGTGACGTAGAAAGAGCCGACCGTCGTGACATAGACACGGATGCCGACCGTAGTGAGAGCATCGACGATCTGCATCCCGTAGTGATACGGTTCAGGATCGTCAAGGATCGCCACCGTCAGGCTCATCTGATTCGTGTAGGTTTTGAGGTAAGTCATGATTTTGGCGCGACCGTCCGCGGCAAGGACGCGCGGCGTCGACGGTACCAACGGCTTCGTCACCGATTCGTCGTCCTGCTTGGCTATGGTCGCGTCGAGCCTGGTCTGAAGGTCGAAGGTCAGCTCGCGAAGCCGATCATACTTGGTCTGCAACTCCTGCACCTGCAGGTTTGCGGCCGCTTCCATGCTCCGAGACCGGTCGACGTCAGCAGCAGCTGCGCGCATGAGCGCCGCATACCTGTCGTCGCACGAGCGCTTCCAGTATCTCAGGTAGATCGAACCCGCGCATGCCCCAGCTGCCAGAACGAACAGTGCCGTCAACATGCAATCGTATTTCAGGATACCATTGACATCGATCATGTCGGCACTTCTATGAAATCATGACTTTTTGAATCGCCCGGATGCGAGCGTCGTTCGACTGTGAGGCAATCTGGTTCAGTTTTGCAATGCCCTCGCAAGCCGATCCGGCATCGTGGCGGAGAGCGCGCGTGGGAGATGAGAGGAGGCCATCTCGGATGTCGCGATGACCTGCTTCGATTGAAATCGGGGTGATGTAATCGATCGATCGGAGTCGTTGACGAAACATGGCGACGGGACGCGCGCGACGGACCATGAAAAGCGGCAGGACGCCGGCCGTTGCGCACGACGTCCCCAACGGTTGTCTTTACGGATGTAGGCCTCTGATAGTAGTCGCGATCGCCGCGCCGGAATGTCCGCCGCGCGCTCACCGAGGTCATGACCGGTCCTCTGACGAGATGGGAAGGCCGGAGGCAAACCCGCGGGCGAGGCCGGGCCGCTCAGGTGGCTTTCGCGCCTGCATGAGCTGCGGGCGTCTTGCATTCGCGACCGAACTCCATTTTCCTGTGACACTGGCGAACAGGCGGCGTATCTAACCCGCCGCAGGCTTGGTGTCGGTCCTGCCGGGTTACGGGCCTATCCCTCTACCCGTACAGCCATTCAGGCGGACGGAAGTGAGGCTTCTACCTCTACCAGGACGTGCCTCGTTATCGTCCACGTTATCAAGGTCGGTTCATCGCCTATGTCGAACGACGAGAACTACTCATCGGATGTCGTCATCCTCCGGGTCGGCAACGACGGCCGGATGACGGATGCCAACAATCGTTTCGTGGCGCGCCCGCGCGATTGGAACGCCACGGGCGACATCCGTGTGTACCTGGTGGTATCGCGTTTCGAGGCCGACCATGCCTTGACCTATCTGTTCTGCGCTCACCCGGCTTCGCCGGAGGCGGTTCAGCGGTTCGTCGACGCGCGTCCGGACAGCTTTCGTGGCAGCAACGTCGTCGTCGAACTCGCGGAGAACTACTTCTCCCTCCCTCAGGCCAAGCACCGAGCCGCGGCGCTCCGAACTTGGCTGCAGAACGTGAACATCGTGTTTCCCCCGATCAGGATCCCCTGACCCGACTCCGAGGGCCGGCAGCGGTCGGGGATGTCTGGCCTACGCCGGAGCTTGCGCCGGGGGACATCACTAACGGAACGGGGGTCACGGTCGGCGCGCCAGAAGCCATGGCCCGGCCTGATCCTGGAGACGGGTGGCAGCCCAGCGGGTGCCTGGCGTGATCTCCACGATGAGGAGCCCGTCGGCCGGTGCCATCAGACCGAGCAAGTGCTCGCTCAGAGCTGCGAGCGGGGCTGCGCACTCGACCAGCCAAGCCGTTGGCTGGGCCTCCTGCCCCGCCATCTCGCGAAGCGTGCGGAACAGAGGCTCGTAGTCGTAGGACATGTCGCGCATATCGCACGCGATGAGGTAGATGTGCATGGCGACTCCTGTCCGCGCTCCGGGGGCCGCCCGCCGTGTCGCCGGCCCGGCGCAACCTGCTACCGGTCGTAACTGCAGCTTCGAACCATCCCGTCGGGTGAATGCGACCTCGGCTCGCAGCCTCTTCGGTTTCCAGGAGATCATTTCACCCAAAGCCGGGAGGACAGGGTACCTGACAGAAGGGCGTATGAGGTAACGCGCGCTGGCCCCGGCGAAGCGGGACGGCAGCGGTGTGGGACACGGTGCGGCGCGGCTGCACCGTGGTGTCGCCGTCGGCGATGATCTTGCATGGTCTCCGAGCACCATTGACCTCTGCGTTACCTTCACGCAAGCATGCCGGATCCCCATCGGAACCAAGAGCGGGCGCGCCGCGCCGGGGCTGACGATCAGAAGGAGTGATCGAAGTGGCTTTCAACGTCGTCGCGGAATTCAGTGAGGTCAAGATCTACACGCGCGAGAATACAGCCGACCGCGCCCAGTACACGGCCGAAGAGCGCCGGCGAAGCGGCGCGGAAACTGTGCGGTTCTATGACGAGGCCTGGGCATCGATCGGCGCCGGCGAACTCGTGGCGGCCGGCCGGGAGCGCGCCGCCCCCGCATCGACCCGTGGCCCGACGCCGTTCATGGAGGGGGGCCGAAACGAGGCCGCACCGTCCGGTGGAGAGACGCGTACCCGCGTGCGCGTGTTCAAGACGTCGCGGCAGCATTCCGACTCGGATTGACTGTCTCGCACAAAACTCCCGATCGCGGTCGTCGCGCGCTCTGACGGCGTTAGCGCGGCAGGAGTTTTGTGGTGCAAGAGAGCACGTCACAATCGCGGTGCAATCGCATAGCTCTCTTGGTTTTTCATTTGCCGCGCTTTCTTCGATGAACCGGTATCCATTTCGGCGGAACAGGCTATAAGCCGTGCCGCCGAGGGGATGCGCAGGGAAGAGGGCATCCGTGGCCCGGCGTTCAACCCGGCGGCATCATGACCTGTAGCTGCGCCGCGAGCGCCCGGCGTCGGTCGAAGCGGTTCAAAGCGGTAGCCCGCGCGCCCTGGCGCAGATCGAGCCCGGCCCCTGGTCGCGCCAATGCCTCGCTGATCGTCCCGGCAAGGCGGTCCACGTCGAAGAACGGGACCAGAAGGCCGTCCCGTCCATGCGTGATCGCGTCACGCAGCGGTGCCGTGTCCGAGCCGATGATCAGGCAACCGGCGCTCATCGCCTCGATCAAAGACCAGGACAGCACGAAAGGGTAGGTGAGATAGACATGCGCGCGGGAGACCTGCAGCAGGCTGAGGTAGTCCGCATACGGCAACGAGCCGAGGAAGTGCACGCGACGGGCATCCAGGCGATGCGCGACCTCGCTCAGATAGACATCCTTCCAGCTGCGGCCGTCCGGTGACGTGGCGCCGTACGAGACGTCGTGGCCGCCGGCGATGACGACCTGCGCCTCGGGCCGGCGCCGCAGCACTTCCGGAAGGGCGCGCATGAAGACGTGGAATCCGCGCATGGGCTCGAGATTGCGCGCGACGTAGGTGAGAACTTCGCTGCCCGCTCGGAGCACCGCGCCGTTTGGCAGGCGGAAGGCGGCAGACGGATCGGGCCGGACGGCCGCCGTATCGACGCCCTCGTGCGCGACGGCGATCTTGCCCTGGAATTCCACCGGATAGGTCGAGCGCTGCCAGGCCGTCGGTGACATGCCCGCATCGCAATCGGCCAGGGCTACGAGCTGGGAGGCGTTCTTCGCCCGCAAGTGGGTCAGTCCGTCGACACCGAGAGAGGGAAACTCCGGGTCGAAATGCACGTCGCCGCCCGTGTCACGGTAGTAGAATTCACAATAGGCGACGAATCTGGCCTTCTGATACTTCGCTCGCAGCGGCAGCGTTTCGCCCCAGCCGCTGTGCCCGACGACCACGTCCGGGACGAAGCCGGCGCTGTCGAGCGCGTTCAACGCGTAGAGCACCTGCTCCGCCCGCCTGGCCTCCCGGTCGAACCGTCGGGCGAAGGGATGAACGGAGGCGTGTCCGACGTCGTTGAAGGGGTAGCGCTCGAGCCGCACGCCCGGAAGATCGCGCGCGCCGGCAGCGCCGACCGCGGCGACGCGGTGGCGCGGATCACGGGCGAGGTGCTCGGCGACGAAGCGAAACTGGGCGGGGAAGTTATTGTGGACGAAGAGGAACTGCATCGGGCTGGGCGCCTCCGGGAACGCGGACGGTGCTCAGCTCCGCTGCACGAGGCCGACCTGCGGCGTGCCGCGAAAGAGAGGAGCAACATCCTCCAGCCTCGCCGTGGGCATCAGCGCCAGCGCCCAGATGTCGCCGAACGTGCCTCTCGCAATGCGCACTTCGCGGAATCCCGCGTCGAGGCCGACGCGACCGAGCCTGTCACCCGTGAACCCGGTGTTATGCGCCATGTAAACATTACCTGACGCGATCGATGCCGAATGACCGAACAGCATATCGAGCGGCGTGATCGGTCCTGCCGGCGAGACGTAGACGACCTGATCCATCTTTCCGTCCGCGATCAACCGTGCCACGATCTCGAGATCAGGACAGGTAATCAGGGCGAAACCGCTGGGCTTCAGAACGCGCGCGAACTCACGGAAGGTTGGCTGGACCTCATGCGCATGCAGATGCTCGACATTGTGCGAGGACCAGATTGCATCGTAGCTGTTGTCGGCGGCGAAGGCGCGCATGTCGTTGACTGATCCGACGACGTCCGGCTCGACGCGCGGATCGATGTCGAGACGCACTTCCTTCCAGTCGCCGCCGCGAAATGCCGGGTGCAGCTTGTCAGCATGGTAAGGACCGCTTCCGGTGTTGAGCACACGCTTCTGAGGTGCGGACCGCGCAGCGAAGGTCACCAAAGTCGTACTCGTCCTGTTCTTTCGTGGGCGCAGCGAATCAACTGGAAGTGATACGGCAGGCAGCCCTAGCGCTTGCGCAGTCTCTTGTCCAATCGAAGGTGGTTGCGATTGAGGGAGCGGGCGTGGTTAACGGTGAGATGAGTCGCGTCGTCCACGAGCCGATTGGACCGCTCGCAGCGTCGTCCGCCCGCCCCTGCCAGGATGTGTGGTCAGCGCCCGTCGTAACGGCCGCTCACGGGCTCGACGTAATGCGTGATCGCCGCTGATGTCGCCGGACCAAACGTGATGGCGAGGCCGGCGAGCAAGATCGTCCAGCTCAACCAGCCCGGACGTTCATCGAGTCGCATGAAGCCGAACAAGACGATCGGCAGTCCGATGATGACCCCGACTGCAACGGCGATCATTTGGTAGGGCAAGGCTTCCCCCGTCGAAAATTACACTCTATCGCATTGTCCGACGACGCGCATATCGGTTGGTCGAAGACATCACAGCAAAACAGAGATTTGGAGAGCTGCACGATCGTGAGTGCACCGGTGCTCGGCATGCCTGCGCTGAACGACCTTCGCAATGGATCGGTGACGTCACTGCGGCGAGTGACAGGATCGCGCGACACACGACCGGGTCGGAGGTCCGTCGTCTGACGAGCGAGTGTCGGATGACCGGACCCCGAACGGGAGAATCTGCCATTCGATGTGTTGCCGGTCTGCAACGGAGTCAGGTGCCGCTCCCGAGGCGGTCCGCATCGCCCCCCGCCGTCTGGACCACACTTCCCGCCGCTTGTCACGTCGTCCGTCGTTCGCCCTTCAGGCGATCGGTCCGGGTCGCTCCAGACCCGCGGGCGCTTCGGCGCGCGTGGAGGAACGAGGCGGATGCCGCCCGACATTCCGTTCGGGACACCATCTCGGGACGTTGCCCCGGGGGCTGCATGCCGTCGGTCAAGTGCAGCCTTGAACGCAGGTGGGCGGCGCCCTACGCTCGCCGGTCTCCGGGAAGCGCGCGGCGCCAGCGATAGCGACTCGTGCGAAGCGCGCAATAAAGAAAGAAAATACGATGGAAGAGGTCTCGAAAGATTTGATGCTTGCATTTAGGAATCTCAATAATTCATTGATACAGTCTGATTTCTCGCAGATCGCGGATGTGATAAATCAACTGCAGGGTGAACAGGAGACTCATACGATCCTGTCGTCGATGCTGGTCAACGCGAGTCTGCGTCACCGCAACAGCGATCTGACCCACCATCTGATCCATGCTGACCGATTCGAGTCCACCGCTACGACGACCGTCGAGATGCCGGTCGGCATGGTCGCCAGTGACCGCTCCGCCGTTCTCGGACGGGACGGGTTCATGTTCCTGATCGGAGGATCCAACGACGTTCTCGCCCAGTACTCCCCGACACGAGGCGACGAGTTCGAGATCGCCGCACAGTGGTTGAAGGTCGTCGGCGACCGCGTCGAACGCGCAAAGCGCGCCGGCGTCCGCTTTCACCAGCTGATCGTCCCCGAGAAAATCTCGATTCTACCGGAACTCTATCCGACACCGATCGCTGCGCCGACACGGCTTCTCGATCACCTCGAGAGGGAACTGCTGGCTCACTACGGTTCGGCGACATACACGTCGGCTAGACAGGTCTTCTGGGGATTGCCAGACCGACGCGCAGTTTGCAAGCGCGCGGACAGTCATTTGTCGCCCTACGGTACTTACCATATCTTCAGGTATCTCATCAGGGAGTTGTTCGATCAGCAGGTTCCGACCTTCACATTCGATATGAATCGCGCGTCGATCGGCGATCTCTCGTATCGAATGCTCGGTTTGTTCGTGCCGGAGACCTATCTCGAAGTCGATCCCGCGAACCTGCCGCCGTTCTGCCGGGGGGCGATCAAGGCGTCGGAGTTCGTGCCCGAGAATGGTGGTCACATGGGTCGGCGGCAGGTCTGGAAAAACCCGGACGCACCGATTGCCGAGAAGGTCGTCGTTTTCGGGAACTCGTTCTTCAGCTTCGTCGAGACAGGACAGAGCACGCTGTCGTGGTGGTTCTCGCGTTGGTTTCGAGAGTTCCACTTCGTATGGACCAACGAGGTCGATTGGGAGTACGTCGCGGAGGAGGAGCCCAGTCTGGTGCTCTGGCAGGGAATCGAACGCTTCCTCGCCGTCGTTCCGCAGCATTGACCGTATCGGTTCTGCACGCGCCCACGCTATGATCTCCGGAAGATCCTGATCGGAAGTCATATTATCGGCGCCCGAGCGACGCCGAACTCTGCGTCGCGAATGCGATCTCCGACCGATCGAGAGAGCTGAGGGCGTCGGTCCACCGAAATGCGCGACGCCCCGGCGCGAGGAGATGACGGAGCCGGCGTCGCTGGCAAGACGGCCGGGATGAACCAGCACTGCGGCCGCGACTCGCTTGCCGGGAGGTCAGCCCTTTCCTCGACCCGCTGCCGCGCCGGCTCCGGACCCGGGCGCGGCGATCGGGTCAGAGCGCCGCCGAGATGATGGCCGTGAGCGTCGCCACGGAGACGATCGTCGCCACGACGACCGTGGCCGCGGAGACCTCCATCATCGCGCCCGAGCGATGCGCGAGGAGGAACGCGTTCGCGCCGGTCGGCAGCGCCGCCGTGACGACCATGATGATCGAGGCCGGCTGCGGCACGGAGGCCGCCGCCGCGGCCAAGCCCATGCAGAGCGGCATGACAGCGAGCTTGACGGCCACCGCGATGAGGACCGGCGGACCGACATTCTCCCGGCGTAGCGCAGGCAGCGAGGCGCCCAGGCTGATCAGTGCCAGGGTCGGCGCGGCCTGCGCGAGCAGGTCGAGGATGCGCCGCAGCGCCTCCGGCACGGGGAGGCCGGTCCAGTTCCAGGCCGTCGCCGCCAGGATCGAGGAGATGATCGGGTTCTTGAGGCTGCCGACCACCGTGTCCCGCACCGTGCGGACGAGGTTCTGCCGCTGCGTCCCGCGGTCCAGCTCGACGAGGACCGTCGCGGCCGGAAGGAGCAGCAGCGAGTGCGCCGCGATGATCGACAGGAGGATTGCGAGGCCCGGCCCGCCCCAGATCGCCCCCACGATGGGGATGCCGAGGAGGACGGTGTTGCCGAACGCGGCGTTCAGCCCGAACACCGCCGCCTGGGCGATGGTCATGCGCAGACCCGCGATCCCGCCGAGGACCGACAGGGCGAAGAGGGGCAGGGCCACGGTGAAGTAGACCCCGATCACGTCGAGGCGCAGCGCGCTCCTGTTGCCGACCATCGACAGGAACAGCAGCGACGGCAGCAGGATCCAGAAGATCAGGCTCGTCAGCCCCTTCGTCTCGCCCTTGTCCACGATGCCGAACCGGATGACCAGGCGGCCGATCGCGATCAGGCCGAAGACCGGAAGGATGACCGAGACGAGGGTCGAGGCGATCGTCGCGAGGTGTGACATGCTCTCGGGGTCCATCCTGCCGGGCTTCGATCCTATCGGAAAGCCCGTCGTCGGACCGGAGGAAAGAGGCGAGGGCGGCGCGGACCCGCATTGTTCACAGGGCTTCGGAGCTCCTGTCCGGGCCGCGGCCCCGCCGCGTCGTCGGCCCGCACGATCCCTGCGCTGCCCGCCAGGTCGCGAGGGCGTCGCGCAGCACCTCGTCGAGGGGAGGGGGAACGGCGTCGCAGACCCGCGGGCGCAGCCGCGTCTCGACCAGCGACAGGTGGGTCGTCATCGCCCGCAGGGCCGGCGCCCGGGCGCGCGCGGCGAGCGCCCGGAACACCGCCCGGTGCTCGGCGCATTGGCAGGCCACCGACGCGTCGGGCTCGAAGAACGCCACCAGCATCATCGTGCGGGCGACGAGTTCCTGCATCTGGCGCTGGATCAGCACGTTGCCGGTGAGGTCGGCCAGGATGGTGTGGAACTCCGCCGAGAGGCGGATCGAGGTGAAGCGGTCGCCCGCCGCCATCGCGGCCTCCTCGGCCGCCAGGTGGGCGGCGAGCCGCGCCTCGCCGGCCGCGTCGAGGGACGTGGCGAGGTGCCCGACGATGCCGCCCTCGACGATGCGCCGCGCCTCGTAGATCGTGCGCGCCTCGCCGAGATCGGGGGCGATCGCGAAGGCGCCGCGGTTCTTCTCGACGGTGATCAGCCGCTCGTGGCCGAGCCGGTGCAGCACCTTGCGCACGCGCTCGCGGCTCACCCCGAAGATCTCGGCGAGGAAGTGCTCGCCGAGCTTCGTCCCGGCCGGAACCCGCCCGTCGAGCAGCACCCGCGCCAAAACCGCGTGGACCGCCGTCTCGTCGAGAATGCCGGCGTGGACCGCCGTCTCAGCGAGCATGCCGGCGCGGACGGCCGTCTCGTCCGTCCCGGCGCGCGACGCGCTATCCTCCGTCGAGAGCGCGTCTGCCGCGTCCTGATCCATCGAGCCCCTCCGGGCCCGCACCGGCCCGCTCCCGAGATAAGCCCGATGCGCCCGCCGCCCAAGCCCGTTCGGGGCGAAGATCGCTCCAAGATTGTGCACAATTGCGCGGAGTTTGTGCTTCGGTTCGACGGTCGCCGACCGTACCTTTCAGGGGTCGTCCGCTCCGTCCGGAGGGTTTCCCACCATGCCGCTCGTCTCTCCCGATCGTCGTTCGGTGCTGCGCGGGGTCGCGGCGCTCGGTGGCCTGGTGGCGGCGCCCGGCATCCTCAGGGCGCAGACCCGCGAGCTCGTCGTCGGCGGGGCCGCCGGCCACAAGGGCTGGGTCGAGGACGTCGTCGTCCCGGCCTTCGAGAAGAAGCACGGCGCCAAGGTGATCTTCGAGGGCACGCGCTCGCTCGTGAACCTCGAGAAGATGCAGAAGAACCGGGACCGGCCCTACCTGTCGGTGGTCCAGATGGACGATCCCGTGATGATCCTGGCGGTCAAGGAGGGGCTCCTCGACCCGCTGACCCCGGCCCGCGTGCCGAACCTCGCCGCCCTGGTCCCCGGCACCGTGCACGGGGACGGCATGTGGGCGAACTACCTGCAGCCCTGGCTCGGCATCGCCTACAACACCGAGACGATGCGCACGGCCCCGACCTCCTGGGCCGACCCCTACGACCCGCGCTACAAGGGCCGGGTGATCGTCCCCTCGCTGCAGAACACCGAAGGGCTGCCCAACATCTTCGCGGCGGCGGCGCTGGCGAGCGGGAAATCCTTCGAGGCGGCGCAAGGAGACGTCGAGCCGGGCTTCCGCAAGCTCGCGGCGCTCAAGCCGAACCTGCTCACGGTCTACACGCAGCAGCCCCAGGCCTATAATCTGCTCGAGCAGGGCGAAGCCTGGATGATCTCCTCGGCGATGTCGTCCTACGCCCTCGAACGCAAGGCCGCCGGCGCCCCGATCGCCCTCGCGGCGCCGAAGGAAGGCGTGTTCGCGATGCCGTCGGGCATCGCCGTGGTGAAGGGCTGCCCGCAACCGGACCTCGCCTTCGCCTATGTCGACATGCTGCTCTCGGCCGACCTGCAGCGGGACCTCGTCGGCCCGACCTTCTCGCTGCCCACCAACCGCACGGTGCCGCGGCCCGCGGGCCTGCCCGCCGACCTCGTGGTGCACCAGATCGACTGGACCACCGTCGCCCGCGAGCGCGACGGCTGGATCAAGCGCTGGGACCGCGAGATGGCGATCTGAGGCGCGCCGTGACGAGCCCCGCCGTGACCAATCCTGCCATGACGAATCCCGATCCCGGCTTCGTGACGATCGCGGGCGCCGAAAAGCGCTTCGGCGCGAGCGCGGTGCTCGGCGGCGTCGACCTCGCGGTCGCCCGCGGCGAGTTCGTCTCGCTGCTCGGCCCCTCCGGCTGCGGGAAGACCACGCTGCTGCGCATCGTCGCCGGCCTCGTCGCGCCGGATCGCGGCCGGGTCGTGCTCGACGGCCGCGACATCACCCGCACCCCGCCGCACCGGCGCGACGTCGGCGTGGTGTTTCAGAACTACGCCCTGTTTCCCCACCTCACGGTGGCCGAGAACGTCGCCTTCGGGCTCAAGGCCAAGGGCCACCCGCGGGCGGAGATCCCGGCCGCGGTGGCGCGCTTCCTCGACCTCGTCCAGATGACGCCCTTCGCCGACCGCCGGGCCCAGGCGCTCTCGGGCGGGCAGCAGCAGCGGGTGGCGGTGGCGAGGGCGCTGGCCGTCAGGCCGAAACTCCTCCTCCTCGACGAGCCGTTCTCGGCCCTCGACCGCAAGCTGCGGGAGGCGATGCAGATCGACCTCAAGCGCCTGCTGCGCGAGCTCGGCATCACCGCCCTGTTCGTCACCCACGACCAGGACGAGGCGCTGACCATGTCCGACCGGATCGCCGTGATGAATGGCGGCGCGATCGAGCAGCTCGCCGACCCGGTGACGCTCTACCGCCGGCCCGCCACCGCCTTCGCGCTCCACTTCGTCGGCCTGTCGAGCCGGCTTCCCGGCACCGTGCGGGAGGAGGGCGACGGGCGGCTCGTCGTCGAGACCGCGTTCGGGCCGCTGCGGGCACCGGGCCGCTTCCGGCCGGGCAGCCCGGTGCTTCTGGGGGTGCGGCCGGAGCGGATCCGGGTCGGGGAGGGCGGTCCGAACACCATCGAGGCCACCCTCGTCGAGGTCGCGTTCCAGGGCGCGCGCGCCCACCTGTTCTTCGCCGGGCCGGACGGCGAGCGGACCCTGCTGGCGGAGGCGCCCGAGATCCCGGCGGGTGCGGCGCCCGGCGCCCGCCTGCGCCTGTCCTGGGCGGTCGAGGACACGCTGGTCTTTCCCGCAGAGCCCGCCCGGAAGGCCGCCGCGTGAGCGCCCAGGCTACCCCGTCTGCCGCTCCCGTCGCCGGCTCCGCGCCGGCGCGCCGGCCGCGCATCAATCGGCCGGACCCCGTGGCTCTGCTCGCGCTCCCGGCCTTCGCCTACCTCGCCGCCGCCTATGGCTGGCCGCTCCTCGTGCTGCTGGGCCGCAGCCTCTCGGGCCCGGACGGAATCAGCCTCGCGCCGCTGGCAAACTTCCTGTCCGACCCGTTCAGCTGGCGCGTCATCGGCAACACTTTGCGCACCGCCCTCCTCGTCACCCTCGTCTGCCTCGTCGCCGGCTATCCGGCGGCGGTCGCGCTCGCGCGGGCCCGCGGCGCGGTGCAGGCGCTCCTGCTCCTGTCGGTCATCCTGCCGCTCTCGGTCGGGGTCGTGGTCAAGGCCTATGCCTGGCAGATCGTGCTGCGCCGGGACGGGGTGGTGTCGCAGGCCCTCGTCGGGCTCGGGATCTGGGACGCGCCGCAGCGGCTCCTGTTCACCGAGACCGGCCTCGTCGTCGGCGCCGCCAACGTCTTCCTGCCGTTCATGATCCTGCCGATCTACTCGGTCCTCCGCCAGATCGACCCGCGCCTCGGCGAAGCCGCCGCGACTCTCGGTGCGAGCCCCCTGCGCCGCTTCCTCGGCGTGACGCTGCCGCTGACCCTGCCGGGGATCGTCTCCGGCATCGCCTTCGTGTTCTCGCTCGCGGTGTCGATGTACGTCGTGCCGAGCCTCGTCATCGGCGACCGCTTCCAGACCCTCGCGACCCTCACCGGCCGCGCCTTCCTGTTCCTGCGCGACGAGCAGCTCGGCTCGACCACGGCGGTGATCCTGCTCGCGGTCGCCGTCGCGGTCGTGGTCGGCTCGACGGCGCTCGCCCGCCGCCTCGGAGGAGGACACGCATGACCGCGACCGAGCGCGTCGCCCTCGCCCTGGTCTGGGCGCTCGCCGGGGCCGCGGCGATCTTCCTGATGGCGCCGCTCGTCGTCACGGTTGCGGTCTCGTTCGGGTCGAGCGCGGTCTTCACCCTGCCGCCGCCCGCGTGGTCGACGCGCTGGTACGAGCGGCTCTGGGCCTCGCGCGATCTCTGGCCGGCGGTCTGGACCTCGCTGCGGGTCGCCGTGCTGGCGACCGCCCTGGCGCTCGTCCTCGGCACGCTCTGCGCCATCGCGGTGGTGCGCGGCCGCTTTCCCGGACGCGAGGCCCTCGTGAACTTCCTGGTCTCGCCCTTGATGCTGCCCGGCCTCGTCGTCGGCATCGCCATGCTGCAGGGGTTTCGTGCGGTGGGCCTGCGCGATGTGGGGTTGAGCCTCTTCGTCGCCCACGGGGTGATCACGCTGCCTTACGTTGTGCGCACCGTGGTGGCGGCGCTCTCGCTGTTCGACTTCACCCTGATCGACGCCGCCCGGACGCTCGGGCTGTCCTACCCGTCCGCGATCCTGCGGGTGCTGGTGCCGGGCCTGGCGCCGGCCTTCCTGACCTCCGGCCTGTTCGCCTTCCTCGCCTCGATGGACAACTACCCGATCTCGATCTTCTTCACCGACGCCTGGACCAAGACCCTGCCGATCCAGATGCTGCAGCTCGTCGAGGAGCGGCCCGATCCCACCGTCGCGGCGGTCTCGACGCTGCTGATCCTGCTCGCCGTCGCGGTGCTGATCCTCGGCGACCGCCTCGTCGGCCTGCGCCGCCTGGCTCAGGTCTGACCGATCATGGCGTCCGAGACCCGGTTCGTCCTGCTCCACGGTAACGACACCCTTCTCGTCATTCCGGGGCTGCGCAGCAGAGCCCGGAATCCAGAACCTCAGGTCGGTCAGAATGAGGCGGAGAGCACTCCGCTCGATCCTGCACCGTCCGCGGTTCTGGATTCCGGGCTCCGCTGTCGCGGCCCCGGAATGACGAGGAGGGTTTCGGGATCGTCGAGAGAGCGAAGCAGCCTCTGACCAATAGTGAGTTTGGCCGACACCGATGTCCGACCCGATGGCGCACGATCGTGATTTCCGCGGCTATGGCGGCCGTCCCCCTTCCGTCGCCTGGCCCTGCGGCGCCCGCCTCGCCGTCTCGGTCGTCGTCAACGTCGAGGAGGGGGCGGAGCTCTCCCTCGGCATGGGCGACGAGCGCAACGAATCCGTCTACGAGGTGGTGGAGGAGGTCGTCGGCTCTCGCGACCTCTGCATGGAATCACATTTCGAGTACGGCACCCGGGCCGGCTGGCCGCGCATCCGGGCGCTGCTCTCGGCCTACGGCGTCCCGGCCACCCTCAACGCCAACGGGCGCGCCGTCGCGCTCTCGCCGTGGCTGGCGCAGGAGGCAATCGCCGACGGGCACGAGGTCGCGGCTCATGGCTGGCGCTGGGAGCGCCACGCGGGCATGGGCGAGGCCGAGGAGCGGGCGGCGATCGCGCAGGCCGTCGCGGCGATCCGCGACGCGACCGGGCGGGCCCCCGTCGGCTGGCACACCCGCTCGGCGACCTCGGTCAACACCCGTAGGCTGCTCCTGGAGCAGGGCGGCTTCCTCTACGATTCGAACGCCTACAACGACGACCTGCCCTACCTCGTCCCGGGGCGCGCAGGGCGGCCGCACGTCGTCCTGCCCTACGCCTTCGACACCAACGACATGCGCTTCCAGCGCGGCGGCGGCTTCGTGTTCGGCGACGACTTCGCCCGCTACTGCATCGACGCCTTCGACCGGCTCTACGCGGAAGGGGCCGACGCGCCGCGGATGCTGTCGGTGGGCCTGCACCTGCGCATCATCGGCCGGCCGGGGCGCATTGGCGGGCTCGAGCGCTTCCTCGCCCACGCGGCCGCCCGCGAGGGCACGTGGTTCGCCCGCCGCGACGCCATCGCGACGCATTGGCTGCGGGAGACCGCGGGCGTCGAGCAACTGGGCGCGACCTGACCGGAGGGTGCTTCCGCTCTCAAGGCCTCGCGCTCCGCGCCGGATCCACGGAATCCGGCCGGCCCGGCAGGGCGAGGCCTGAGACCCGCGCGGGCGTGCGCGCGATCACGCGGCCGCGGCGGACCACGTGCAGCCGGGGCGGGCGCAGGCGGATCGCCTCGATCGGATCGCGGGCCTGGAGCACCACGAGGTCTCCGAAGGCGCCGACATGCAGCCCGTACCCGTCGAGCCCCATCACGGCGGCGGCCTCCGTCGTCACCGCCGCGAAACAGGCCTGCATCGCCTCCCGGCTCGTCATCTGCGCCACGTGCAGGCCCATATGGGCGACGTCGAGCATGTCGGCGCTTCCCAAGCTGTACCAGGGATCCATGCAGCAATCCTGGCCGAAGGCGACGGTGAGGCCCATGGCTCGCTGCTCGGGCACCCGGGTCAGGCCGCGCCGCTTCGGGTAGGTGTCGTGCCGGCCCTGCAGCACGATGTTGATGAGGGGATTGGCGACCACCTGCAGCCGCGCCTCGGCCATCAGGGCGAGGAGCTTCGAGACGTAGTAATTGTCCATCGAATGCATCGAGGTCAGGTGCGAGCCGGCGACGCGCCCCTGGAGCCCGTGCCGCACCGTCTCGGCGGTCAGCGTCTCGACGTGGCGCGAGAGCGGGTCGTCGGTCTCGTCGCAATGGATGTCGACCCGCAGGCCCCGCTCGGCGGCGATCCGGCAGAGGTGCCGCAGGGACTCCGCGCCGTCCTCCATCGTGCGCTCGAAATGCGGGATCCCGCCGACCACCTCGACGCCGCGGTCGAGCGCACGGACCAGGTTCTCGGCGGCGTTGGGTGCACGCAGGTAGCCGTCCTGCGGGAAGGCCACGAGCTGGAGGTCGAGATAGGGCGCGACCTGCCGCTTCACGGCGAGCAGCGCGTCGACGGCGAGCAGCCGGTCGTCGCAGATGTCGACGTGGCTGCGCACGGCCAGCAGCCCCTGCGAAACCGCGAGGTCGCAGTAGCGCAGGGCCCGCTCGATCACCGCCTCCGGCGTCAGGAGCGGCTTCAGCTCGTTCCACAGCGCGATGCCCTCGAGCAGCGTGCCGGAGCGGTTGAGCCGCGGCAGGCCGAGCGAGAGCGTCGCGTCCATGTGGAAGTGGCAATCGACGAAGGGCGGGCTCACGAGGAGGCCGGCCGCGTCGATCTCCTCGGCGCCTCGCGCCGGGATCGCCGGTTCGATCGCCGTGATGCGCCCGTCCGCGACCGCAATGTCGAGGCCGCTGCGGCCGTCGGGCAGGGTGGCGTTGCGGACGATGAGATCGGGTGTCACGCGTCAAACCTCGCTTATCGCTCGCCGCGGATATAGGGCCGCATCAGGGCCTTCGGGGCGCTGGCGCGGCGCGCGCCCACCAGCAGGGCGGCGATCGACAGGAGGTAGGGCAGCATCAGGAAGACCTGCCCCGGCACGACCCCGCCCGAGGCCTGCTGGAGGCGGACCTGGAAGGCGTCGAAGGCGCCGAACAACACCGCCCCGAGCAGCGCCTTCATCGGGCGCCAGCCGGCGAAGGCGGTGAGCGCGATGCAGATCCAGCCGCGCCCGGCCACCATCTCGAAGAAGAAGGCGTTGAACGCCGACAGGGTCAGGAAGGCGCCGCCGAGCGCCATCAGGGCCGAGCCCGCCACCACGGCGCCGAGGCGCAGCGCGTGGACGTCGATGCCCTGCGCCTCGACGGCGGCCGGGTTCTCGCCGACCGCCCGCACGGCGAGGCCGAGCGGCGTGCGGGCGAGGAACAGGCCGAGCGCCAGGATCGTCGCGATGGCGAGCAGCGTCAGCGCCGTCTGCTGGAACAGGATCGGCCCGATCACCGGCAGGTCGGACAGGACCGGCAGGTCGAGGGGCCGGAACGGCTCGATCCGCGGCGGGCTGGCAGTACCGGGCAGGGCGAGGCGGTAGCCGAAATAGCTCGCGCTGGTGGCGAGCAAGGTCACGGCGAGCCCGCTCACGTGCTGCGACAGGCCGAGCTTCACGGTGAGGATGGCGAGCAGCAGCCCGAGGCCCGCGCCGGTGAGCATGGCCACGAGGACGCCGGCCCACAGCCCGGCGCCGAGATGCACCGCGAGCCAGCCGGTCATGGCGCCCGCGGTCATGATGCCCTCGATGCCGAGATTGAGCACGCCGGCGCGCTCGCACAGGACCGCGCCGGCGACCCCGAAGATCAGCGGCGTGGCGATCCGGAGCGCCGCGGCCCAGAAGGCGACGGTGAGCAGGAGGTCGAGGCTCGCCTGCATCGCGTCAGGCTCCGGCCGCGGGTTTGGGGGTGAATCGCAGCCGGTAGCGGGTCAGAAGGCCGGCGACCAGCACGGCGATCAGCGACAGGGCGACGATCAGGTTGGCGATGTAGCTCGGCACGTTGACGACCCGGCTCATCGAATCCGCGCCGACGAAGACCGCGGCGACGAACAGGGCCGCGGCGACCGTGCCGAGCGGCGACAGGCCGGCCAGCATCGCCACGACGATGCCCGCATAGCCGTAGCCCGGCGACAGGTCGGCGGCGAGGAAGCCCTTCACCCCCGCCACCTCCCCGGCCCCGGCGAGCCCCGCGAGCGCCCCCGACAGGGCGCCGACGGCGACCAGCGTGACGCCGACCGGCAGCCCGGCGAAGCGCGCGGCGGGCGGCGCCTCGCCGACCGCCCGGATGGCGAAGCCCGCCACCGTGCGGGCCATCAGGCCGTGCAGCAGGAGGGCGGCGCTGAGCGCCACGAGGAGGCCGGCATGGAGCCGCGTCGTCTCGACGAGGCGGGGCAGGGTGGCGGCCTCGATGAGCGGCTCGGATTGCGGCCAGCCCATGCTCATCGGGTCCTTCATCGGCCCCTCGATCATCATCTGCACGAGGAGCAGCACCACGAAGTTGAGGAGCAGGGTCGTCACCACCTCGTCGGCGCCGAGCGCCACGCGGGCGAGCGCCGGCCCGACCATCAGGGCGGCACCCGCCAGCGCGCCCGCGCCCAGTACGACGGGCAGGAGGAGGGGCGCCGGCAGGTCGATGGCGCCCGCGCCGACCGCGACGGCGGCGAGCGCCCCGACATAGAGCTGCCCCTCGGCGCCGATATTGTAGAGCCGCGCCCGGAACGCGACCGCCGCGGCGAGCCCGGTGAGGATCAGGGGGGTCGCCCGGGTCAGCACCTCGGTGAGGGCGAAGCGCGAGCCGAGCGCTCCTTGCGCCATCGCCGCGTAGGCCCTTCCCAGCGGGGCGCCGGCGAGGAGCAGCGGAACGGCTGCGAGGCCCAAAGCCGCGAGGGCCGCGAGGACCGGGACCGCGAGCGCGAGGCTCCGGGAGGGGACGCCGCGGGGCTCCAGGCGGATCATGCGGACTCTCGCGCGCGCTCGGGCGCCGGCGTGTGGTCCACGTCCTGGCCGGCCATCATCAGGCCGAGGCGGGTGCGGTCGAGCCCCTCGGCCGGCAGGGCCGCGGAGAGGCGGGCGCGGGCCATCACGGCGATGCGGTCGGAGAGCGCGAACACCTCGTCGAGATCCTCCGAGATCAGCACGATGGCCGCACCTCGCCCGCTCGCGTCGAGGAGCCGGCGGTGGATCTCGGCCACGGCCCCGACGTCGAGCCCGCGGGTCGGCTGCGCGGCGACGATCAGAGCGGGTGCACCGTCGAGCGCCCGGGCGAGGATGACCTTCTGCATGTTGCCCCCCGACAGAAGCCGGATCGGCGCGTCCGGGCCGGGGCAGCGGATGCCGTAGGCCTCGATCGCGTCTCGCGCCCGCGCGGCCATGCGGCGGCGGCGCAGGATCCCGAACCACTGGAAGCGCCCGCGGATCTCCTCGATCGCCGCGTTCTCGGCCACGCTCATCGCCGGGACCGCGCCCTCGTGGTGGCGGTCCTCCGGGATGCGGCCGATGCCGGCCCGGATCGCCGCGCGCGGGTCGAACCGGGTCACGGGCCGGCCCAGGAGCCGCACCGAACCGGCATTCGGCCGGGCGAGGCCGAAGAGCAGGCGCGCCAGCGCCGCCTGCCCGTTGCCGGCGACGCCCGCGATGCCGACGATCTCGCCCGCCCGCACCACGAGGTCGGCCCGGTCGAGCCGGTTGCGCAGGTCGGGCCCCGCCACCGCCACGCCCTCCAGCGCCAGCACCTCCGGTCCCGGGGCCCTGGCGGTGCGGCGCACCGGGGCGACCGCGCGGCCGACCATGAGCGCGGCGAGGTCGGCCCGGTCGGCGCCGGCGGTGGCGCGCTCGGCGACCTTGCGGCCGGCCCGCAGCACGGCGACCCGGTCGCTGCCCGCCACGACCTCGCCGAGCTTGTGCGAGATGAAGGCGATCGCCAGCCCCTGCGCGGCCAGCGCCCGCAGCACGGAGAACAGCCCCTCGCTCTCGGCCGGGGTCAGCACGGCAGTCGGCTCGTCGAGGATGAGAACCCGCGCGTCGCGGTAGAGCGCCTTCAGGATCTCGATCCGCTGGCGCTCGCCGACCGTGAGGCTGCCGACCGGCGCCGCGAGGTCGACGGTCAGCCCCGCCCGCGCCATCAGGGCGGCGAGCCGGTCGCGGGCCTCGTCGGTCCGGCGGCGCAGGCGCCAGAGCGGCTCGGTGCCGAGCGTGATGTTGTCGAGCCCGCTCAAGGCCTCGGCCAGGGTGAAGTGCTGGTGCACCATGCCGATGCCGGCGGCGAGCGCCGCCCGCGGCCGCCCCGGCGGCAGCGGCACCAGCCGCCCGGTCCCGTCGGCCACCCGCACCGTGCCGGCATCGGCGGTGTAGTGGCCGAACAGGATGTTCATCAGGGTTGTCTTGCCGGCACCGTTCTCGCCGAGCATCGCCAGGATCTCGCCCCGGTGCAGGGTGAGGTCGATGCCGTCATTCGCCAAAAGCGGGCCGAAGCGCTTGGTGATGCCGCGCAATTCGAGGGCGACGGGGCGGGTTGTCCCGCTCCCGTCGGGGGCCGCGATCCCCGCCACGTCAGGCGGTCGGCTTCGGTTCGGAATCGTCGATCGCGACCTTGAACGCGCCCGAGCGGATCTCCGCCTCCCGCGCCTTGACCTGATCGATCACCGGCGCCGGCACCAGGGCGGGGTCGAGCGGGGCGAGCGAGCAGCCGCCCTTCGCCATGCCGCTCCACGGCCCGTAATCCTCCGCGCTCCAGCTTCCGTCGATCACCTTGGCGACCGCCCGGTCGATGGTCGGCTCCATGTGCCAGAGCGCCGAGGCGATCACCGTGCCGGGATACTGGGACGAGGTGTCGATGACGTTGCCGACCGCCTTGACGCCGCGCTCCTTGGCGGCGTCGGCGACGCCGAAGCGCTCGGCGTAGAGCACGTCGGCCTTGCGCTCGATCATCGCGAAGGCCGTCTCCTTGGCCTTGGGCGGGTCGTACCAGGAATTGATGAACGAGACCAGGAACTTGACATCCGGATTGACCGACCGCGCCCCGGCCATGAAGGCGTTCATCAGCCGGTTGACCTCCGGGATCGCGTAGCCGCCGACCATGCCGATCACGTTCGACTTCGTCGCCTTCCCGGCGACGATGCCGGTGAGGTAGGAGGCGTCCTGGATGTAGTTGTCGAAGACCGAGAGGTTCGGTCCCTGCGCCGGGAAGGACGAGCCCATCAGGAAGGCCGTGCCCTTGTAGTCGCCGGCGATCTTGCGCACCGGCCGCTCCAGGCCGAAGGCCTCGCCGATGACGAGGTCCTTCTTCGCCTCGGCGTATTCGCGGATCACCCGCTCGGCGTCGGTATTGGCGACGTTCTCGGAATAGACGTAGGCGATGTCGCCGCGCGCGGCCGCCGCCTTCAGGGCGAGGTGGATCCGGCTGACCCATTGCTGCTCGATCGGCACCGAGGCGACGAGGGCGACGGAGACGGGCCGCGCCTTCGCGGCCCGGGCCGGACCGCCCAGCAGGCCGACGAATCCGGCGGCGCCGATCCCCGCCAGCATGGTCCTGCGGCTCGCGCCCAACCGGCCGCCCTCCATCGCACGCCCCGCCATCACTCGCCCCACCCCACGACCACGATCCGTGGCACCCTGTCGTTGCCTGAAAGATGAGCATGGCCGTCCGGGCTCGACAAGGCACATCTTTGAGCAAGCCTGTTCCCGAAATCGGCAGCCGCGGGACACGAGATCCGCACGCGACCGTCCGGGTCCCGCCTCAGGCCGTCGCGCGCCGCAGAGCCTCCTCGACCCGCTTCCGCTCGCCGGCGTCGAGCGGCGGCTGCGGCGGCCGCAGGCGCGGATCCGGGATCGCCCCGAGGTGGTGCAGTGCGTGCTTGATCCGCGCGGTGGCCCGGCCGCCCGGCGCGTCGCGGTAGATCGCGACCGCGAGCGGGTACAGAGCCTCGTGGCATTGTCGGGCTGCGCCCCAGTCGCCCGCGTCGGCGGCGTTCCACAGGGCGACGACGAGGTCCGGGACGACGGCCGCCAGGGAGACCTGGCTGCCGGTGCTGCCGATGATGTAGCTCGTCAGAAGGTGCTCGTCCCCCGAACCCAGGACCTTGAAGTCGGCGCGCAAGGACGTGAGGAGGCGCAGGTTCGCCTCGTACTGCGCCACCTCCCAGCTTCCCTCCTTGATCGCCACCACCTGCTCGAGGCCGGCGAGGCGGCGCAGCGTCGCCGCGTCGTACGCCATGGCGCCGGCCCCCACCGGCGCGCCGTAGAGCATCAACGGCAGGCCCGTGGCGTCCGCGACGGTGCGGTGGTGCAGCACCACGCATTCCGGGTCGTGGCCGAGCGCCCAGCTGTTCGGCGGGAAGACGAGCAGCCCGTCGGCCCCGGCCGCCTCGAAGGCCGCGGCCTCCCGCGTCCCGACCTGCGCCGCCAGGATCTCGGCGGCGACGTCGCCGCACAGGCGCCCCTGGCACGGGCCCATGCCGCAGCGGGTGAATTGCTTCATCTGGTTGACGTCGCGGGCGCCGGCCTGGCAGGCCGCGTCGATCTCGGCCCGGGTCACGTCCTCGCAGAGGCAGACCACCGTCTCGGGGGGAACCGCGCGCACCTGCGCCGGCCGCAACCGCATCGTCGCGGCCATCCGGTCGGAGAAGGGTTTTCCGCGGGCCATCGCCCGCCGCAGGCGCGCGCTCCCGCGCGAAGGCGTCGGGGGCGAGGCGCCCGGCATCCATCGCGGCGGCGAGGCCGGCGAGCTCGCCGGCGAGCGCGGCCATCGCCGCGCCGCGCAGGCCCGCGCCGTCGCCGACGGCGTAGAGGCCGGGGACGCCGCCCGGCGAAACGGCCGTGCCCCCGAGACAGGCTGGCTGAATTCCGACCCGCGGCCTGCCGCGCCGGGCCTCAGCGCGGCGCCTTCGCGGCGACCCGGCGCGAGCGGCGCTCGACGCGGCGCGTCGCGGTCTCGCGCAGATGCGCCTCGATGGCGGCGTTGGCTTGGCCGCGCATCGCCCGGATCGCCTCGACGTCGTCGAAGGTCTCGGGGAAGCGGCGCGACAGCCACAGATAGGCGCTGGCGAGCTTGACCGTGCGCTCCTGGTAGTCGAGCTCCCCGTGGAGATTCGCCCGCAGGGCCGGCACCCCGGCGCCCGCGGCGCGGGCCTGGGTCCAGCGCTCCAGCACCGCCATCGCGACGTCGTCGCGCCGGTCGACCGGGCAGACGGAGAAGACGAACTTCTCCCGGATCGGCAGCCGCGCCCGGTCGACCAGCCGGGCGACCTCCAGGATCTCCTCCAGGGCCGAGGGCTGGAATGGCGAGCCGTCGTAGAAGGTGGCGCGGGCGAAATGCGCCAGGACCTCGCGCAGGCTGTCCGTCTGCATCTCCTCGGCGACCGAAGTGATCGCCTGAAGGTCGGGCCGGACGAAGAAGCGGGTGTCGGCGGCCGGCGCCGTCGGCGCGCCGGACAAGGCGGTCCGCAACGGCGCGACGCCGTCCTCCTCGCAGGCCGCGACATAGCCGACCTCCTGGTGGCCGAAGCGGCCGGCCCGGCCGGCAATCTGCCGGATCTCGGAATTGGTCAGCGCCCGCTCGCCGGTGCCGTCGTACTTGCGCACCGCCGAGAACACCACGCGCTTGAGCGGCCCGAGATTCAGGCCCATGCCGATCGCGTCGGTGGTGACGAGCACGTCGGCCTCGCCGGTGCGGAAGCGCGCGGCCTCGGCCCGGCGCACCTCCGGCGAGAGCGCGCCGTAGATCGTCGCGACGCGGTGGCCGGCCGCCACCAGGATCTCGCGGTTCTCGTGCACGGCCCGGCGCGAGAAGGCGACGACCGCGTCGCCCGGCTCGACATGTTCGAGCGGCACCGGCTGCTCCGCTAAGACAAGCGGCGTCTTGCGCTCGAAGGGGACGACCTCGAGCGACTCGCCCGCCGCCTCGGCCGCCCGGCGAACGTAGGCGAGGGCGTCGTCCGAGCCGCAGACGATCACGGTCTTGGCCGGCACGCCGAACAGCGCGTTGGTCCAGGCCCAGCCGCGGTCGGGATCGGCGAGCATCTGGATCTCGTCGATCACCGCGACCTCGACCGGGCGCATGAGGTCCGCCGTCTCGATGGTGCGCGCGGTGTGGGTCGGGCCCGCCTCGCCGAGCACCTCCTCGCCGGTGACCATGCCGGCGCGCAGGCCCCGCTCCAGGAGCGCCTCGTAGTTCTCCAGCGCCAGGAGGCGCAGGGGGGCGAGGTAGGTTCCGGTCGCCGCCTCGGTCAGGACCTTCAGGGCGGCGTAGGTCTTGCCCGAATTGGTCGGGCCCATGTGGAACACGATGCGCCGGCCGAGCCGTCGCGCCGCCGCGAATTTTTCGATGTAGGCGCCGAACCCGACCCGGTCGCGAAGGCGCCGGAGCCGGGAATCCTGGTGCGCCACGACGCGAGCGCGCTTGCGCACCGGCGTGAGGGTCTGGAACAGCGAGCGGGCGAGCTCGTCGGTCAGCGGGAAGGGGCGGGAGCGGAGCGAGCGGTCGAGCTGGGCGAGATAGGCCGAGGCGTCGGCCCCGACCTCGCGCAGGTCGAGGCGGACCTGCTCGCGCAGGCGCTCGACCGGCCGGCGCAGCTCGTCGGCCGCTTGGCCTGCGACCTGCGCCACCGCGGCGCGCAGGTCGTCGAGCCGCCAGCGCGGGTCGTTGCGGTGCGCCATGCCCCGGAGGATGCCGGCGGTCTCGGCGTCCGGCGGCGCGTCGACCCGCACGGCGAGGCGGTCGTCGTCGAGGAGCGGGATCGTGGCGCGCACGCTCCAGGTGACGGCGCCTCCGCCCGAGACGGCCGCCCGGAGCGCCGGCACCGTCCGCTTCAGCGCCTCGATCCCGGTCTCGGCGAAGGCGCGCTCGGCCTTCATCGCGCGCAACGCGCGCGCGACCCGGGCCTCGTCGGCCTCGCCGTTGAACTCGGGCAAGCCGAGCCGGCCCTGCAGGGCCTCGAGGTCGACCGAGCGCGGCGGCAGGCCGAGTTGCGCCACGATCTCGCTCAGGATCTCGGTCGTGGGTCGGACGCGCCTGCGTGCCACGGTTCTCGCTCCTTCCGGTCCCGCCCGAAGGGCAGGGGCCACCGCCGCGCCGACGGCATTCTCCCCGATATCTTAGCGGGTGCGCCCGGGACGAACAGGGCGGGACCGCGCCGCAGGCGGGGCGCTGCACCGCGATTCGTCAGCGGGAGAGGCGGGCCACGATGTTCGAGCCTGCGACGCGACGGTACACGAGGGGCATGGAGCCGGGGCCCGCGTAGACCTCCCGCTCGTGCCATCCCGGCACGACACCGATCTCCCCGACGACATCATACTCACCCCTTTCCCGGACGACTGGAGCGTCAGCGGAAGGAGATCCGGGATCCAGCAGAGACTTGCCGCGAAGCGGCTCCGAATGCTGCACCGTGGCAGCCACACGGACGCTTCGCGACTTTTCGCGCTGGATCCCGGATCTCCTTCCGCTGACGCTCTAGTCGTCCGGGAAAGGGAACTGTGGCAAATGACTGGTCCGCCGCTCACCCCGGACCGCCGGGCTCGACCGCCGCGTCGAGCAGCGCCGTCGCCCGGTCGCGGTCGAGATCGCCGGACCGGGCGATCAGCACCAGGCGGGCCGCGACGCCGTCGCGAGCCGGCACGGCGGTCGGCACGACCGTCGCACGGGTGCCGACGAGCTGGAACAGCATCGGCCGGTCGGGCTGGTGGGCGAAGCTCACGAAGCCCTTCGCGCGCACGAGGTGCGGCGCGAGCCGGCCGATGGCGGCCTGGAACCGCGCGAGGGCGAGCGGATGGCGCGCCGTCCAGCTCAACGTGTCGAAGCACTCCGCCGCCACGAGGCGGGCGGTCCCGCGGGCCTCCGCCGAGGCGCTTTCCCGACGGGAGGGGCGATCCTCGCCGGAGAACAGGAGGTTCGCCGCCGGGACCGTGCCCGCCGCGAAGGTGAGGCGGGCCGGCTTGTGGCGGGCGAGGCCGGCGCGGACGCCCGCGAGGTCGGTCTCCTCCACGAGGTCGGTCTTCGCGACGACGCAGAGGTCGGCCGCCGCGACCTGTGCGCGCCACAGGGAATCGTCGAGGAGGCTTGGCCGGTCGGCGAGGTGGCGGGCATCGACCACGGTGACGACGGTGTCGAGCGGGGTCGCGGCGAAGACCGCCGGGTCGAGGAGCGCGCGCACGATCTCGGCCGGGTCCGCCGCGCCGCTGGTCTCGATCACGATCGCGTCCGGCGCCGGGTTCCGCCGCAGCAGGGTCGCCAGCGAGCGCATCAGGTCGCCCTGCAGGCTGCAGCAGATGCAGCCGTTGCGCAGGCTGACGACGCCGTCGGTGGCGAGGCCGAGCAGGTCGGCGTCGACGTCGATCGCGCCGAAATCGTTGACGAGGGCGGCGATGCGCCGGCCGCCGGGCTCGCGCAGGAGGCCGTTGACCAGGGTGGTCTTGCCGGCCCCGAGGAAGCCCGCGACCAGGACGACCGGGACGCTCACGCGGCGACCGGCCGCCGGACCGGCCGGCCCGGCCGCGCCGCGCGGACCAGCTGCCCGTCGGCGATCACCGTCTCGCCGCCGACGAGCAGGTGGCGCACGCCCTCGGACGGGCGGTTGGGGTGGCGGAAATCGGCCCGGTCGGTGAGCGCGTCGAGATCGAAGCAGACGATGTCGGCGTCGCAGCCGGCCCGCAGCCGGCCCTTGGCCCGCATCATCGGCGTGCTCGCCTCCAGGATCTGGGCCGGGATCAGCGCGCACTTGGCCAGCCCCTCGCTCAGCGGCAGCGTGCCCCGCTCGCGCACCCATTCGCGAAGGAAGCGGGTGAAGGTGCCGCTGGAGCGCGGATGCGAGACCGCGTCGTCCGGCAGCGGCCAGGCCTCGCCCTCGTAGGTCGCGCCGTCGGGCATCAGCCACGGCACGGCGTCGGAGGCGATGGCGCCGCCGGGAAACAGCACCGAGACGTCGAGGAGCGCCCGGTGGCGCTCGTCGCCCGCGACGTCGAGGAAGTGCCACAGCACCAGCGCGCCCGGATCCTCGGCTTGCGCGGCCAGCACCTCGGCGCGGCCGGTGAAGCGGCGGCCCGAGGCCAGGGTCTCGACGGAGTCGTAGCCGCTGCCGGTGCGCTCGGGGAAGGCCGGGTCGGCGAAGAACACCGCGCCGATCACCGTCGAGCCGGTGCCGTAGGGATAGGCCTCGACCGTGACCTTGAGCCCCTGCCGTTGCGCGGTGCGCACGAGTTCAGCCGAGCGCTCGACGTCCTGCAGGCTCGTCGAGTTGAAGTGGCAGATATGCATGTGGGCGCCGGTCGAGCCGGCAAGCCCGATCAGCCGGGTATAGGCCTCGACCGAGCTCAGGGGATCGATGTTCGCCATGTAGGCGACGTGGGTGAAGGTCGGCGTGCCGGCGGCGGCCGCCAGGCTGCACAGCTCCGAGAGCTCCTTCACCCCGGTGCCCGGCGCGTAGGCGTTGGGAAAGCCGATGCCGATGGCGCCCTGGTCGAGGCCGGCCCGGACGCGCGCGACGATGTCGGCGGTCTCGGCCGGGCTCGCGACCGCGTCGGCCCAGCGCCGGTCCTGCATGGCGCGGCCCATGCCGGCGATGCTCGATTCGGTCTGCTGCGCCGTCATCGCGGCGATGCGGGCGAAGACCCAGCCGGTCGAGGCGCCGTAATTCAGCACGCGGCCGGCATGGGCCTGCTCGTCGTACCAGCGCGCCACCGGCCACACCCCGAGCTCGAGTTCGAGCGCGGTCGTCACGCCGTCGAAGGCCTGCATCCGGTCGGCCGGCACGCACTGGCCGTGGGCGTGGAGATCGATGAAGCCGGGCGCCACCACGAGCCCGTCGACCGCGAGCGTCCGGCGCGCCGGGCCGAGGTCGCGCCCGATCCCGGCGATCCGGCCGCCTTCGACCGCGACGTCGGCGATCCCGTCGAACCCGCTCTCCGGATCGACCACCCGGCCGCCGCTCAGGACAAGGTCATGCATGCGCTCAACGCCCCGCGACGGCGATCCCCCGAGGATCCGACGCGGAGTGTGTATCGCCGCCCGCGTCTGTCGTCACCCGCGGGCCCCCGCGCCGCTCCTCGGTTGGGCGGGGCTGTCCGGGGAAAAGAAGTGGGGCGTCTCCCCTCTCCCGAACGGGCTACGTCTTAATCCCGGGCCTGCGCGGAGAGGCCGGTAAGCTGAGCGACCGTAGCCGAGACCCTTGGGGTCGACGTGATCGTCCCTGCGACGGGGCAAAAAATCGGACTTGGCGCTGTGTTCATCCTTCATATGATGGTTTTTCGCGCCGACATTGTTTGCCAGAAGAAGTGACGTCGGGGGATCGCTCCGAAGTCTCTTCTGAAGCGTGTCGGCGGTCCGCCGCCGAGACGAGACGTCAACGAACCTGATCTGCGATGAGGGCCGGCGATCGAGGATACTCCTTGGCGCGTGCCATGAGCGCTCGTTCGGCTCGAGAGGATATCACTGCGAGCAATTTTCTATCTTACCCGAAACCTCATCCTGAGGGTGAGCGAAACGAGCCTCTGGAGACCACTGCTTTATGTCGGAGTCCGCATTTCAGCTTGGCGGCCTCCAATCGGTGCTTCGGCATGATGAGATTGTAGATTTGATAAATTTATCAAATCATCAGGTAATCATGCACGAGTTTTATTAATTATATATATTTTATAAATATCTTATGATGACTATTTTCTTTCTTATATCACAATTGTTAGATCGTATTTTTCTCAATAATGACCAATAATAATCGGATAATCGATCGTCAGCAAAATTTTCAGCATCTGTTAGAGCACAGATAGCACAGATCTCCGAAATTGCAACTTGTGGAAATTGAAAATATCGTCAATGATCTCCTCGGATGGTCCGAGAGCCGCCGGGAGGAACTCGATGTTTTCTCCATGTTCCCAGGATTCTGCGAGAGTTCGGCGGCATCGCTCGGTCGCAGGGGCGGGCGGGCTTTCATCCGTCTTGACGCGGTGCAGCGCCGTGATCGCGCTCCTGCTCGGCGGCCTCGCCGGTTCGGCGGCCGAGGAGGCCCCGCCGCCGGCGGCCCAGGGCACGCCACGGCGGATCGTCCACGCCGAGGTCGTCGCCCTCGACCAGCTGATCGTCTACAACCGCTTCGGATCGTTCAATCCCTACGGGATGGTGTTCGCGCTGCGCCGTGACGTCTCGGCCCTCGGCGTCGGCGCGGCGACCGATGCCGACCAGTGCCGGACGCGGGACGGCACCGAGGCCGGCGAGGGGTCGCTGACCCCGGGGGCGGTCCGTCTGAAGGATTGCAAGCGCGCGCGGCCGCTGACGCTGCGGGCGAATGTCGGCGACATCCTCGAGATCAAGCTGACCAACCTGCTCCGGCCGCCACCGCAGCAACCCGACATCTCGCGATCCTGGTGCGGCGAGCGCCAGGGCGACGACGGGACCCGGCCGACGCGCCGGGACGAGCGCACGGCCTTCGAGCAGCAATGCCGCGAGGCGGAGCGGATCGAGCACCAGGGCGAGGCCGGGGAGCGCGCCGCCGCCGCCGAGGAGCGCCGCGGCGACTGGCCGGCGACCCGCGGCCTGTCGCTCGCGATTCCCGGCCTCGAACCGCTCCCGATCGGCGGCAAGGTGGCCGACGAGTGCCTGGGCCTCGCCGCCGTGAAGCCGGGCGACTCCTTCGTCTGCCGGTTCCGCCTCGAACGCGAAGGCACCCACCTGTTCTCGAGCCTCGCGGCGCCGGCGGGCGGCGAGGGCGATGCCGGCTCGGCCACCCACGGCCTGTTCGGCGCGCTGATCGTCGAGTCGCCGGGGGCGACCGCCCTGCGCAGCCAGGTGCCGCAGGCGGGTTTCGACGCCGTCTGGCCGGCGAAGGCCGCGGGAGCCGTCCGGCACGCCCGCTCCGGCCTGCCGGACTACGCCGCCGCCTCCCGGGAGCCCCGCGCGCGCGACGCGCGGCCCGGCGCCCATCCCTGCGGCGACGCGCCGGTCCCGGTGCTCGGCATGATCCGGGCCTGCCCGGGCAGCGAGACCGTCGAGGGCGTGGCCTATGCAAGGGCCGAGCTCGTGCACGGCGACCTCAACGCCGTCATCGTGCCGGATCCCGGTCGCGCCCTGCCGCCGATCGACCAGGCCCTGAGCGGCGAGGACCGGCGCACCGCGATCCGCCTCGACCAGGAGGCCCGCGCGCCGTTCCGCGAGTTCACGGTCGTCTTCCACGACGAGCTGAAGACCTACTACGCCGATCCGCAGCGCGAGCTGTCGCAGTTCGGGCAGCTCTCCGCCGCCCGCGACGGCTTCGCCATCAATTACGGCGCCTCGGGCGCGGGCGCGATGGTGCTCGCCAACCGCAAGGGCATCGGCCCCGCCGCCAACTGCCCGGAATGCCTCTACGAGGAGTTCTTCCTCGAGAGCTGGGCCAACGGCGATCCGGCCCTGCTCGAGAATTACCCGGACGATCCCTCGAACGTCCATCACAGCTACCTGAACGACAAGGTCGTCTTCCGGAATTTCCACATCGGCAAGGAGACCCACGTCTTCCACCTGCACACCCACCAGTGGTTCGCGGGCAACGACGAGAATCGCGGCGCCTATCTCGACAGCCAGACGATCGGGCCGCAGCAGGGCTTCACCTACCGCATCTACCACGGCGGCCATGACCGCCATCACAGCGACCTCGCGCCGGCCGGCGCCCGGGGCTGGTGGGAGGCGGCCAAGGGCTCCGGCAACCGCAACCGGACGGTCGGCGACGCCATCTTCCACTGCCACCTCTACCCGCATTTCGCGCAAGGGATGTGGGCTTTGTGGCGCGTCCACGACGTCATGGAGGACGGCAGCCGCGTGCTGCCCGACGGGCAGAAGCAGCCCGGCCTGTCGGTCGGCCGCAACCCGGCGCCGCGCGAGCGCCGGGAGGGTTCGGTCGCGCTGCAGAGCGGCGCCTGGCGCGGCACCGGCAAGGACCAGGGCACGCCGATTCCCGGCGTGGTGCCGATCCCGGGCGAGGCGGCGCCGCTCCTGCCGGCCTACACGGCACCCGGAACGGAGGTCGCCGCCGCCGACGGGCTGCCCGGCTATCCCTTCTTCGTCGCCGGCGAGCCGGGCCACCGTGCGCCGCAACCGCCCCTCGATATGGCGCGGGATCTGGCCCGGGGTGGTGGCGGCCTCCTCGACGGCGGCCTGCCGCGCCACGTCGTCACCGGCGGCCTGTCCCTGCCGGCGGTGCTGACCGCCGACGAGCGGCAGGCGGCCCGCTCCGATCCCGCGACGCTCGCCACGCTCGCCCCGACCCTGGTGCCGCGAATGCTGGCCCTCGGCGACGCGACCTCGGATTACGAGCGCCTCGACCTCAAGGTCCTGCCCCATGCCGGGACCCGGCTCGAGCAGAACGCGATGGGCTTCCACCACGACGGGCGGCGGCCGGGCGGCGGCACGCTCCCCTTGCACAACGCGGTCGGTGATCCGGTCGGGCCGCAGGCCCTCGGCAGCTACCCGTCCGTGCGCCTGCCGCCGCTCGGCGGGGCCACGCGGCTCGACCCGGCCGGCTTCGCGGTGAACGGGGCGCCCCCGGTTCCCGGCGCGCCCTACGCCGATCCGTGCGGGGCCGCCTCGACCCTGGCGGGCACCCCGTTCCGGCGCTTCGTCGGGCACCGGCCCGGCTCGCCCGAGCGCGACCTGTTCGAGGGCGCGGTCCTGACGGAGAAGCCCGATCCGGCTTTGGCCGGCGACGACGCGCTCCGGGCGCTGCGCGGCACCCTCGACTTCGTGCCCGATCCCGGCCTCTTGGGCTTCCGCCGCTACGCCGTCTCGGCGGTCCAGTTCGACATGACGGTCAACCGCGCCGGCTGGCACGATCCCCAGGCCCGCATCGCCGTCCTGACCGGCGAGGCCGATGCCTGGAAGGAGGCGCGCAGCGCCCGGGCCGAGCCGTTCTTCTTCCGCGGCTTCTCCGGCGAGTGCATCGAGCTGCGCCACACCAACGAGCTGCCCAAGGACCTCGAGCTCGACGACTTCCAGCTCCGGGTGCCGACCGACACGATCGGCCAGCACATCCACCTGGTGAAGTTCGACGTCACCTCCGCCGACGGCTCCGGCAACGGCTTCAACTACGAGGACGGCACCTTCGCGCCCGACGAGATCCTGGCCCGGATCTGCGCCGGCCGCAAACCCGGCGGCAGCGTCACCGGCGAGGGCCCCGGCCAGGCCGTGGCCGCCCGCGGGCCGGAATGCGAGGCGCTGGCCGCCGCCAAGGCCGCGTTCGAGGATGCGGTGGCGCGGGACGATCGCGACGCGATGGCCGAGGCGCGCAAGCGGCTGCGCGAGGCGCAGCTCTGGTGGCGCAAGGGGCCGGAGAACCGCCGGACCTACTTCCAGACCACGGTGCAGCGCTGGTTCGCCGACCCGATCCTGTCCAATACCGGCGACGGCAAGGCAGCCGACCGGACGCTGCGGACCGTTTTCACCCACGACCATTTCGGGCCGAGCAACATCCAGCAGCACGGCTACTACGCGGCCCTCCTGATCGAGCCCAACACCCACGGCGTCGAGCGCCAGGCCGGTCCCGATCAGGCCCGCGCCGACATGCCCGGGCGGGTCGTGCCGCCGCTCTGGCCGGAACCCGGCGAGCCGGTGACGCCGCGACTCGCCCAGGGCGACCGGGGTCTCGTCGGCGCCCGCGCGGTCGTCGAGGCGATCACCGACCGGGCCGGGCCGGGCAAGACCGATCCGATCCATCCCAATACCCGTGAATTCGCCCTCGCGATCGCGGATTTCGCGCTGCTCTACGACGGCGCCAAGCAGCCGGCGCAGGACTTCGCGGCCGACACCGACCCCGCGCAGCCCACCCCGAAGGGCATGGCCCGGCTCGTCGCCGAAGCCCGGTGCCAGGTGAAGGACGTCACCGAGGCCGCGCGGCAGGACGCCGATGTCGAGCCGGGCGAGAGCATCCCGGCCCGGCGCGCCGGATTGTGTGTCAACGGCGCCGGCCAGGTGCCCGTCGACGCGCCGGCGAGCGCCGCGGAGGCCGCCTCGCCGAAGCCGGCCCATGCGGGACAGGTGAGCGCGCTCGCCGAGCATGCGGGCGCCTGGCGCGAGGCCCATGGCCGCCCGGTCGCGCCGCCGCCGCGCCCGGAGGCGTTCAGCCAGAAGCACCACGACCCCTACCTGGTGAATTACCGCAACGAGCCGGTCCCGCTCCGGGTCGGCGCGCAGGACCGCGACGGGACGCAGGGCTTCGCCTTCGCGGGTAACCCGTGCGCGCTCCCCGGCGGCGCCGGCCCGGCGGGGGCCGACGAGGCGGACCGCCCGAACCGGCAGAACCACCGCGACATCCGCTATCAGCGCAAGGACGAGAAGGGCGACCTCGCCAACGCCTTCCGGAGCGCCTGGGAGCACGAGGGCGCGACGGCGGGGCACGGCGATCCGTGCACGCCGGTCATCGAGGCCTATGCCCGCGAGCGCCTGCTGCTCCGCATGGTCCAGGGCGCCCAGGAGGTGCAGCACACCTTCCACATCGAGGGCATCGCCTTCCGGCGCAACGTCGACCAGGCCTACCCGACGGCGCGGGCCCATCTCGGCCGCCTCGCCGGCGCGCCCCGGCCGCGCAACGAGCGCTGCCACGACGACCGCGACGCCCGCGACGGGCGCCCGCGCGATCTCGCCGGCCTCATCGACCGGACCGGGCCGGCCGCCGGTTTCTGGGCGACCTACGAGCGCCTGATCGGCGGCTGCGACAACCTCCTCGGCATGACCTCGGCCCAGGAGATCGGGCTCTCGGAGCACATCGAGATCGGCGGGCGCCTCAGCGCGACCGCCCCGGGCTACGCCGACCTGCCGGGCGGGGGATTTGCCGCCACCGCCTCCTACGCCGGCAGCTCCGGGCGGCTGCGCGCACCGCGACGGAACTTGCCGAGCGCCGCGGCGGGCCCGGCCTATGCCAGCGACCTGCTGCGCAACCAGTCGGCGACCGGCCCTGGCCTGACCCTCGACACGTTCCGCAAGCAGCTCGTCGTCCAGGACGACCGCGACCTGCGCCAAGCCCTCGACTACATGTACAATTTCGGCTCCGCCGACGCGATCTGGAACGGCGCCTGGGGCCTCATCCGCATCTACGACCGCCCGGGCGCCTTCGACCTCGCGACCTGCCTGCGCGACCCGGAGGCGCGGGACTGCCTGACCGGAACGCAACCGACCGCCCGCGCGCGGTTCCGGCCCGTCCTGACCGACAGGGTCGCGGCCAGCCCGTCCGCGGGCCGGGGCGCGGCGGCGGCGGGGCAGGAAGCGAATCTGGCCGCGCGCCAACCCGCCGAGCCCGAGGAGGGGGAGGCCCCGCCCCGGGCGGCGACCGCGCAGCCCCTCGTCTGCCCGGCCGGTGCGCAATCCGTCGAGACGATCATGGTGGCCGTCCGCGCCGGCGAGATCCTCGACATCCCGGACCGCATCCCGACGCCCGGGCTGCCCTACGACGTTCGGGCCGGGCTCTACGATCCGGACGGGCTGATGATCGTTTCGCTCCCGCTCGACGACCTGCGCGGGAGCGTGCCGCCCGATCCCTCGACCGGGCGCCCCCGCGAGGTCCGCACCTTCTACGACGTGCTCCAGGCGCGGGCGCTGCCGCGGCGCGACGACATCCTCGCCCTCATCAAGCGGCGCTATGCCGGGATCGAGCGGCCGGAGCCCTACGTCCTGCGCGTCAATGCCGGCGATTGCGTCAGCGTGGCGATGATCAACGCGCTGCGGCCGGGCGGTGACCACGCCGGGGGCGGGGTGCGCAACATCCCGGGCGACGCGCCGCTGCCGCGGATCGTGCCGCTCAACACCGACCCGCTCCAGCTCGGGGGCGACGGCGGGAAGCTCTGGTCCTCGACGCGGGTCACCTTCACCCTGCCGGCCAGCCTGACCTCGCCGCGCAACGGCGTGCCGTTCCCGTTCGGGATCAACCAGGTGCCGCCGCTCCTGACCGAGGCGGAGGCGCGGGCGCTCGATCCCGCCGATCCCGCGGAATGCGGCCTCGGCGAGGGACGCTGCCTGCCGGACCGGTCCTGGACGACCCTGACCTTCTACGCCGGCGCGCTGAACGTGAACGCCCGGGCCCTGCGCCTGCTGTTTCCCTGGCAGCTTCCCGCCGACAGTCGGCTCTCGACGGTCGAGATCGAGAACCGTCCCGGCTCCGGCTGCGGGCCGGGCCGGGTCGAGTTCGCCTTCCTGACGGTCCTGCTCTGCGCCGCCAACGGCGACACGCCGCTCGACTTCTCGGCGACGGCCGGAGGCGCCGCCGCCGACAACGCCGACGAGGTCGCGCGCCAGCTCGCCCGCTACCTCGGCGACCGCCAAGACAGCTACCTGTCGGCGGTACCCTACGCGGCCGGCGCGCTGCCGATCCGCGTGGCGGGCGACCTGATCGGCCATGCTGCGCACGGGCTGTCGGGGATGCTGATCGTGGAGCCCAAGGGCGCCGCCTATCCGGGCCGCCCGACCAAGGGCGAACCGCTCCACGTCGTCTCGCTGCCCCAGGCCCGAGGCGGCGAAGCGGTCCGCCTCGGCCCGGTCCGGCTCTGCCCGGCCGACGCGGCGGATCCCGACGGCGCGACCTGCCCGGTCCGCATCCCGGCGGCGACGATCCGCGAGCACGCCCTCGTCGTGCAGGACGGCCTGAACCTGTGGAGCCGCCGCTGGGCGGGCGAGAACGCCGCGCCCGAGCGGGTCGAGTACGAGGGCTATCGCGGGCATCCGCTGCCGAACTGCCCCGTCTGCGACGATTCCTACGATCTCGGCGAGAAGGGCGTGAGCTACCGGACGGCGCCGTTCGGGCGGCGCCTCGGCGGCGCGCTCGGGCTGCGGACCTATCCGGACGACCGCACGAACCTCAACGCGGCGGTGTTCCCCGGCACGTTCTTCTCGCCGGCCTTCGCCCCGGTCGCGACCCCGACGCTCGACGCGCGGGCCGGGGAGGAGATGATGATCCGCCTCGCCCATCCGGCCGGCCGCGCCCGCCACCGCGCCTTCGTGACCCTCGGCGGCGCCTATGACGACCTGCTGCCGGGCTTCGGCTCCGGGCATTCCGGCCACCTCGCGCCGGGCAAGGCCTCCACGGCCTCGTTCTGTGCCCCGCGGCAGCCGGGGACCTACCTCTACCGCGACGGGCCGCAGGCGATCTTCGCCGCCGGCGCCTGGGGGCACGTCGCGGTGGCGCCCGCAACCCCGGACGCGCCGGCGTGCCGGCCATGAGAGGTTCGTCGGCGCGGATGACGGGGGGACGGCTCCTCTCCGCCATCCTGGCCTGCGCCGCTGCCGGGCCAGGCCGGGCGGAAGGACCCGCCCCGGAGCCGGCCCTCGCCTTCGGCAGCGCCGGGCTCGCGGTGTCGGCGGAGATCACCGACCTCGACGGGGCGCCCCTCGTCGAGGCGCCGGCCGAGGTCCCGTTCCGGATCCGCCTCGCCTTCCGCGACCCGGGCGGCGAGGCGCGCGGCGTCACGAACCCGGTCGCCTGGCTGCGGCCCCTCGGCGCGACCGCCTCGAGCTGCCAGGACAGCGCCCGGGCCGTCCGGGTGACCGGGCGCCTCTCCGGCGATGACGTGCCCCTGGCGGGCCTCTCGCTCGTCACGCTCGACGCCGGGAACCGCGTGGCGATCGTCGATCCGCATCGTCCGGCCGCGTCGCGGATCGTGGCCGGGATCGTCCCGATGGGCGGCCCACCGGGGGGCTTCGCTGTCCATCCGGGGCGCGGCGAGCTGATCTATGGCCGGCCCGACCGGGGCGAGGTGGTGACGGTGCCGCTGCCCTGGGGCCGTCCGTCCGTCCTTGCCGCGGGCCTCGCCGGGCCGCATGCGCTCCTGCCGGCGCCGGCGGGGCGGGTCTGGGTGGCCGAGGACCACCACGCCCGGCTCCTCGACCGCACCGGCGCGACCGTGCGCCACCTCCCCCTGCCGGGGCCGGTCGCCCTGCACGAGGCCGGCCCCGGGCGGGTGCTCGCGGCGGGACGGGACGGATCCGGGCTGCTGCTGGACCGCGGGACGGGCGAGGCGGTGGCGCGGTTTCCGCCCGGCCGGATCGGGCCGGTCGCGGCGGCGACGCCCGACGCCGTGCTCACGATCCGGGAGGACCGGCTCGTCCGCTACTACGCCGATTCGCCCGACCGGCCCGACGACCTCGCCGTTCCGGGCATACCGCTGGCGATCCGCACCGACGAGGCGGGCCGCTGGGCGGCGGTGCTGTCGCGCGATGCGGCGGGTTCGCTCGGCTTGAGCCTCGTCGATCTGGTCCTCGGGCGGCGCGTCCACGGTTTTGAGACGCCCGAACCCTTCGACGAGGCCGTGCTTCTCGGCGCCGCCCTCTTCCTCACCTGGCCGACCCGGCCTGTCGTCACGGTCGTCGACCTCGCGGCGCTGCGAAACGGGGACGCGGCGATCCGCGAGGTGCGCCTCGGCGGCCCCTTAAACCCGGTGCCGCGCCGCGGCCCGATGATGGCGCCGCTCACGCCGCTCGCGGCCGTGGCGGTGATGCGGCCGGGCGGCCGCACGCTGCACACCGTGCTCGCGGGGGGCGGCCTGTCCTCGGCCCCCGCCCAGGTGATCGATCTCAAGGGTGATCCGCCGGTCGCGCTCGCCGCCTATCCGCGCTCGCTCGTCTCGAGCGGGGAGGGGCGCTTCGAGGCCACGGCCCGGCTGCCGCGCGGCGGCCGCTGGGAGCTCGTCACGACGACGGGAATCGGCGGGACGACGGCCTGCCTGCCGATCCCGGTCCAGGCCGCGCCCGAACCACCGCCGCCGCCGCGGCTCGACGCCGAGATCGGCGCGCGCACGGCCGGATCGGTGACCCTCACGATCCGGTTGCATGGCGGCCCGCCGCGGCGACCCGGCGGCGGGCTCCGGGTCCGGCTGACCGCCCTGGACGGCAGCGACGTGCGCGACCTCGCCGCCGATCCCCACGGCGGGAATTTTCTGACCGCCCCGTTCCCGGCCGCACCCGGACTCTATGCGGTCAGCCTCGCGGATGGGTCGCCGCTGCGGCCCGACCCCGCGATCGTCGACCTGCGGCCGGACGCTCGGGAGGTGCCGCGATGAATCGATCGTCGAGAACGGGCCTCGCCCGGGCGGCCATCCTTGCTCTGGCCGGTCTCACTGCCCTCTCGACGCCGTCGCGGTCGGCGCCGATCGAGGGCCGGGCCCGCGCGGCCGATCCGGTGGTGATCGATGCGGAGCTGCTCGGAACCGACGGACGCGCGGTCCGCTTCCGGCGCGACGTGCTCGGCCGGGGCGTCACCCTCGTGTCGTTCACCTTCATCGGCTGCCGGGTCCAGTGCCCGATCTCCGACCAGCGGGTCACCGAGGTCGAGGACGCGCTCGCCGCGCGGGGCCGCGGCGACATCCGCCTCGTCACCCTGACCATCGATCCCAACAACCAGCCCGAGGACCTGCGGCGGCACGCCGACGCCTTCGCACCCGGGCCCGCGCGCCGCTTCCTCACGGGATCCTTCGGCGAGCTGATCCCCCTGCTCGACGGGCTCGGGCTATCCTTCGGCTCGATGACCGACCACGATTTCTTCTTCCTGCTGTTCGACCGCGAGGGCCGCTTCGTCGGCCGGATCGAGGGGCTCGAGGCGACGGCGGAGCGGCTGGCCGCGGCGCTCGTCGCGATCCCGGGCCGGTGAGGCGCGCGGCCCTCGCCGGCCTCCTCGCGGCCCTGATCCTCGGGCCGGGCGTCGCGGCCGGGCAGACCGACGCGGAAGCGACGTTCCGCGACGGGATGCGGGCGCCGGCCTCGGTCCCGGGTGGGCGGCCGATCGTCCTGCCCGGCTGCCGCGACTGCCACGGCCGGGATGGGGCCGGGGGCCGGGAGGGCGGCACCACCGCGCCGCCGATCACCCGCTCCGCTCTAATCCGCGCCACGCTCGCGCGGCCGGCCTACGATGGGGCGGCCTTCGCCGCCGCCCTGCGCGACGGCATCGGAGCGGGCGGGCGCCGTCTCCAGGGGCTGATGCCGCGCTACCCCGCCGGCCCCGAGGCCGCGACGGCTCTGTGGGACCACCTCGGGCGGCTCGAGGCGAGCGAGCGAAGCGGCGTCGAGCCCGATCGCCTCCGGCTCGGCGTCGACGCCGCGGCCGGTCCGGGGCTGCTCGCGGCGTTGCGGGCGGGGCTGGCGGAGGGGACCGGCGATCTGCGCCTCCACGGGCGACGCGTCGAGATCGTGCCCGTCCGGGCCGGCGAGGTCGAGACGGGGCGCCTGCTCGCCCTCGTCTTCGCGACCGACCTCTCGTTGCGCCGCCGTGACGGAGGAATGCCGCTGCTCTTCCCGCTCGCCCCGCTCGGCGAGGAGGTGCGGCCCGACGAGGCCCGGAGCGCGATGCCCTCGCGCCGCGACCAGGCCGACCTCCTCCTCGCCGCCGCGGCGCCCGGGGTGCCGGTTCTCGCCGACGGGGACGGGCGTGCCCTGCTGCCCGGATCGCTGCGGCGCCCCCTCCTCGACATCGACCGCCTCGCGACGGCGCTCCCCGACGAGATGATCGTTCTCATCGCGCGGGACCGCTGGCCCGGCCTCCTCGGGATGCTCCGGCGCGGCATGCGCGTCCACGCGATCGGGCCGGAGATCGGCGACAGGATGCCCGCCCTCGCGCGGGGAGGCGTCCGGCTCGTCGTCACGGATCCGAGCGCGGGACCCGGCCTCGACGCCGCACAGGCTCCGGCCGAGCGGCTGGGCCGGGCCGCCGCCTCGCTCCTGCGCGCCGCGCTCGCCGCCGCCGGGCGCGACCTTACCCGCGGCGCGCTCCTGCGCGCCTTCGACACGCTCCGCCTCGACGGGCCGGACTGGCCGGGCCTCGACTACGCCCGCCATCCCCGGACCGGCCGGAGAAGCGCCGTCCTCGTCACCCTGGAGTGAGGCCGGAGACGACCCAAGAAGGGTTGCAAGCACGGTACACGACATTGGCCTGGAGTGAAGATACAGAGCCGACGAGCTTCGTCAGTCAGCGATACGGTTTCCACTTCCTCCCCTCTTCCGGACTACTGCAACGAAGTGGCAGGAGATTAGGGAAAGAGGAAACGGAATATCTCCGTGGCGGATCTTGGCGTCTGGTCATTCTGGAGCTATCAAATATTATAATATATTAGGATATCGTGGACTATGATTTAAGGGTGATGGATATTTTTAATTTATTGTTTTGCGCCATTTTTGTCGCTGAAGCGGTGGCCGCTTCGGGGCATGACCTTTGGCCACATGGTGAGCGCCGGCGTTCGGTCCAAAGCGCCGTCGCCGATGATGGCGACGCGGCCCATCAGGTGAGCGACCCGACGAAATCGAGAAGGTCGCGGGTGAAGTCGGGCGTGCGGGTGACCGGGAAGAAGTGGCCGCCATCCTCGTACGTCACGACCCGCCGGCCGGGCGGGAGCGCGGCGGCAAGTTCCTCCTGCAGGAACGCCGGCACGATGAGGTCGTCCCGCGCACCCAGCACCAGGACCGGGCACCGGACCGCCGCGACGGAGGCCGCGCCGTCGAAGCCGAGCAGGGCGTCGATGCGCTCCCGCACGACCCGGCGCGCCTCCTCCGAGGTCGGGGCGTGCGCGGTCGCGGCCTCGAAGGCGGCCCAGTGGGCGTCGAGCCACGCGGGTGCGTAGCCCATCATGGTGCCCGTGGCCGCGTAGGCGACCGGATCGAGGTCGAGGAGGCGGCGGCGCGTGCCGAACAGGGCCGTCATGTAGCGGGAGGGCTTCAGCCACGTCGCGCTGAGCACGAGGCCGCGCAGGCGGTCGGGGGCGAGGCGGGCCAGCGCCTGCCCGATCGCGCCGCCGGTCGAATGACCGACGAGGACGGTCGTCGCGATGCCCCGGGCGTCCATGACGGCGAGGCAGTCGCGCGCGAGCCGGTCGATGTCGCAGGGCGCGGTCCCGCGGCGGCTCGCCCCGATGCCGCGCTGGTCGAAGCGGGTGACGCGGTGGGCACGGGCGAGCGCCGGCACCGCAGCGGCCCAGAACCCGGCCGTTCCGCCGAGGCCGGAGACCAGCAGGAGGTCCGGCCCCTGCCCGTCCTCGAAGACGGCGAGCCGGGCGCCGTCGGGGGTGTCGACCGGTGTCGGGCCTGATGTCATCGAGCGCCTCTCGCTACCAGGCGGAGTCCAGGACGTACGTCATGGCCAAGGTCCTGTACATGCAGGCCTTGATCGTGATGTCGACGGCGCGCTACGACGCCCTGCCGCCCGAGCACCGGACGATCCTGAAGGAGGCGTCGGCCCAGGCGGCCGCGAACGCACAACACCGGAAGGATCACGAGGCGAGCCCGCAGACCATGCGCAAGAGCCGGCTCCCGATCTTCGACCCGGATCAGGCGCGCTTCCGTGCGACGGCTGCGGTCGTCCACGAGGCCTTGCGCAAGGATGTCCCGATGGCGCCCATGGTTCGCCAAGATCAAGACGGCCGTCGGTCTGCAGGCCGCCTTATCGCAAGGAAGGACGATCCGTCGATGAACGTACTCGACCACGCGCGCCAGGACGTGGAGGCCTGGCGGGAGGGCGTCGACACCCGCATGCGGGTGTCCGCGCTCACGAACGCCCATCAGCTCTGCATCTTCGAACAGTTCTGTGCGCCGGGCCTCGGTGCTCCGATCCACATCCACGCCGTCGAGGAAGTGCTGGAGGTGATGGAGGGGGAGGCCGAGATCACCCTCGGCGACGAGAGCCGCGTGGTCACGGCGGACCAGTCCGTCGTGATCCCGGCCGGCATGCGCCACGGCTTCAGGAATATCGGCACCGGCATCCTCAAGGTTCGGGCGACGCTGGCGGCGGCGATCTTCGAGGCGAGCTACGATGCCCGCAGCGAGCTGTCCCGACGCTACACTCCCCCGTAATCCGGAAAATCGGCGGAGGACCGGCGTCGCCGGCGATCAGGTCGCGGCGTCCGCGACGGCGATCGCCTCGACCTCCACCACTCCGCCACTTCGCCGAGAGCGACGCTCTCGGCGCCGGCAACCGGCGGCGGCGATTCGTTCCGTGTCGGCAGGGTGGCGCGGGGTGACAGGACCCTCTCCCTTCCGCCCGACCAGGCGAAGGCGATCCGGTGCCCGACCTCCTGCGGCGAGAGTCCGAGGAGCGGCGCGGGCAGGCAATGCTCGCCACGGGCCGGCGGTCATTCGGCGTCGGTGGGCGCTTTACGGATGAAGGCCAGAACCTCGTTCAGGGGCAGCGATCCGGGATAGTCGGGGAAGGCGAGGGCGACCGGCGCGCCGAGGGCCGCCATGATGACCCGCAAGTCCTCGACCCATGCATCGGCTTCGGCCTGGCTCGCGAAGCCTGTGCGGACCATCGTCTTGTCCGGCTCGATGGTCACCGTGACGGAAAATCGTCCATCCGGCATGTCAAAGATCTGATATGTTACGCGGCGAGCCATCGCGCAGACATAGCGCAGAGACCCGCCTCTGGAAAGTTATGTTAAGGACATTTACTTCGGGATAATCTGGCAAAAAGGCGGTCGGCCGGTCTCATCATGGGGCCTTACGCGACGATGTCATACCCTAAAGAGGGATCGTGTCGGGAAAGGTCCGAGGCGGATCGCTCGGCCTCCGGAACGGCGCCTCGGGCACGCTCCCGATGCGCGCCGCCCGAGCCTGGGTGGGCGGGGCCGGATGGCGCTATGCTCGTGCGGGCGAATCTCGGGAAGAACCATGGCGCCAGCATCCTCCGATTGTCGCGGGCAGCGGGTCTTCCTCGTCGGCGCGACGGGCACGATCGGCCGCGCGACCGCGCGGGCCCTGGTGGCGCGCGGCCACGACGTGGTCTGCTTCGTCAGGCCCCGGCGTGACGGAGCGCCCACGTCGGACGCCGCGTCCCTCGGGTTGCCTGAAGGTGTCGTCCTCCGGTTCGGCACCGTGACCGATCCCGCCTCGCTGATGCGGGACGGCCTGCGCAGCGAGCACTTCGACACCCTCGTCTCGTGCCTCGCCTCGCGCACCGGGCGCCCGCGCGACGCCTGGGCGATCGACCACGACGCCCATCTGGCGCTGCTGGACGCGGCCCGGGCCTCCGGCATCGGCCACATGGTCCTGCTCTCGGCCATCTGCGTGCAGAAGCCGCTGCTCGCGTTCCAGGAGGCGAAGCTGGCCTTCGAGCGCGCCCTGATCGCCTCGGGGCTCGACTACACGATCGTCCGGCCCACGGCCTTCTTCAAGTCGCTCTCGGGCCAAGTCGAGCGTGTCCGGCGGGGCAGGCCGTGGCTCCTGTTCGGCGACGGCACGCTCACCGCCTGCAAGCCGATCAGCGACGACGACCTCGCCCGCTACCTCGCCGCCTGCGTCGAGGAGCCCGAGCGGCGCAACCGCGTGCTCCCGATCGGCGGACCGGGCGCTGCGATCACGCCGAGGGCGCAGGGCGAGGCCCTGTTCGCGCTGCTCGGCCGCCCCCCGCGCTTCCGGCACGTGCCGGTGGGGCTGCTGGACGTCATCGTCCGGGGGCTGTCCGCGTCCGGCCGCGTGGTCCCCGCTCTGGCCGACAAGGCCGAGCTCGCGCGGATCGGGCGCTACTACGCCACGGAATCGATGCTCGTCCTGGACCCCGCCTCGGGCCGGTACGACGCGCTAGCGACGCCCGGCACCGGATCCGAGACGCTGTTCGACTACTACGCGCGCCTGCTCCGGGGCGACGCCGAGGCCGAGCGCGGCGACCACGCCGTATTCTGATCGCCCTCCCGAGCCTGCGGCGCGGCCGCCCGCGGTGGCGGCGCGTGCCGGCCGTTGCGGCCCCGGCCGCACTGCGAAAAAATTCCGCGCCCCGATGGAATAATCCGCGCCGGGCGGCGTCTCTGTCCGGGTCGGGCCTCCTCCCTGCTGCAGGACGGCCCGTGACGGACGGGAGTGCGTGCGTGTCGGGAGGCTGGCCGTGAGCGACATGATGCGACTCGTCGAGCCGCTGATCCCGGCCCTGCGCCGCTACGCCCGGGCGCTCCTGCGCGACCCTGCCGACGCCGACGACCTCGTCCAGGATTGTCTGGAGCGCGCGGTGAGCCAGTGGCACCAGCGGCGATCCGACGGCGACGCCCGCACCTGGCTCTACGCGATCCTGCACAACCTCGCGGTCAGCCAGATGCGCCGGCGCGCCCGGCGCGGCGCGCACCTGCCCGTCGAGGACGCGCCGGAGGCGAGCCTGTCGGTCGCCCCGAGCCAGGACGAGTCCTTGCGCCACCGCGACCTGATGGCGGCCCTCGACGCCCTGCCCGAGGAGCAGCGCAGCGTGCTGCTGCTCGTCACCGTGGAGGGGCTGTCCTACGCCGAGACCGCCCAGGTGCTCGCCATCCCGACCGGCACCGTGATGTCGCGCCTGTCGCGTGCCCGCGACCGGGTGATCCGGCTCATGGACGGCGAGACCGACGCCGTTGCGACCAGACGCCCGCTGCTCAGGAGGGTGAAGTGACCGCGCGCCCGATCCACGAGGACGACCTGCAGGCCCTCGTCGACGACCGCCTCGACCCGGCCCGCCGGCCCGAGGTCGAGGCCTATCTCGCCGGCAACCCCGACGCGCGCGCCCGCGTCGAGCGCCTGCGACGCCTCGGCGGCGACCTGCGCGCCGCCTTCGCCCCCGTAGCGGTCGAGCCGGTCCCGGCCCGGCTCAATCTGGCGCACATCGCTGCGGCGCGGCGAAGCCCAAGGGGGCCTACCAAATGGGTGCCGGCCCGATGGGTGCCGGCCCAGTACGCCGCGGCCGCTTCCGTGCTCCTCGCGCTCGGCGGCCTCGGCGGCTGGGCCCTGCACGGCGCGCTCGCGCCGAGCCCGGCCGGCATCGAGGCCCTGGCGCAGGAGGCGAGCGCGAGCTTCGCGGTCTATGCCCCGGACCGGATCCGGCCGGTCGAACTCGCCGGCGCCGACAGGGACGAGATCGCCCGCTGGTTCTCCGCCCGGCTCGCGCGCCGGGTCGGCGTGCCGGACCTGAGCGCCGCCGGCTATCGCCTGATGGGCGGGCGCCTCGTCGCGACGGCCCAGGGTCCCGCGGGCCTGCTGATGTACGACGATTCCCGCGGCACGCGCCTCGTCATGCTGATCCGTCCGATGGCCGAGCCGGGCGACGCGCCGATGCGCGAGCACACGACCGGCTCGGCCGCCGGCTACGCCTGGGCCAAGGACGGGCTCGGCTACAGCCTCGTGGGCCCGGCCGACCTGGCCGGCCTGCATCCCCTCGCCAACGAGATCCGCCGCACGACCGCGACGAACACCTGAGGCCGCCATGACTCTGCTGCACGACCTGACCGGGGCACCCGCCGGCACGCCTCCACGCGCCCTGCTGTTGCGGCTTTCCGCCATCGGGGCGGTGCTGGCCGCCAGTGCCGGCACCTTCGCCTATGCCGGCGGCTGGCTGTCGCCGGGCGCGCTGACGCCCGCCCGCGTCGTCGATCGCCTCGAGGCGGTGAACGGCCCTCATCCCGGCTTCCGGCGCAATCACGCCAAGGGCCTGTGCGTGGCGGGCAGTTTTGCCGCGAGCGGCGCGGGCGCCAAGCTCTCGAAGGCGAGCCTGTTCGCGGCCGGGCGGGTGACGCCCGTCGAGGGGCGGGTCGCGCTGGCGGGCGGGCAGCCCTACGCGGCGGATGCGGAGGCCACGGTGCGCAGCCTCGCCCTGCGCTTCCGGCTGCGAGGCGGCGAGGAGTGGCGCACCGGCATGAACGACATCCCGGTCTTCCCGGTGCGCACGCCGGACGCCTTCTATGAGCAGCTCCTCGCCGCCAAGCCCGATCCGGCGACCGGCAAGCCCGACCCGGAGCGCCTGAAGGCCTTCTTCGCGGCGCATCCGGAGAGCGCGAAGGCCGTCGCGCTGATCAAGGCGCGCACGATCACCTCGGGCTTTGCCGACAGCACCTACTGGAGCCTCAACGCCTTCCGGTTCGTGGCCGCCGACGGGCGTGCGACGCCGGTGCGCTGGGTCGTCGAACCCGAGCGGGGGCCAGCGCCCGAGACCGCCGCGCGGGCCGCCCTGACGGACAAGAACTTCCTGTTCGACGATCTCGCCGCGCAGCTCCGGCAGGGACCGTTGCGCTGGCACCTCGTCGCGACGCTCGGGCGGGCGGACGATCCGATCGCGGACGCGACCCGGCCCTGGCCTCCGGACCGCGAGCGCGTCGATCTCGGCACGCTCACCCTCACGGGTGCAGAGCCCGAGGCGGCGGGCAATTGCCGGGACGTCAATTTCGACCCGCTCGTCCTGCCCGACGGGATCGCGCCCTCCGACGATCCGCTGCTGAGCGCCCGCTCGGCCGCCTATTCCCGTTCCTTCACGCGGCGCGCCGGCGAGGCGAAGAGCCCGAGCGCCGTCGCGGCGACACCTGCCCGAGGAGCCGGCCTGTGAGCGACCTGCCACGCTTCAACCTGCTCGCACGCCTGCTCCACTGGAGCATGGCGGCTGCGATCCTCGCCATGCTGCTGATCGGCGTGGCGATGGTGGCCTCGCTGGCCGATTACCACGTGCTGGTCGCGGTGCATCGTCCGCTTGGCCTCCTGATCCTGCTCCTCCTCGCCGTGCGGCTCGCGAATCGCTGGCGCCATCCGCCGCCGCCCCTGCCGGCGGACCTGCCGGCGTGGCAGCGGCGGGCCGCCCATGCCTCGCACGTCGCGCTCTACGGGCTCATGCTGGCGATGCCGCTCGTCGGCTGGGCGATGCTGTCGGCCGCCCGCTACCCCGTGGCCCTCGCCGGGCCGCTCGTGCTGCCGCCGATCCTGCCGCATAGCCCGACCGCCTACGCCTGGCTGCGCGCGCTCCACGGCGTCATGGCCTACGCGCTGTTCGGCGTCGTCCTGGCCCATCTCGGCGCGGCCCTCGTCCATGCCCTGATCCGCCAGGACGGCGTGTTCGCCAGCATGGCCCCCTGGCGCCGGCGCCGCCCGGCCGCGTGACACGAGCTCGCTCGATCTTCCCATCGGGCCCTGTCGCACCCGGGGCGGCGGCCCATCGCGTCGGACGAGAACCGCGCCACCACCCCCTTGCGGGACCTTAGCCGGCTTCCAGATCATCCCGGAGGTTCGACCGACGGCGGAGCGCGCGGGATATGCTGGGCTGGTTCCGGGCGCTGATGCCCAGGGAGGATCGCTTCTTCGACCTGTTCGAGCGGCATGCCCGCACGCTGGTCGCCGGCGCCGAGGCGCTGGAGGGTCTGCTGAAGGGCGGCGAGGACGTGCCGCACTTCTGCCGTGTCATCGCCGAGCGCGAGCAGGAGGCCGACGGGATCGCCCGCGAGGTGCTGGAGGCGGTGCGCCGCAGCTTCATCACGCCGTTCGACCGCGGCGACATCAAGGACCTGATCCAGTCAATGGACGACGCCATCGACCAGATGAACCGCACCGCCAAGACCATCACGCTGTTCGAGGTGAGGACCTTCGACCCGGTCATGCGCGAGATGGGCGGCACGGTGCTGGAGGCGGCCCGGCTCACCGCCGAGGCGGTGCCGCTGCTCGCGTCCCTCGGCAAGCATTCGACGCAGCTCTCCTCCCTCACCGAGCGGGTGATCGAGGTCGAGGGCCGCTCCGACGCCCTGCACGAGCAGGGGCTCAAGGCGCTCTACCACGCGAGCGGGCGCAATGATCCGATGGCCTACATCGTCGGCAGCGAGATCCTCGGCCATCTCGAGGACGTGGTCGACCGGTTCGAGGACGTCGCCAACGAGATCAGCGCCATCGTCATCGAGAACGTCTAGGAGCGCCGACCATGGAGGCCGCTCTCTCGCTGCCGGTGCTCGCCGGCCTGATCGCCATCGCGCTGCTGTTCGACTTCCTCAACGGCCTGCACGACGCCGCCAACTCGATCGCCACCATCGTCTCGACGCGGGTGCTGCGGCCGCAATACGCGGTGATGTGGGCCGCGTTCTTCAACTTCATCGCCTTCCTGTTCTTCGGGCTGCATGTCGCCCAGACCCTCGGCACCGGCATCGTCGATGCCAGCCTGGTCGATGCCCGGGTGATCTTCGGCGCGCTCGCCGGCGCCATCGTGTGGAACGTGCTGACCTGGGTGCTCGGCATCCCGTCGAGCAGCTCGCACGCGCTGGTCGGCGGCCTCGTCGGGGCGGGGCTCGCCAAGGCCGGCTGGCAGGCGGTGGTCTGGGGCGGGCTGGCTAAGACGGCTGCCGCCATCGTGCTCTCGCCGCTGCTCGGCTTCGCCCTCGCGCTGCTGCTCGTCCTCGTCGTGTCGTGGCTCTGCGTGCGCTCGACGCCGTTCACGGTCGACCGCCGGTTCCGGATGCTGCAATTCGTCTCCGCCTCGCTCTACTCCCTCGGCCACGGCGGCAACGATGCCCAGAAGACGATGGGCATCATCGCGGTGCTGCTGTTCAGCCAGGGCCATCTCGGATCCGAGTTCCACGTGCCGCTCTGGGTGGTGCTGTCGTGCCAGGCCGCGATGGCCGCCGGCACGCTGCTCGGCGGCTGGCGGATCGTGCACACGATGGGCTCGCGCATCACCCGGCTCACGCCGATGCAGGGCTTCTGCGCCGAGACCGGCGGGGCGCTGACCCTGTTCGGGGCGACCTGGCTCGGCGTGCCGGTCTCGACCACCCACACCATCACCGGGGCGATCGTCGGGGTCGGCGCGGCGCGGCGCACCTCGGCGGTGCGCTGGGGCGTGGCGAGCGACATCGTGGTGGCCTGGGTGCTGACCCTGCCGGCCGCGGCCCTGATCGGGGCGGGGGCCTACGCCCTGACGACGCTCGTCGCCTGAGCGAGCCCCGCGGCGCGGCGCGACGCCGCCGTTGCGCGGGGAGCGGCGACGCTCCAGGAGGTGGACGGGGGACGGTCACGCGGTCCCGAGCCGTGACCGTCTGGGATGGGAGAGTGATGGACGAGGCAGCGGCCGGCCCCGCGCACGGGACCCCGGAGATGATCCGGCATTGCGCGGCCGAATGCATGGAACTCGCGGCCACGTTCTTCGCCGCCGCCGCCGAGCGGCTGACCGAGAACGACCTCGCGGGCTATCGCTGCGCGATGCGCTGCGCCGCGGCCGCCGCGAAGAGCGCCCGCGAGCTCACGGCAATGCTCGGCACCGAGGCGGCGCTCGACCGGCCGCGGAGAGGGGGCGGCGCCTACTCGAACAGGTCCGGGTAGCGCGCCTCGGCCCGTGGCAGGGCGCGCACGATCTCCCACAGGTGATGGCGCATCGCCTCCGCGGCGGCGTCCGGATCGCGGGCGTCGAGGCCGGCGAGGATCGCCCGGTGCTGCTCCACCAGGGGCAGCATTGTGGCGGGATCGGCCAGGGTGAGCTGGCAGGCGCGGTCGAGATGCGCCTTCACGTCCCGGACCGATTCCCAGGCCAGCGCGCAGCCCGCCCCCTCCGCCAGGGCCGCGTGGAACAGCGTGTCGGCGCGCTGGAAGCCCGCATGGTCGCCCAAAGCCGCCCGCTCCGCCTGCAGCGCCACGACGTCGTCGATCCGCCGCCGGCTCGCGGGATCGAACGTCTCGCAGGCTCGCCGCACCACGGCGGTCTCGATCGCCTCGCGCACGAAGCGCGCCTGCATCAGCCGCGGGACCGAGATCTTGGTCACCACCGTCCCGCGCTGCGGACGCACCTCCACGAGGCGGGTGCGGGAGAGCCCGATGAAGGCCTCGCGCACCGGCTGGCGCGACACGCCGTGGCGGACGGCGATCTCCTGCTCCGACAGCCGCGTGCCCGGCAGCACGTCGAGCGCGATGATCGAGCGCCTGAGCGACGCCTCCACCCGCTCCGCCGCCGAGCCTGTCGTCACCTCGATCATTCCGCTTCACAGCCTCCGTACGATATGCATACACTACCATACAAGTCGGACGCCCCACCAGAAGGGCGCCGGTTTCTGCGGAGGAAAACATGACCCAAGGTCGCCCTACCCGCCGCGCCGTCGCGCTCGGCCTCGGTGTGCTGCCCGCCGCCGCGCTCCTGCGCGCGGGCCCCGCGCGCGCCGCGCCGGTCAGCTTACGCCTCTCCTCCTCGCTGCCGGCCGATCCGAACTCGGCCCACTGGCTCTGGTACGACCGCTTCGCCGCGAGCCTGAAGGCCAAGACCGGCGACGCCGTGCAGGTGCGCTACTTTCCCGACAACCAGCTCGGCAAGGAATCGGACGTCGTCGGCTCGGTGAAGCTCGGCGTCGTCGACATGATGATCTCCGGCTCCTCGATCTGGTCGACGCTGGCGCCCGAGATCGGCGTCCTCGACCTCGGCTACCTGTTCCCCACTATGGAGAGCGCAGGGCCGATCCTCGACGGGCCGGCGGGCCAGCAGCTCGACCGGATCTTCTCCGACCGGATCGGCGTGAAGGTGCTGAGCTGGGGCTACAGCTTGGGCGGCCGCAACGTGACGGCGCGGGAGGCCGCCGAGACTCCGGCCGCCATGAAGGGCAAGAAGATCCGCGTCCTGCCGGTCGCGAACTTCGTCGCGACCTTGCGCGCCATGGGCGCCTCGCCGACCCCGATGTCGCTCGGCGAGGTCTATACCGCGCTCCAGACCGGTGTGATCGACGGGATGGAGCACGACGCGCCGACGATCCTCGCCATCAAGGCCTACGAGGTGGCCAAGCACGTCACGCTGACCCGGCACATCTGCAACCCGCAGACCATCGTCATCGGCAACCGCGCCTTCAACAAGGTGCCGGCCGAGCACCGCGACGCCTTCCTGGCCTCGGCCGCGGAGGCGACGGCGTTCCAGCGCGGCCAGGCCGCCGCGATCGAGGCCAAGGCGCTCGCGACCCTGAAGGGCAACGGCGTCGGCATCCACGAGTGCGACCGCGCCGCCTTCCGCACCCTGGTGACGCCGCTCTGGGACGAGTTCGCCAAGTCCTACCCGGCGACGAAGCCGATCCTCGCCGCCATCACCCAGGCCTGAGGAGCCGCCCCATGCTCGTCGAGACCGGCCCGGCCACCGTTGCGGCCCGCGCCCCCCTGCCGGCCGCGATCGTCGCGAGCCTCTTGCGCGCCGTGCAGGCGCTGGCGGCCCTCGCGCTGCTTGCCGACCTCCTGGTGGTGGCCGCCGCCGTCCTGTGGCGCTTCGTCCACGGCGATTCGCTCGAATGGGCCGACGAGGTCGCCCGCATGCTGCTGATCGTCGTGGCCTTCCTCGGGGGTGCTGCGGCGGTGGCGCATGGGCGCCATGTCGGCATCCGCATCGTGCGCGACGCGGTGCCGCCGGCGGTCGGCGCCGTGATGGAGGCCGCCGGCCTCCTGGTCGAACTCGGCGTCGCGCTGGCGCTCGCGGCCTGCGCCCTGTCCTACGCGGCGACCGCGGCGACCCAGGTCACGCCGTTCGGCCTGCCGCAGAACCTGTTCATCTACCCGATGGTGGTCGGCGGGGCCTGCATGGCGGTGTTCATCGCCGCGCGGCTCTCTGCCTTGCGTGGGCGCGACGTCGGCCTCGCCGTCCTGGCGCTTGCCGGGATCGTCGGCTTCGTCGCCGCCTGGACGATCCTCCTCCCCGATGCGTCCCCAAGCCCGCTGGCGCTCCTGCTCCTCGGCTTCGCCCTGGCGCTGGGATCGGGCATCCCGATCGCCTTCTCGCTCTCGGTCGGCGCGCTCGCGTTCCTCGCTTCCGACGGCGGCATCGACCCGGCGGTCTTCGCCCAGCAGGCCTCGAGCGGCATCGACAACTTCGTGCTCCTGGCGATCCCGTTCTTCGTGCTGACCGGCCTCGCCATGGAGGTGAACGGGATGTCGGTGCGGCTGATCGAGCTTCTGCGCCGGGGCATCGGCGAGCGCAGGGGCGGGCTCGGCATCGTGACGATCCTCGCCATGGTGCTGTTCTCCGGCATCTCCGGCTCGAAGCTCGCCGACGTGACCGCGGTCGGCACCGTGACGGTGCCGGCGATGCGCCGCTCCGGCCAGGATCCGCGCGAGGGCGTGGCGCTTCTCGCGGCCAGCGCCATCATGGCGGAGACGATCCCGCCCTGCATCAACCTCATCATCCTCGGCTACGTCGCGAACATCTCGATCGGCGGGCTGTTTGCCGCCGGCATCCTGCCGGCCCTGCTGATGGCCGCCGCCCTCATCGCCGGCGTGGTGGTGTTCTCGGCGCGCATGCGCCCGGCCCCGGTCGAGCGCTCGCATCACAGCCTGCGCCACCTCCTGTGGTCGAGCGCGGTCAGCCTCGGGGTGATCGTCATCATCTTCGGCGGCTACCGCTCGGGCTTCGCCACCGCCACCGAGATCGGCGCCTTCGCGGTGGTCTACGCGATCGCGGCCGGGATCCTGTGCTTCCGCGAGCTCTCGTTTCGGGCGCTCGCCGACCTGTTCGTGCGCTCGGCGACGCTCGCCGGCATGATCCTGTTCGTCGTCGCGGCTTCGCAGACCATCGCGTTCTCGCTCACCATCAACCAGGTCCCGCACGCGCTCGCCGACGCGATGATCGCGCTCAGCCACGGCGGCGGCGCCTGGATCTTCCTGCTCGTCTCGATCGCGCTGCTCGTCGTGATGGGGGCGGCGCTCGAAGGGGCGCCGGCGCTGATCATCTTCGGGCCGCTGCTCCTGCCGGTGGCGCAGGGCTTCGGCATCGCGCCGCTGCATTACGGCATCGTGCTCATCATCGCGATGGGGCTCGGCCTGTTCGCGCCGCCTTTGGGCCTCGGCCTCTACACCGCCTGCGCGGTGGGCGGCGTCTCGCTCGAGGAGACGGTGCGGCCGATCGGCAAGTACCTGCTCCTGCTCCTCGTCTGCCTGGTGCTGATCGCCTTCGTGCCGGAGATCACCCTGTGGCTGCCCCGCAGCATGGGTTTCGTGAAATAGGAGAACCGAATGGGACGGCGCGGACAGGTCTTCACCCGGGGGGCGGAGGTTCCTTGGGAGCCGGCGGGGGAGGGGGTGCGCCGACAGGTGCTCGCCTACGACGACGGCGTGATGCTGGTGCGGGTCGCCTTCGAGGCCGGCGCGGTCGGCCCGGCGCACACGCATCCCCACGTGCAATGCACGCTGGTGGAGCGGGGCGTGTTCGACATCACCATCGCGGGCGAGACCGCCCGCCTCGTCGCCGGCGACAGTTTCCTCGTTCCCTCCGGCGCGGTCCACTCCGCCGTCGCGGTCGAGGCCGGGGCGCTGACCGACGTGTTCACGCCGATGCGGCAGGAGTTCGTCGGGGAGAACGGCTGATACCGTTTCCGCCTGATCTGTTCCCGACCAAGTATAGCGCGGGATCCCCTCTCCAGTGTGGGAGAGGGGTAGGGGTGAGGGTGACACGCTTCAGTGTAGAACGCTCAGCGTGGTGCTGGCAGCTCTACGCTGAGTGCTTCACACGGAACCGTAGCACCCTCACCCCCGGCCCCTCTCCCATACGGGAGAGGGAAGGCGCGTTCGATCTATACCTGAGTGAATCGAGCGGAAACCGTATGATGCGGCAGAGTCCGATGCTTAACATCTGACTCCCGGGCGGAGGCGACACCGCCCGGGACCGGCGCATCGCGTCAGCTCCGGTTCGACAGGACCAGACGGCCGGCCACCGCCCCGGCCTCGAGCCGCCGCATCGCCTCCTCGGCCTGGGCGAGGGGGAGCGTCTCGGTCTCGACGAGGGTCAGGCCGTGCGTCTTCACGAGAGCGACGAGGTCGCGCAACTCGCCGAGATTGCCCACGTAGGAGCCCGTCAGCGTCAGGGCGCGCAGCGGCAGGAGCGGCAGCGACAGCGAGATCTCGCCGCCGAACATGCCGACGGTGATCGAACGGCCGCCGCGCCGCAATGTATCGATGGCAAAGCGCGTGGTCTCGGCATTGCCGACGAAGTCGATCGCCGCCGCGAGCCCGGTCTCAAGGCCGAGCAAAGCCGTGCGCGCGCCCGGATCGGCCGGGTCGAGGACGAGGTCGGCGCCGAGCGCCAGCGCCCGGGCGCGCTTGTCCGGCGCCGTGTCGGCAACCGCGATACGGGTATGACCGAGCGCCCGCGCGAGACGGAGCGCGCTCTGCCCGAGCCCGCCGGCGCCGATCAGCAGCAGCCAGTCCCGGGCCGGATCGCCCCCGACCTTGCGCAGAGCCGAGTAGGCGGTCAGGCCCGAACAGGCGAGGGTCGCGGCGGCGGAGGGGTCGAGACCCTCGACGTCGATCAGGTAGCGGGGATGGGGAACCACGACCTTCTCGGCGAAGCCGCCCGGCCGGTGCACGCCGAGGCAGCGCCCGGCGGCGCACAGGTTCTCCTCGCCGGCAAGGCAGCGGTGGCAGGTGCCGCAGCCGATCCACGGGAAGACGAGGACGCGCCGGCCGATCCCGACCTCGCCCGCCTCGGGTCCCGCGGCGGCGATGCGGCCGAGGATCTCGTGGCCGAGGGTCACCGGCGGCGTCACCCCGCGGTCGGCGAGGCTGAGGCGCCGCCCGCCGCCGAGGTCGTAATGGCCCTCCCGCAGGTGCAGGTCGGTGTGGCAGACGCCGCAGCGCTCGAGGTCGAGCAGGACCTCGCTGCCGCGTGGGACCGGATCGTCCTCGACCAGGGCGCAGAGCGGGCGGCCGAATGCGGTGACGGCGAAGCGCTTCACGGGCGGGTCTCCTTCTCGGTGCGCACCAGCGGGCAGCCGCCCTCATTGAGCGGACGGAACGCCTCGTCGCCGGGGATGCGGCGCACGAGCTTGTAGAGGTCCCACTCCCCCGTCGATTCCGCCGGGGTCTTGGCCTGGAACAGGTACATGTCGCGGATCACCCGCCCGTCGGCGCGCAAAGTGCCGCCATGGGTCATGAAATCCTCGATCGGCGTGCGGCGCATCTGCGCCATCACGGCGTCCGGGTCCTTGCTGCCGGCCGCCTTCACCGCCTTGAGGTAGTGCAGGGCGCCGCTGTAGGCGCCGGCCTGTGTCATGCTCGGCATGCGCTTCATCCGGGCGAAGAAGCGGCGCGACCACGCCCGCGTCGCCTCGTCCTGGTCCCAGTAGAAGGCCTCCGTCAGGAGCAGGCCCTGCGCCACCTTGAGGCCGAGCGAGTGGACGTCGCTCAGGAAGGCGATCAGCGCGACGAGCTGCATCGAGTCGGTGAGGCCGAATTCCCGCGCCTGCTTGATCGCGTTCGTCGTGTCGGTTCCGCCATTGGCGAGGCCCAGGATCTTCGCCTTCGAGGCTTGAGCCTGGAGCAGGAAGGAGGAGAAGTCCTGCGTGTTGAGGGGCGCGCGCACCGCGCCGAGGACGCGCCCGCCGCTCGCCTTCACCACCGCGGCGGTGTCGCGCTCCAGCGCCTGGCCGAACACGTAGTCGGCGGTGAGGAAGTACCAGTCGGTCCCGCCCTGGGCGACCACGCCCGAGCCGGTGCCCTTCGCCATCGCGTAGGTGTCCCAGGTCCAGTGCGCCGTGTAGGGCGAGCAGAACCTGCCGGTGATGTCGGAGGAGCCGGCACTGGTGACGAGGGCGATCTTCTTCTTCTCGTTGGCGAGGTTCATCACCGCGAGCGCCATCGCCGAGGAGGGCAGGTCGGTGATGACGTCGACGCCGGAATCGTACCATTGCCGGGCGATCGAGGCGGCGACGTCCGCCTTGTTCTGCCCGCCGGCCGAGACGACCTCGATCGGCTGCCCGAGGACGCTGCCGCCGACATCCTCGACCGCCATCCGCACCGCCTCGACGGCGCCCAAGCCCCCGATATCGGCGTAGGTACCCTCCAGATCGACGAGGACCCCGATCTTCACCGGGCCCTGATCGGCGGCACGCGCCGGGAGGGCGAGGCCGGCGGCGAGGCATGAAGCCGCGAGCCCTATCGAAAGGCCCTTCCATCGTAACCCTGTCATCGTGGCGTCTCCTCCCTGTGTGTCGACGCCCGCGGCGTGTTCGCCGTCGGGCCGTGGCGTGGTCAGCCGGTCCCTGTCTCGAAGGCGGCCCCGGCGGCGATCAGGGCGTCCGTCTCCGCCTCGCTCAGGCCGAGCTCGCGCAAGACCGCGCGGGTGTCGAAGCCCGGCGGCGGCGCCGGGCGGCCGGCGGGGGCGGGCGCTCCATCGTGCAGGATCGTCGGCCGGATGGTGCGGACGCGGCCCTCGGTCGGGTGCGTCGCCGTGCCGATCAGCCCGACCGCGGCGAGGTGGGGATCGTGCTCGAGCGACTCGAGGCTGTGGCAGGGCATGGCCGGCACGTCGGCCGCGGCGAAGACCGCGAGCCACTCGGCGGTCGTGCGCGCCGCCAGGGCCTCGGCCCGGATGCGGAACCACAGGTCGACGTGGCGGAACCGGTCGGCGACGGTGGCGAGCCGCGGGTCGTCGATCAGCTCCGGGCGCCCGACCGCGCGCAGGAAGGCGTGGACCTGCGCGTCGGAATTGGCCGTCAGGCTGATCCAGCCGTCGGCCGTGGCGAGCGGCCGGTTCTCCGGATTGAGCACGCGGGCGTCGCCGGCCGGGCCGATCGGCGGGTCGAAGCTTCGCGGCCCGAGATGCTCCTGCAGCACGAAAGCCGCCATGGTCTCGTGCATCGGCACTTCGAGGGTGGCGCCGTCCCCGGTCCGCTCCCGGCCGACGAGGGCGGCGAGGATCGCCGCGGCGGCGATCTCGCCGGTGACGTGGTCGGCGAGGAGCAGCGGTACGTAGAGCGGGCGGCCGTCGCGCCGCTCGGCGAGGCCGGCGATGCCCGAGACGCCCTGCACCACGCTGTCATAGGCCGGGCGACCGCGATAGGGCCCGCCGGGACCGAAGCCGGTGATCGTGCAGTGGACGAGCCGCGGGAACCGCTCCCGCAGGCGTTCCGCGTCGAGGCCGAGCCGGGCCAGCGCCTCCGGGCGCATGTTGGCGACGAGGACGTCGCTGTTCCCGATCAGGTGCTCCAGCAGCGCGCGGGCGGCCGGGGCCTTGAGGTCGAGGCCCAGCGCCCGCTTGCCGCGGTTCAGGTGGAGGTACGAGCCGGCATGGCGCCCGCCCGGGGAGGGACCGCCGAGGCAGCGCAGCATGTCGCCGCCGGACGGCTCGATCTTGATGACCTCGGCGCCGAAATCGGCGAGCCGCAGCGTGCAGGCCGGGCCGACCACGACGCTCGTGAGGTCGACGACCCGGATGCCGGAGAGCGGCCGGGCGGCGGGGGAGGGCGCGCTCATCGGAAGGTGGCCTCGAGGGCGACCGTCCCGGATTCGTCCTCGGCCCAGATCCGCCATGCGTCCGCCTCCCGCCGTGCCTTCAGGTGCATCGGACGCCCGGCATAGAGCGGCGCGAGGATGCGATAGTCGAAGGCGGCGGGCTCGCGCCCGGCGGCCTCCCGGACGAGTTCCAGGGCCAGGAGCGCCGTGAGGGCGCCGTTGACCACGAGGGCCGGATAGCCCTCGCGGCCGGTGGCGTAGGGCGCATCGTAGTGGATGCGGTGGGCGTTGAAGGTGACGGCGCAGAAGCGGAACAGCAGCGTCTCGTCGGGCACGAGCCTGCGCGCGACGTCGCAGGGCCGCGGCGCCCGGACCTCTCGCGGGGCGGCGGGCTCGGACCCGCGCGGGGCGGCTTCCCGCAGGACGTAATCCTCGCGCTCCGCGACGACCTCGCGCCCGCCGACGTCGAGGGCGTTGAGGACCGTCACCACGGCGATCCGGCCGCTGCGGCCGGTCTTCTCCGCGACGCTCTCGATCGTGGTCCGGCGCCCGACGGTCGCCCCGAGGGGGATGTCGCCGGCGTAAGCGGCCCGCCTCCCGCCCAGCATCACCCGGGGCAGGCCGAGATCCGGCAGCGCCACGCCCGGCCCGGCATAGCCGTCCGGCCGCAGGGCCGATTGCGCCAGGCCGGTGGGGAAGAGGCCGACATGCCAGCCGCGGGGAAGAACGGTCCGCTGCGCGGCCTCACATCCGTCGCGGTCGAGCAGGGCCGCCATCCGGCGCAGGAGCCCCGGCGTGGCGACGTCATCCGTCCAGGTCGCCGCCGTCGGGCTCGTCGGGCGATCCGGTACCGCCACGGCCCGCGTCGTGGCCTCATCACGGCCGACCTCCATCGCTCCCGACCGCCCACCCGCCTGGATCATGCCGCCCGCTTTCCGCATTTCCCCGCCCGAACCCGTCCCGTGTGCTCCAGGACGTTCACAGTCGAGAATATCGTTCAGCGGGCGAAATGGAAGCGCCGATTCTCCGGTAGCCTGCGCGGTCGGCCGTCGCGTCGGCCCGGATAAGGGTGAGGCTCGTCCGCGGGCCCACCTCGCAGGCAGGCTGACGGACGCCGCGCCGACCCGGATGCGTACGATTTCACGATCCGACGACGCGTCGTCGTTCCGTCGCCCCGCGTCGCGTTCCGCCGGGGCCGCTCACTTCCGGACCGCGAAGTCCGTCGTGCGGGCATGATCGGGTAAGCTGCCATCCTGCACGGTCAGGACGCGGGCGCAGATCCGATTTTCGTCGCGGGGCGCACGCGACTGCCGCGGGAGCGCGGGCTGTTCCGCCGCGACCGTTACGCCTCGGGCTCGTCCGCCCCGCCGAGGCGGGACGGGTCGGTTCGACCCGGGCGGCGCTGATACGACCTCACCGCACCAGGTAGTCCTTGCGCAGCATGCAATGCACGCCCTTGTGCTGGTTGACCGTCTGCGTCACCCGCAAGTCGGCCGCGATGCTGCACAGGGCGTAGGCCTCGTCGCGGGTGATGCCGGCGCGGGCGACCACGAGGTCGATCATCTCGCGCAACGCCCGCTCGGCGCAGCGGTCGAGGTCGGGATCGAGGCCCATCGTGATCACGTGGGTCGGCGTCTCGGCCTGCGGGTAGGTGAGCCGCAGGTCCCGGCGCAGGACGAACTCGAAGGTGCCGGACAAAGCCGTCTCGATCGCCGTGACGTTGACCTCGCCGTCGCCCTGCGCGCCGTGGCCGTCGCCGCAGGAGAACAGCGCGCCCTCGGTGAAGACCGGCAGGAAGAGCGTGGTGCCGGCGATGAGCTCCTGGTTGTCGAGGTTGCCGCCGAAGGCGCGCGGGATGATCGAGGTGCAGCGGCCCCAGGCCGGCGGCGGGGCGACCGCCATCACGCCGAAGAACGGCGACAGCGGGATGTCGAGCCCCCAGGGCATCCGGGCGGTCAGGCGCTCGCGGTCGAGCGGGATGTTCATCTGGTGAAGGACCGGGAAGTCGTCCGGCAGGGTGCCGGCGAGCGGCCGGTGGCGGTTGTAGCCCCAGTCCTGGCGCAGGGACACGTCGAGGATCCGCACCTCCAGCACGTCGCCGGGCCGCGCGCCCTCGATCGCCACCGGGCCGGTCAGGATGTGGCCCTGGGGGATGCCGGTCTCGGCGGCGTGGATCGCCAGCAACTCCGGCGGCACGTGGAAGCCCTCCGGCGGCAGGGCGTCGGGTCCGCCGGAGACGGTCTCGATCGTGACCCGCTCGCCGCTGCGGATCGTGAGGGCCGGCGGGACGCCCGCGTCGAGGTAACCCCAGCGGCAGGTTTCGGGAGATGCGGTCAGGCGGTGCGTCATGCGGCGGGATCCGGGAGCGGCAGTCGGGAGGGCAAGACGCTCTGAGCAGACTTGCGTTGGCAGGCCAACGCTTCGTCCGCTTAGAGCCTGTTTGAGTTGGCCGACCGCATTGAACCCCTCAATGTCATCCCGGGGCCGCGGAGCGGAACCCGGGATCCATAACCGCTGACGGTGCAGGATGAAACGGAACGCTGCCCGCCCTTTCAGGCTGCTTCAGCGGTTATGGATCCCGGGTTCTCGTCTTCGACGAGCCCCGGGATGACGTCGAGAGATGTCGGCCTGTAAGCAGATCGATCGGCGTAACCGCTCAAATAGGCTCTTAGAGTCTTATCTTATCGCAGATTTTCGCCGCAAAACCGGCGGCCACTTTTGCGAAATCTGCTTAGTCCTTCATCGGACACCCGCCGTCCTTCAAGGGGCGGAACGCCTGGTCGCCGGCGATGGTGGTCACGAGCGTGTAGTAGTCGTAGGGCCGCTTGCTCTCGGAAGGAGCCTTCACCTCGTAGAGGTACATGTCGTGCACGGCGCGTCCGTCCGGGCGGATCGTCACCGTGCCGAAGAGCGGGTCCTCGATCGGGGCCTTGCGCATCGTCGCCACGACCTTGTCGCCCTCGACCGTGCCGGCATCGCGCACCGCCCGGAGATAGGCGAGCGTCGCGGAATAGACCCCCGCATGGTCCTCGGTCGGGCGACGGCCGTTCATGAGGGCGCCGAAGCGCTCGCCGAAGGCGCGGGTGCGCTCGTCGCGGTCCCAGTAGAAGGCGGAGACGAGCTGCAGGCCCTGCGCGGTCGCGAGGCCGAGGGAATGGGTGTCGGAGAGCTGGATGAAGAGCGCCGCGACCTTCATCTTCGGCGTCAGCCCGAACTCGCCGGCCTGCTTGATCGCGTTGATCATGTCGGCCCCGGTATTGGCCAGCGCCAGGACCTGCGCGCCCGCGCCTTGCGCGGTGAGCAGCGCCGAGGAGAAGTCGCCGGTGCCGAGGGGAAGTCGCGACCCGCCGGACGACCGGCCGCCCGCCTCGACGAGCGCCCGCGTGGCGTCGCGCTCGAGCGCGTGGCCGAGGGCGTAGTCGACGGTGAGGAAGTACCAGCTCTTCGCGCCGCGCTCGGCCAGCGCCCGCGCCGTCGCCGAGCCCTGCGCCCAGGTGTCCGACACCCATTGCACGGTCGTGGGCGCGCAGAACTTCCCCGTCAGGTCGGAGGTCATCGCGCTCGAGGCGAGCGCGACGCGGTTGCGCTCGCGCATCAGGTTGGCGACCGCGAGGGCGACGCCGGAATTCGGCAGGTCGACGATCGCCGAGACTTTTTCCTGGTCTAGCCAGCGCCGGGCGATGCCGAGGCCGATATCGGGCTTGTTCTGATGGTCGGCGGAGAGGAGCTCGACCGTGAGGCCGCCGCTCTCGCGCGCGAAATCCTCGAGCGCCAGACGGGCGGCGGCGACGGAGCCGGCGCCGACCTGGTCCGAGAACGGCCCGCTCATGTCGCTCAGGACCCCGAGGCGGACCGGCTGGTCGAGCGCTCGGGCCCAATCGGGCAGGCCGATGCAGGCCAGGGCGAGGGCAACGGCGAACCGGAAAATGCGACCAGGCTTCATCTCTCGTGATTCCCCGCCAAGCTCTTTTCAGAAGATCTCGAAGTACTCGCGCTGCTCCCACTCGGTGACCTCCGCCTGGAAGCGGTCGATCTCCGCGGTCTTGATGTGCGTGTAGTAGTCGACGAACGAGTCGCCGAGGGCGCCGCGAAAGAACGGATCCTCATGCAAGGCGTAGACCGCCTCCCGCAGCGATTTCGGCAGCAGCGGCGCCGCGGTCTCGTAGGGCGTATCGGCGCTCGGCCCGGGATCGAGGCCCCGGTCGGCGCCGTCGAGCCCGGCGAGGATCTGCGACGCCATGTAGAGGTAGGGGTTCGCCGCCGGCTCGCCGACCCGGTTCTCCAGCCGCGTCGCCGGGTCGCCCGGGCCGCCGAGGACGCGGATCATCACCCCGCGGTTGTCGCAGCCCCAGACGGCGCGGTCGGGCGCGAGCGAGTAGGAGCGGTAGCGCTTGTAGCCGTTGATGGTCGGGGTCGTGAACACGCTCGAGGCGCGCGCATGCGTCAAGAGCCCGCCCAGGAATCCTATGCCGAAGGCCGAGAGCGGCCCGGGGCCCTCGGTTGGCGCGAAGACGTTCGCCCCCGTCCGCACGTCGCGCAGCGACTGGTGCAGGTGCCAGCCCGACGAGACCACGTTCGGGATGCGGGGCCGGCACATGAAGGTGGCGTGGTAGCCGTGCCGGCGGCAGATCTGCTTCACCGCGCTGCGGAACAGCACCATCAGGTCGGCGGGCGCCGCGCCGGTCGTGGGCTGGAAGGTGAACTCGCATTGGCTCGGCCCGTACTCGACCTCGATCGAGCGCAGCGGCAGGCCGAGGGCGACGATGTCCCGGCGCAGGATCTCCAGGACCGGCTCGATCTGGTCGTAGCGCTGCTCGGTCAGGTACTGGTAGCCGTGCGAGATCAGGCTGACCTCCGGCGGCGTCCCGGGCTGCCCGGCATCGTTCGGCGCCATGCGGGGATCGTCGAGCTTGAAGACGTGGAACTCGACCTCGAGCCCCGCGACGTAGTCGAGCGACCGCCCGGACAGCGTGTCGAGGACGGAGCGGTAGAGGCCGCGGGTGGCGAAGGGGACGGGGCGGCCGTCGCGGAAATAGAGGTCGCAGAGCAGCCACCCGGTCCGCGGCGCCCAGGGCAGCGTCCGGAACGTCGTGGGGTCGGGCACCATGATGACGTCCGCCGCGCCCTCCATCTCCCGCATCCCGAAGCCGCCGCCGGCGCTGAAGACCGGAAAGACGGTACGGTGCGAGGTGTCCTTGGCGAGCATCGTCGTGGTGATCGTGCATCCGGCCTCGAGCGCCTTGACGGCCTCGGCGGCGACGAGCGTCTTGCCCCGCAGGATTCCGTGCTGGTCCGGGAAGGACAGGCGCACGGTGTCGATCCGCTCCGGATCGCAAAGCTCGCGCACCTCGCGGGCCGCGTCGGCCTGCGCGGTATTCCACAATCCATGGTCCTGTACGAATGTCACGGCCGTCCTCCTCCGGCTCGGGCGGCAATCGAGGTCGCGCGCGCTACTCGGCTGCGTCCCGGCGCGGCGGGGCGGGCGCGACCGGCGGGGCGACGTCCGGGGCCGCCTCGGAGGGGAGGGCGGGCATCCACGGGGCTCCGCGGCGGCGGCGCACGTCCACCTCCATCCAGTAGGTCTCCCATCCCTTCGACGGGCCGATCCCGTCCATCGTCGCGGGACCCTGGATGCTTCTGGCGTGCCGCGCGTCGAGCACCATCAGCGGGGCGTCGCCCGAGGCGGCCTTGTCGATCTGCTCGCGCAGGATCCGGCGGTAGAGGATGATGGCCTTGTCCGACTGCCCGAGATGCTCGCGCGTCCGGTCCTGGATCGGCCCCATCGACTCGACGGCCCATTGGTCGTGGACGTTGATGTCGAGCCCCATCCCCGTATAGGTCGAGTGGGCCTGCTCGTGCGGGTCGAACCCGTAGGCGTTGGTCTTGTTCTTGCGCGAACGGTACTCGGGCAGTTCGTAGAGTTCCAGGCGCTGGTCGCGCATCCGCTGCTTGTCGACTGGTGCGCCGTAGCTCGTGAAGATCGCGTACCAGTAGCAATGCTCGTCGTCGACCGGGACGTGCCACTGGGTGATCGTCATGTCCGCCGACATCGGGATGACGAAGGCGTGCGGGAAGACCTGGTTCGTGACGCGGACGTGGGTGCGCTGCTCGTCGATCTCGCGGAGCGCGATCAGCCGCATGCCGTACTCGGTGCGCTCGACGTTGATGATCGGCCGGTCGTACTCGCGCAGGATCTTCGTCATCGGCAGCTCGCTGTCGGCCGAGGCGGCGCGGAACTGCTTGCCGTAGGAGGCGGCGGTGTCCTCGTCCTCGAAGAACCGGTGCAGGAACGAGGCATGCGCCGGGTCGATCCCGACCTCGAGCGCCTGCAGCCAGTTGCACTCGAACAGCCCCTTGAACGCGAAGGTGTAGGCGTCGGGCGCGAGGAAGCAGTCGAGCTCGGGGAAAGCCGGCGGCTCGCCCTCGCCCAGGTAGGCGTACAGGATCCCGCTGCGCGCGATCACCGGATAGGCGCGCTGCTTGATATTCTGGCAGAGCTTGCTGCCCGCCGGCTCGGCCGGCGTCTCGAGGCAGCGCCCCTCCACGTCGAACAGCCAGCCGTGGAAGGCGCAGCGCAGGCCCCCGTGCTCGAGCCGGCCATAGGCGAGGTCGGCCCCGCGATGCGGGCAGTCGCGGTCGAGGAGCCCGTAGCGCCCGGCCTCGTCGCGAAACAGCACGAAGTTCTCGCCCAGCAGCCGGACCGGCACCACGGGGCGCTCGCCCTGCAGCTCGTCCACCAGGGCGGCCGGCTGCCAGTAGCGGCGCATCAGCGTGCCGAGCGGCGTCCCCGGTCCGCTGCGGGTGATGTGGTCGTTCTGCTCACGGCTCATCATGGCGGCGGCCTCCGGCGAGCGTCTGCCCAGAATGGCTGGGTCTCTCGATGTGTTCGTTGAACGAACATATGTTCGAATTCTAAGCCAGTCTGGAGCTGTTGCAAGCACGAACGATGGGCAGGTCGCGCCCGATGCGGCGGCGGCGGGCGCCTGCGGTCGTGGCTCTTGCCAGGCCGCGCCGGGCCACGCACAGGTGGCCGGGCTCATCGGGCCGGGCTCATCGCTCCGGGTGCCGCACCAGAGACCGTTCCAGAGACCGTCCCATGCCGCGCGTCAGACGTTCCGAGGCCGACCAGCGACTCGTCGACGAGCATGGCCCGGACTTTTCCGAGGCCCTGGCGCGGGGCCTGCGCGTGATCTCGGCCTTCGGTGCGGAGCGGCCCCTGATGACGCTGGCCGACGTCGCCCGGGAGGTGGACCTCCCGCGGGCCACGGTGCGGCGGGCGCTCCACACCCTCGACCGCCTTGGCTACGTGCGGTCGGACGGGCGGCTTTTTCAGCTCACGCCCAAGGTCCTGTCCCTCGCGACGGCCTATCTCTCGTCCAACAGCCTGTCGGCGACGCTGCAGCAGGCGGTCGAGCGGGTGGCGGGCCGGCTCAACGAGGCCTGCTCGGCGGCGATCCTCGACGGGGACGACATCGTGTTCATCGCCCGCGCCGGGCCGACCCGCCTGCTCGGCGTCGGCGTCGATGTCGGCTACCGGATCCCTGCCTATTGCAGCTCGATGGGGCGGGTCCTCCTCGGCGGTCTCGACGACGGCGACCTCGCCGCGTTCCTGGAGCGCATCCGGCCCGAGCCGCTGACGCCCCAGACCCTCGTCGACCGCGCGGCTTTGCGCACCGCCATCCACCGCGACCGGGCGCAGGGCTACTCGCTCGTCGATCAGGAGGCCGAGGTGGGATACCGCTCGCTCGCGGTGCCCGTGCGGCGCTACGACGGGCGGATCGTCTGCGCCCTGAATGCCGGGGCGAATGTCGACCGGGTCGCGGTGGAGCGGATGCTGGAGACCTTCCTGCCCGTCCTGCGCGACGTCGCGGCGACCCTCGCGCCGCAGATGGTGTGAGGCGAGGTCCGGGCACTCTGCGTCCGGACCCGGGCCGTGAGCGCGCCTCGTACGATCTCCGACCGGATCGCTTTCGCGATGCGGAGATCGGCTTCGCTCAGGTGTGTGGAGCCGTAGGCTCCACCGCGCGGCCTTTCGATACGATCTCCGGAAGGAAGCTTCCGGAGATCGTGTCAGATCTTCTCCTTGGCGAGCGCGTCCAGCGCCGGGCCGAGCCCGCGCAGGGACAGCGACACGGCCACCTCGCGCCCGTCCGCATCCTTGAACGCGATCCGGGCCGCATCCTCGGTCTTGCGCCAGCCGCCCAGCACCGCCTCCGTCGCCGCCCCGTCCGCCACGCACGCGCCGGGGTTGCACCGCCGCCAGGCTAGGTCGAGGCCGTTCTTCGCGTCCTTCACCTCCGCCACCCGCACGCTCGAGGGGAAGCTGACATTGGCGGGCAGCAGCACCGTCATGCGCAGGCCGTCCTGCCCCGGCAGGCGGCCGATCGCGATCTGCGCCACCGGCGCCGGCTGGCCCTGCGCCTGGATCGTCTGCGACACCTCGCAGATGCGGCCTGCATTGTCGCCGGCGAGCCGCTGGCAGCGCAGGACCCAGTCGCCGTAGGTGGCGGTCGTCAGCCCGGGCTCGGCCGGGACCGTCGGCGCGGCCTCGGCGGCCGGCTTGGGGCGCGGCGACTGGGCGTGCGCCGGCATCGACGCGGAGGCGGCGAGCACGCTGGAGGCGACGAGGGCGGAGCGGAGAACGAGGCGCATGTCACACGAGGAGGGCAGGAGGGACAGGGACATCAGGCGGCATCCACGGGAGCGGCAGGCGCCGAGGCGGGCGTGGCAGGCACGAGGAAATCGGCGACGGCCTGGAGGCTGATCAGGTGCGCGTAGATTGTCGCCAGCCAGCCCTCGCGGCGCAGCCGGGCGAAGGCCTCCTCCGGCAGCGCGGCGAGGGCGGCCTCGTCGACGCCGAGCGCGCCGTGCAGGACGTGGCTCTCGCCGGTCACCGGATGATGCACCTGGATGGTGAGAGCCCGCAGCAGCTTGAGATCCTGCAGCAGGCGCCCGAACGCGGCGGTGCGCCGGGCGGATTCGGCGTAGTCGGCGACGAGGCGGATCCGTTCCTGCAGCAGCGGCGTCTCCCGGCCGTCCTTGGTGAACAGCGGAAGGCTCGACTCCGCCGGCTCGGCGGCGTCGCGACGGAGGAGGTCGGCCTCGGCGTCGATGCAGACCAGCGGTTCGTTGCCCGCGCTCTCGCCCATGATGAAGGGGTAGCGGCGCAGGTAGGCGGGCAGGTACCGGCCGGTCCAGGTGCCGGCATCGTCGATCAGCGCGCCTTGTCCCGGCGCGGCCCCGACGAGGAAGACGGGCACCGGGCCGAGGCTCTCGGGCAGGAAGACCACGGGCAGGTGCCGGCAGGCGGCGCCGATCTCCTCGGCCAGCGCCGGGACGAGGTGGCTCGCCCGGGCGAAGGCGAAACGCTGCGGCTGGGCGAGGTGCCAGGCGCGGTGGGCGTCACGGTCGAGGGGGACGACCGAGCGGTAGAACAGCGGCAGGGACGTCATGCACTGGGACTCATTTCGATCACGTCATGGACGGGCGCCGGCGGGATGGCTCGCCGGGTCCGTGTTCCTATCAGGGGGTGGGCAGGGCGGCTTCGGCGCGAGGGCCGTTGGTCGCGCCGGGCGGCTGGGTGAGGAGGCCGGCCGGCGCGACGACGAAGCAGCCGCCCGCGCCCGTCAGGCAGACAACGGTCTTGTCGAACCGGGGATCGGCGACGGAAGCCGTTCCGGACTGGATGGGAGTGCCGACGATCCGGGCCATCGCGGTTGAGGATCCGTCGGGTGTGAAGGCCGACCGCTCGACGGTGCTGGCGACGGTCGGGGTGATGGCGGCGGTCGAGGGCTGCGCCGCCGCGGGGGCGGGCGTGACCGTCAGGTCGGCCGGAATATACGTGAGCGTGTAGTTGGGCGTGACCGTCAGCGAACCCTGGTTGATGGTGTAGGTGCCGGCGCTGCTGCCCGTCGCGGCCGTCGTGGCGAGCGCACCGGTGAGGCTGTCGCCGTTGACGAGCCCGCGCCCGCCGACCTGGTAGGTCAGGGTCGGGTTGGCCTCGCCGTGGACGCGGGACTGGGCGTCGGCCGTGAGGGTCAGCGGCCGGGCTGTGACTGCCAGATCCGACCCGACGTAGCTCACCGCATAGTTGCGGCTAGCCGCCAAGCTGCCCTGGCCGATGCCGTAGGCGCCAACCGAGCTGCGCGTGTCGGCGGCGGTGGCGAGCCCACCGGTCAGCACATCGCCATTGGCCAGCCCGCGCCCACCGATCTGATAGGTCAGGGCCGGGTTGGCGTCGCCGTAGACGCGGGACTGCGCGTCGGCCGTGAGG